>JAJTXU010000007.1 GCA_021462845.1 Anaerolineales bacterium
GAATGTTTTATTCCATCCCATTGACGATTTGGTCGCAAGCCGAGCCGCCGACTTGCGCGCGCGTTATAACATTTCTCTCACTGACGCTTTTCAACTTGCTATCGCCCTTGAATCGGGTTGCGACGCCTTCCTCACTAACGATCTGGATTTGAAGCGGGTGCAGGAGATTCCAATACTTGTCCTTTCGGAAGCGGGGTAACCATGAACAGTCCGAAAATCCTTTCAGTATCCCCTGCGGATGATAAAAAATTGACCGTCACATTCGACAACGGGGTGGAAAAAATGTACGACTGCAAACCCCTGATCGAAAAGTATGATGCGTTCAAGGTGTTGGAAAACGATGTCTTTTTCAAGCAGGTAAAAGTAGACGCGGGCGGATACGGCATTTCATGGGACGACAAGGTGGATTTGAGCGAAGACGAATTGTGGACGAACGCGGTTGAAATCGTAGCCGCGTAGTTTCGAAATTGAAACACAAAACGGTCTCGCGGACGTTGCGCCGGGGACCGTTTTCATTTCGACCCCCTCCGCCTACGGCACCTCCCCCAAATCCGACGATACACAGTTTGAATCCGCATACAAGATTTTCCTCGTCGTATTTGGGGAGGGCTGGGGAGGGGTCGCCCCTCCGCGCGAACCAGCCGGGTTGATTGGTGGCTTGCGGATCGTCCACGCCGGGGTCGGTCAGTGTGCCGATGTACGAGAATCGGCGCGATTCGAAACTTGTCCTGAGCCTGGCGAAGGATCGTCGAAGTACAGTGTGCCGCTTGTAGTAGCATCAACACCTTGCGCGTCAAGACGCACATCGATCAGTGTACTGCTAAACGAGGTTTAATCTGCTTGCGTGGAAATATATTTAATTTCGGGTAATTTTAAGTACTCTATTGCACATTCCTGAATATCATCAAGAAGCGATTTGAAATCAATATCATTAAATCCAAGTCGCTGCATTTTTTTCTGGACAAGCTTGACAGATTCGATTGTAGTGTTAATAATGAACTGTCGCTTGGAGATATCAGACATATTTCCAAATTCTTTAGAAACTCCCACAACCACTGAGAGCGCGCGTTGCTTTTTGCTATAAGGTAATACTTTAATGGGCTTGGCAGGAAGTTGAAGATAACTTCCCTCAAGGGTATATTCAATTAGAATTAAATCCAAACCAATGCCAAAGTCTTTATCCTCAATCTTTCGCTTAAGAATATTATTAAAGACTCGCTCGTAAGGATTAAACCCTATAGCTACATTCCAATTACCTGCTCGAGTGAAATAGCCTATCATAACTTCTTCTAATGAGCACCGAACTGAAGCAGGCCGCGCGGATTATTCAATATCAAAGACCCTTCTATTTCATGCATTAATCGTCGTCGACCTCGATCAAGTTCAACCATCAACTTGTCTTTCATAAATTCTTTGGTATATCTTTTCGCGGGGTCGGAAGTGATTCCAAATTTTAAATGCTCCAAAGTCTCTTTATTTACCAACTCGTATAGTATTGTTTCTTTTGGACTGTCGAGGCTATTTCCATGAATGTTTGGTGTTTTAGGTTTGCACGCATTATGCACCAACCACTGACCCTCACCTACGAAGAACGTGTGAGCGGTATCAACGGTGAGATTATACATCTCCTGTGTTTTGTAAACATTCCATTTCAGCCAGACAATACCTGTCGTGCCATCGGCTTGACGGATTTTGTCACCTGTCCTTAATTCATCCGCAGGCGTCCAACCTTTGCCTTCTACATAGAACGGATGCTCAGGGGTAGTTTCGATCCATTCGCCATCAACAACAAGTTCGGTGAGAACTTTATCTTCATGAGAGAAAGTATCGGTGACTTCATAGTATCCAAATGTTCCGTCAGTTTCATTCCATGCCAGAACGTAGTCGCCTACTTCGACGGTAGAGATAGTCTGTGAGCCCTCGGAGGTTGCGACCTCCGTATCTGCGCTGAAACTACAAAAGTCGCCAACAATGTTTGCGGCATCGCCTAAGTTGTCCGTCAACTTGGAAGCATCAATGGCATTATCCACCTTGTTGACCAGCTTCGCCGCATCCATTGCGTTATCAACGGCGTTTGCGGCTTTGCCGGCTTTGATAATCGCTCCGCCAACGGCAGGGATGCCGGGAATGATTACCGCCGCAACATCGAGTACCAATGATGCGCCATTGGACACATTCAAGCCGTTCTGGGCAATGTCTGCAACATCCACAATGATCATCGCAACATCGAAGAGAGTTTCGATGAAGTGCCCGCTTGGATCTGTGAATTTGATCGGGTTATTTTGGGTGTAACTGTATCGGCTCCAAGTTTGAGGAATGGAAATGCTGGGTATGATGGTGTCGGGTTGGATGAATCTCCCCAACGATTGCGAGTAAAAACGCGCGTCGTAATCCATCAATCCCATGTCACCCAAGTCGCGTTGACCCGTAAACGTGAAGTCAGTTACAAGGATTGGAGAATTGGGGATGGCGCGTTCTTCGCCGAAGGGAAGGTATCGCTGCTGACTTGTTAAAGTTCCACTGCTGTCTGTGACTGCAACGGTCGAGCCGAGGTGGTCGGTTAGGAGGTATTGTAATCCCGTTGCATCGTTGACCGCAACCATCATCCCTGCGATGGAGTAATATTTCTTGGTTGCGCCATCTTTCACTTCGAACTGTCCGCCCATGTAATAGGACGTGGTCGAGTCGGGCGATCCGCTCGCGCCTGTGAAGTGTGCCGTGCTGACTCGCGTCCCATTGCCATCATATGCAAACAAAAAGCCCCGAAGGGGATTGAAGCCCGCTACACTCAAGAACCGACCCTTGCGGTCGGTTCTTGAGTTAACGGTAAAATCAACGCATGACCACCTACTGCGGTTACGTTAATTCACACCCCGATGACTTGTTCAACAAGGAATATCACGACACTCAATACGGATTTCCGCTCGAGGACGATAACCTGCTCTTCGAGCGATTGATCCTTGAGATCAATCAAGCGGGGCTGTCGTGGATTCTGATTCTGAAACGGGCGGACAACTTCCGCAAAGCCTATCGCGGATTCGACATTGCAAAGGTGGCGAAGTTCAACGAGAAGGATCGCGCGCGCCTCCTTGCGGACGCGGGCATCATCCGCAACCGCCTGAAAGTGAATGCCGCGATTGAAAACGCAAAACGAATTCAATCGTTGCAAAAGGAATTCGGCTCGTTCAAAGGCTGGCTCGACGCACATCATCCGCTGACAAAAGACGAGGGGACGAAATTATTCAAAAAGACGTTCGTCTTCACCGGTGGCGAGATCGTGAACGAGTTCCTCATGTCTACGGGGTATTTGCAGGGCGCGCACGCGAAGAGTTGCCCGATCTACAAAAAGGTGGCAAGCCTCCGTCCCGCGTGGATGCGCGGTAGATAGTTGGTATACAAATCGCGTCGTTCATCTTGTCGCAGTGCAATTGGGATAAGAACCTAATAGCCAAGACTTACGCAAAACCCAAGGATCAAGCCGCGAATTTCGCTAATTCACGCGAATTGTATAAAAAATTCGTGATAATTCGTGTAATTCGCGGCAAAAGATTTTGACCTGCGTAAGTCACGATAGTCTATAATCACCGCATGTCACAGATCATCGAAACGGCGGAGCCGTTTTTCTTTCTCGGCGATTCTGCTAAACCCGCCTGCCTTCTCATTCACGGATTCACCGGCGCTCCCAAAGAGATGCGTTTGCTGGGGGAGTTTTTGAATCAGCATGGATACACCTGCCTCGGCATTCGACTCGCAGGTCACGCGACCAAGCCCGAAGATATGATCCGCTCGCGCTACACGGATTGGATGGCGTCCGTTGAAGACGGCTATCATCTGTTGCGCGGGGTATCGGATCATATTTTTCTCGTTGGGCTTTCGATGGGCGGCGTGCTGTCGTTGTTGATGTCTACCAAGTTGAAGGTGAGCGGAGTCGTGGCGATGTCTACGCCGTTCGCGTTGCCGCGCGATTATCCGATCTGGATGTTGAAACTGGTCAGCGTATTCAAAAAATATAACCCCAAAGGGAAAGGCGTCCCGGGCAGCGGCTGGTTCGACAAGGACGCGTTCCGCGAGCAGGTTTCGTATCCGCAAAATCCTATCCGCTCGACGGCGGAATTGAAGAAATTGATCATTGAAATGCGCGCGGCTCTGCCGAATGTTAACGTGCCTGTGCTGCTCATGCACTCGAAAGACGATGCGTACGTGCTGCCCGAAAACATGGAAAGGATCCACGCCGCGCTGGTCAACGTCGAAGGGCGAACAAAACTTTACGTAGCCGAGTCAGGTCACGTCGTCACGAAAGACGCGGCTCGTCATCAAGTATTCGAAGCGGCGCTGGAGTTCATCCAGCGCGTTGGAGGAAATGTTTGAATCGCAATCTTGTCTTCGTCGCGCTCGCGCTTCTCACATGGGGATTCGGCGAAGGGTTGTTTTTTAATTTCCAGCCCATCTACCTCAAAGAATTGGGGAGCAGTGAAGCGGAGATTGGACTCATCCTTGGCGCGTTCGGCGCGGCGATGGCGATCACGCACATTCCCGCGGGCAGACTCGCGGATCGAATCGGGCGCCGACCTTTGCTCATCATTGCATGGCTGACGGGATTGTTCTCGACGATCGTCATGGCGTTCGCGCGCGACTTGCCGATGTTTCTCGTCGGCATGATGTGTTACGGTCTGACCGCGTTCGTCTCGTCGCCGCTGGGAAGTTACGTCACTGCGGCGCGAGGCAATTGGTCTGTGGGAACCGCGCTTTCGATGACCACCGCCACGTTCAGCATGGGCATGGCGCTGGGTCCCATCACCGGCGGTTGGATCGGCGAGCGCTACGGTTTGCATTCGGTATATTCCGTCGCGGCGGGAGTCTTTGTGCTTTCGTCGTTGTTCATTTGCCTGATTCAAAATCAGCCGATAGATCGTCACGACCCCGAAGCGCCTCCGCTTAATTTGTTGAGCAACACGCGCTTGAAATATTTTCTCGGCGTGATCGGCTTCGCCGTGTTTGCCATGTATATCGCCCAGCCGCTCACGCCGAACTTTTTAGAAGACGCGCGCGGACTCTCGCTTTCGAACATCGGGTTTGTGTTCGCGTTGGGCGCGTTGGGCAATTCGCTCCTCGCGCTCACGCTCAGCCGCCTCGAGCCGCATCGCGGATACGTCGTCGCGCAGATTCTGGTCGCCGCGTTCGCCGTCATCCTCTGGTGCGGGACGGGAACGCCGATCCTCGCGCTCGGATATTTTTTGCTCGGCGGGTTTCGCGCCTCGCGTCCGCTGGCGATGGCGCAGGCGCGTTCGTTCGTCCACCCATCGCAAATGGGACTCACGTATGGCGTGATCGAAACGATCAACGCGATCATTTATATTTTGGTTCCGCCGTTGGCGGGTTTGATCTATGAAAAGAATCCCCTTTCGATTTATCCGCTCGCGCTTGTGATGATCGGCGTTTCCATTATTATCAGCAGTATCGTCCCTCGGAGATTGATCCATGCTTGAGATTGTTTCGTTCACCCTCGGTCCCGCGCAGACCAACGCGTATCTCGTCGCGGATTCTGAAACGAAAGAAGCCGCGGTCATTGACCCCGCGTGGGACGGTCGCATCATTTTGGATGCCGCGCAAAAACGCGGCTGGCGCATCGGTCATCTCTGGTACACGCACGCGCACTTCGATCACATCGGCGGCGCGGGCGCAATTGCCGATGCGTTGAATCCTCTTCCATTGGTTGCGTTACATCCGAACGATCACGTCTTGTGGCGCGCGGGCGGAGGCGGCTCGTTGTTTGGATTCGACATTGACCCGGGTCCCGAACCGACGATTGATTTTGTTCACGGGATGAAGTTGAAACTCGGCTCTGTGGATTTTGAGGTCCGCTTCACCCCCGGACATACAACTGGTCACTGCGTTTTATACGTTCCCGCCGCCGATTTCCGCGCTGAGCGGAGTGAGCCGTTAGGCGAACGAAGTCGAAGCGTCTGCTTCTGCGGCGACCTCATCTTCTCCGGCTCCGTGGGCAGAACCGACCTCCCCGGCGGAGATTGGCACGCGCTCGAAAAAAGCATCCGCGAGCAGATATTTACTTTACCCGATGAAACGCGTTTGCTCTCCGGTCACGGTCCCGAAACGACGGTGGGGGAGGAGAAGAGGAGTAATCCGTTTTTGAGGTAAAATGAATCTGACGCACCAGTAATGTTTTTCTGTAATTTGGAGCGCAATGATCCCGTTCGAATCATGGCTCAAATCCTTTGGTTTTTTGCAAAACCCCTTTGAGACAACTGAGGCGGGTAGTGAGGCCGACCATGCTACCGATTTTCTACATGCCACATTTGTAAAGCCTGAAGGATTTGATAGAATTTTAGGAAATCCACTTCGACCCAAATCGAGTTTAGTTTTTGCTGCCCGTGGACACGGAAAATCCACGGTCCGGTTGATGCTGGCTCACTTTTGTCGTCAGGGTATTTTTTTCACAGAAAATTCAGGGGAGAATTACAACCAAACCATGCGAGCACTTCCAGTGTTCTATACACAATTTCCTCTACATCTTGATGCTGTTACCTCCGCATCTGACTTGGTGGATACACATGTTACGGAGATTCTCAATCGTGCTATTCCAGGATTTGTAGATTTACTTACATCCCTTCCTGATATGGCAGACCGTGCTCGGAAGATGGATCCGCTTCGAAGAATTGAACTGCAATCCTTTCTGGTTTTCTTTCGTAAAAACTTGTCTCTCAAAAAATATAAGGATGCGCGCGATGTTCTGGGAAAAGAAATCGTTCAGGGCGATCATCAGACACCTATAGGTTTTATTCAGACCAGCGAATCACGATCTGGGATCGAACTGACCGAAGTAGAGATGGGGTTACTTCTTTCTGCTCGAGAAAAAGTGCTTCCATCGGATATGTTGAAACGATTTGCTGAATTAATTACCGATATTGGCTTGCACGCGGTTTATATTTTAATCGATGGGCTAGATGAGACACATGACACTGCCGATGATCCTGACGCCGCTGGAGCTATTATTGTGCCTCTATTGTCCAATCTGAACCTAATGAATTCGACACCCCATGTCGCTTTTAAGGTTTTTGCACCCGCCGAGATGGAGTCGTCCATTTTAGAAGCAACCCGAAAGGTGCGCAAAGATCGGCTGGATATTTTGAGTATTCAATTGGAGGAAGCTGGTCTATTGGAAATTTTGCATAGACGATTAGCTCAATGTAGTAACGGGGCCATTTCCAGTTTAGACGCAGTTTGCGTCCCCGCTATGCGGAACCAAATGGATTTGGAGTTGGTTCGGCGTGCCAGAGGAAACGCGCGTCATTTGATCCTCTTGGGAGACTATGCCATCCGTGCGCGTTGCCAAGCCGGTGATGCTGAAAGCGGGACGGAATCATATTTGCTGACTGAAAGAGATCTGGATAGCGCTGAATTGCGAATGAACTCGGAGTTATTGAGCGAGTCGTCAGTAGTGATCGTTTCTGAGGAGGGCAACGTAGTTAACGAAAATATTCCTGTACAAGGTATAGCTACTCCCCGCCCTGACGATTGGCCCCGTCATGAGTTGCCAACTCCACTGGCGATGGCGTACCTTGCTTATTCTCGGGAGCCATCCGCACAAGTGAAAGCGTGGAAATTGTTTGACTTGATCGAAGCGGCTACCGGTTATCTCGCGATTGCTGTAATCTCTCTCTTGTATCAGGCGGAGGGTGCGAAGACTGGAGAACGATTGGTGCGGGCTGATATTGATATGCAGCGCGTGTATATGGGCCGGTGGCGATATTGTTGTGAAACGCTTCCTGGGTTGTGCGCGTCATTAGGAATTAAACACCCCTTGATAAAAGGCACACAACAGTTAATGAAATCCCATAAGGATTTTTTACGGAAAATAAATGATGAGAGAAATCGCTTTGCACATGACGGTCCTCAGCCTGAGGAAGTTTGTAAGGACCTAATCGCTAACTATCATACCCCTTTGCATGAATTCTTAGCAGACTTGCAGCAAAAGCACAGGAGCTGCCGATTGATCAAAGTTCGTGAAATTGTTAAAAGGGGCTTCGAGTTTGTTCACAAGTTCACATTGTATCAAGGGGATTCCATCTATTTCCCTCAACTTGAGATAAACCTTCCTGTTACTTTAGATGGGGGGCAACTTTGGTTACTTGGAGGTTCCTTTCCACTCGATGTTCATCCCCTCATGCTGGCGCAAGTTGCGACTGGTAATTTGGCGGAGGAAATCTGGCTATATCAAGGTGTGGAAAATGAAATCGTTTCATATAAAAGTTACGGGGCAGGACGAACATTGGACACCAAAGAATTTCGTAAGGATGTAAAACTTACGTTAGGCGTATAATACGTGGTATACTGGATTAAATTAATGTTCCCTTAATGTGAGGTAATCACATTGTCGCTCTGGATTTTTCAAACTAGGGACAGGTGCAAGTATGAAAGAACAACTACTGAATCGTGAATTATGGCTAAAAGCCAAGGGGCTTAAAGACCCGTTTAACCCAGAATCAATCCGGGCAGAAGCGGATAGTTTATTATTGTCTAGTGAGAATGAAGCCTTTATTGAATTTCCATATTACGAGAGTATTAAGGGTGAAACAGACATACCCGGACCCCGGTTTATTTTTGCGGGCAGAGGAGCTGGTAAAACAGCGCTTCGTTTGAGACTTCAAAAATCATTTGATGATGATCTAAAAACAGGCGCCGGCTCTGTGCTGGCTGTATCTTACAATAATTTTGACCGCGTGCTAGAGAATGCCAAGCATGATCCGAAGCAGGTTATTCCTCGGCATCATGTTGTGGAAATAATTGGGTTGATTATCAAAAGGTTGTTTGAGTCCGTGGTTGAAAGTCGCAAAGAGATTAGCGATGAAATTCTTCAAACAGAAAGAACTCGAGAGTTGTTTAAATGGTACTTAAGAGAATTTAAAGCCCTCCACTCGTGGGATATAAACTACCTTTTAGGCGAAGTGGAAGGCGTGGAGTATTACTTTTCCCCCAAACGCCTCTTGGATATCGCAAAAGGCACTCTTGATATTACATCATTGGCATTACCTCCAGGTGCCCAACAGGCTGTAAAATTGTTTTCCAATTTGTTGAATTTTGAGGATGTGGAGACAATAGATGCCGGGAGCGTTTCCGTTGTCGAACTATTAGAAGAACTCGTTCATCTTTGTTCCCTATTGGGTTTTAAAGCGATTTACATATTGGTAGATGATGTGGATGAACCTCAGTATTATGGAGATCAAAAAGACTACAGCCCAGCTTTTGATTTGATCCATTCTTTAGCGTCTGCGCCAAAAATTATTGGCATACCAAAACTAATATTTAAATTCTTCTTGCCTATAGAGATTCGACCACAATGCCTGCAATCACTACGTTTGGATAAATTCTCTGAGCAGGTAATCACATGGGCGTATAAAGATCTCGAAGAGGTATTTGATTCACGTGTAAGAGCGGCATATCAAAAAAGCACGATTAGCCCTGATACATTCGACCCTAGTAAAACTTCCGAGGATATTATTAAGGAGATTTGTGCTGATGATCTATCAAAAATTCGCGGCTGGATGCTTGATTTTGCCAAAGAAAAAGGCAGTCCCCGCGCGTTGCTGTATGTGGGGAATGAAATGCTGGTTGAGCATTTTCGCCTGAATCGAGGTTTGGATGATAAAATTATCAGGGCGACTTGGGAACGCGCCCGTCAGCGCGCTGAAGAGGTGTTCCAATGAAATCACCAACAATCCATTTAAGTCAATGGCAGGTAACGCCTGTTAATCGTTTGGATGAGAGGGGAGAATTTTCGTCTGCGCTCGAACGGATTCGTGTGCTAGGTTCGGTATTCCAGACTATTTATGAATGGTATGGCAGTCCGGGCATTGGCAAAAGTGAACTGCTCAAATTGCTGGCCGAAGAATGCCATATCGCGAGTGTTCCCTATGCTTTGATAAACTTTAAAACCAAGCCAGAGCTGCAGGCTGATGCCCCGACGCGTGGGCGAGAGGAGGTAAATGCCACTGGGTTGATCCAAGGTTTGTTGGAAGGGTTTGGAGGTCTTGAGTCGAAAAAAGTACAAGATGCAATTGCTGATTATCGTTCTTTCTCCACTGATGACAAAGATATAAAGCAAAGACAACTTAAACATTCGGATATGGCGCGAGCATTTGTACAATTTGTTGGAGAAGTATCGAAACGAGACCCAGTGGTCCTGTTGTTTGATGAAACCGAGTTTGCGGATCAGGATCTGGTTACATGGCTGGAAGAATGGGTGCTTAACCCATTGATCCAGAATGGTAAATGTTTGATTGTTTGGGCGGGAAGAAGACCTCAGCGTTGGAAAAGATTTGAAGTCCGCCGTCGTCTGCGGTGCCAGGAATTAAAACCGTTTGACAATGATGATACAGTCAAATTATTCAAAAAGAATAGCACATTCCCGTTGGAAAAATTTTCTGAGCCAGTACGTCGGCTTACTTTGGGTCATCCCTTTGCGGATGTGGTCGCTTTACGACAATTGGATTATCTGGCTAAAGAAGGTAAAATTCCACCTTTAGATCAGTTTTCGAGCATCGAAACTAACCTGATTGATGGACTTGTTCAGGAATTTGTGGAAGCTTACGCGTTCAAATATGTTTCCAACGAATTGGCAACCGCATGTCGCATGCTGGCGTTGGTTCGTCAGTTTGATGTTATTATGCTACGCGAGATTTTAACAAAAACATTGCCATCCTTTGCCAAGTACCAGCGGGAAGAATTCGGTGGAGTGCTCTCGAGCCTAAGAGCGACCCAGTTGGTCTGGTGGGATGATCGCCGCAAAGGGTATGCGCTGGATCATACCTTACGTCACATTCTTGGAGAAAATATCCGCCGTCATCAGCCGGACCTGTACGCGCAGGTAAACCAAATTGCAATCGAAATCTATCGCGATTGGATCAAGAATGCAGGCGATAACCGCGGGGTCTATATTGTAGAAGAGCTCTACCAACAATCTTGTCTGAATCAAGTGTCAAGTGACTCTCATTCAAATAAGAAAGCATCGCTTGCGGGCCTTCTGGAACAACGATTACAAGGGTACTCGCAACGCGATCCGGATTTGCGAGCGTCAGCATTGGATCGGTTATATCACGAACTGGAAGGCGATAGCGAACTCCCTGAATTGATCGGGAAAGAAAAATTTGAAGAATTATTAAAAAAGGTGCGGCAGGTTCGTGCCGAAACCCAGCTTAAATAGGTGTTCGTAACGTCAGATTTTCCCAGAACGGTTTGATTAACTACTGAGGTCAGGAGGATTGATGAGCGCTGAATCTGGAAGTGCGTTTGAGAACCTGTTCGTTGGTCGGCGGGAATATTTGGAGGAATTTGAACGCCTCTCTAACGGAAAGGCGGGTTATCGCGTTTTGTTTATTCCCGGAGAGGGAGGTATAGGGAAAACATGGTTATTACGCAAAATGCTTTCAGTAGCCCAAGGCTTAAGTAACCACAATAATCTGCTTCTCCCTGAATCTATTATGGATATGTACTCAACGGCGCATCACAGTGTGGAGGGTGTTCAGGAGCATATTGTTGATTTATTACAAAAAGCGTACGAAAGTAGAGGCACATGTTTTGTTAATTTCGATAATATCAAACGAGAAATTGATATTGGACGCAGGGAGAATTTTGAAACCGAAACAATAACTGACATGGAAAAAAGAGCCGGGCGGGCGTTTATTGAAGATTGTAAATCATTATCTGAAACGACAACGCCAATTTTATTCATTGATACCTTCGAACGAGTTCAACGAGACGAGGTGGGTCGTTGGATTTTGTTTAAATTGGTGCCAGAACTACCTGGTTTTCGATTTGTGATTGCTGGACGGGATATGCTTGAAGAAAAAAGTTATATTCACCCATATCCTCTCAGGGGTTTCACGGATGAAGAGGCAATGGAGTATTTTCTTCGTAAACGCGAGGTGTCTGACGCGTCTGATTTTGCGGATGTGTTAGGCGCGATCACTGAAAAGGCGGAAGGGCGTCCATTATTTATTGATTTAGCTGTTTCTTGGTTTAAGGATGAACAGCTTCGGAACGCAGAGGTTTTACGAAGGACGTCAGTGAGCGATTTCAAGAAATCCTTGATCAGACTGCTTCAACAACAACAAGGTGTATTTGGTAATGTAGAACGAGATGTGGTTGGTCAGGATGTTATATTGTTTATGGCTTACTATCGGTATCGCTTTGATGCCGAACTTTTAAAGAGATTGGTGGATAAGAAGGTCATAACGCTTCCAAAAGATATGTCTCCTGAGACAGTCCTCAAGATGATTGAAGAAGTATATCTTTTTGTGAAACGGTTGCCTGACAAGTATTTACAGCATCACGACGAGGTGGAGACTCTGATCCTTGATTATTGGTGGCCTGAACATGATCCTCGTGGGCAAAACAGACAAAGTGTACTTGCCCCAATTGCTGTGGAGTGGTATGAAGATTTGTTTCAAGATCCAAAACACCAGTCTAATCTACTCGACTTGCAAGCTGAACAAATTATGTACTTGCTGGATGCGGTCCCCGAGCAGGCGGTCCGCCGTATCGAAGAGCATTCACAATCCCAGCGCTTCAATGAACTGCTCGTAAGTGAGATTTCGACGGATCGAATTCGAGAGATTCCTACTACTATCCACAATAGATATAAGTTCGCAACGGATTTGGGAAAGCGGGCTACATTTATTAGTTCTTTTGAACGCGCGCAAGCCTATTGGAAACTTGCCTTTGAAATAGCGGAAAGTGATAATTCTTCTGATATCTAAATAGCCATTGCTATCTATTTTGTCGTGTATGGTTTAGGAGCAAATTATGACGGTTGAACAACAAATAGATTGTCTACTTGGGCTGCACAATTGCACTTGGCAGGTTGACCCACCCGAATCGTTGAAAATTCTGGCGCGTGCAGACAAATTGTCTGAAAAATTCGCATCCAAACGAGCTAAGATCCTTTATGAGATTGGTTTCACGTATCGAAAAATGGATGATATCGAGCGCGCGGTTGACAATTACAAAGAGGCGCTTAAAGAGGCAAGCCTTATAAAGGATAAAGAACTCGTTTCAACAATTTTGAATGACTTGGGATACGCATTATTATTTATGTCGAAGTATACCGAAGCACAGGTGTATGTGGAGCGATCACGAGAATATCGGAGAAAAAGAGTCGAAGAAGTTCAACAGAAACTTGACGATATAACCCAACAATTGCGTACTGCTTCCGCCAAATCAGCCCGACTATTGGAGCAGCAGAAATCCCTAAACCATGATTTGCATGACGCCCGGCTGAGACTTGGATATACCTTTAATACTTTGGGAGAAATTTCCAGGTTTTCCGGCGATCTCGCACGAGCAACCGGCGAGTATTCGGAGGCTCTATCAATTTTTAAGAGTGAAAACAGTTATATTTGGCAAGTTAAAGCCCTGCATTCACGGTCAGAGGCGCATCGCCGAATTGCCAAGCGATTATTTGAGGATCATCGTTTGGAAGCCAGTGAAGAATTTGATGCAAAGACATATGAGGATATAAGTTCCTGTCTCGTTTTATGTGAGCAGTATGGATATGAGACAGAGAGTGATACGGCTTACCGTCGTATGGGCAGGTTGTTACATGATCGTGCTTTCCGTACAAATAACTTGAAACAAAAAATGATTTTATTAGATCAAGCCAAACAGTATTTTGAAAAGGGTTTGCAGATTGCGCAACACACCAAGGATTTTCTGGAGGAATTGGAAAACCTGACAGAAATTGCCTTTCTGGTTAATGATCGGTTAAGCTTTCTGGGCGTTGATCATGAGACTCAAGAATTTAAGGATATGGTAGAGAAGAGCGAGAAGGAAATTGCCGGGTTGCGGAATGCTATAGAAAATCACCCTACGGATAAGCTGAAAATCTATCACTTTTCAGTATTTGCCAGCCTGCTTAAGTTGGCGGAGGGAGCGTTTCAATATGTTCAGGGAAATTTTTCTGAAGCACTTAAGGCTTACATCAAGGCGTACTCAGGTTTGGCAAGTGATCCGGGCTATGGTTCTGTCCGTTACCGACAACATCGCGATCATTTGCTTGAGCAATTAAAAGGAATTAGAGACGCTAAAGTGGAAAAAAAATGGTGCGATGCTTTCATCAAGGCATGGGAGAAGGAGAAAATGCAACGCACCAAACCACCTCAAACTTTAGCGCAAGTCCACCCTGACCTCCTTCAGAAACTCCGGTTGCATATGATGGATACCGGTTATCTGGACGAAGTCTAATAAGATAAACACGATTGCCTTTATAGATTTGTGATGGAGGATTCAATGCCGACTCCAAAGATACTACTCTCCAGTGATTCTCAAGATTTCAATTCTAGAGAAGAATGCGATTGCGCCTGCGCGGACATGAGTTTTCTGACGCCGAATTTTCGATATGAAATCGGTTATCTAATGATCCAGCCTGATCTACACATTCAACCTCTTGGCTCTGACTATAGCCTTGTATTCAATCCGAAAACGGATGCCGATATTGCTGTTGTCAATTCGTTCGCGATGGCGATGTTGAATTCCTTTCAACCCGCAAGAAGGATTCAGGCGGACGATTCGGAGATTGTTATCCAAAAGATGGTCAGAGCAGATTTGTTGAATGTAACAAACCGAATAAATGATGTTTCTGCCCCTAAAACGCAACTGCAAACGTTGAGCGCCTGGGTCCACGTCACTGACCGGTGTAATCTTAGGTGCTCCTATTGCTACCTTCCGCATGTTCGAGAAGATATGTCACTTGAAACCGGCAAGGCGGCAATTGATGCAATTTTTCGGTCGGCTTTAATTCATGGGTATCAGCAGGTTAAGATCAAATATGCTGGGGGCGAGCCTCTCCTTCGTTTTTCATTGATTAAAGATATGCACGAGTATGCGAGTGTTTTGGCTGACCAGTATCGGATCATTTTGGATGAAGTGATTTTGAGTAATGGAACATTACTGACGCCTGAAATTGCTTGTACTCTGCGCAATCACAAAATTCGCTTGATGATCTCTCTCGATGGTTTAGGACAATATCATGATCTCCATCGGGTGTATGCGGGTGGGCGCGGAACATTTTCGGACGTTGCCGAGGCGGTAAGGCTTGCTTTGGACTGCAACATTGTGCCTCATATTTCCGTCACCATAAGCGGGCGGACAGCCGAAGGTTTGCCAGCGTTAATGCGCTGGATCCTTGAACACGAATTGCCTTTTAGCCTGAATTTCTACCGCGAGAATGAATTGTCTGCATCCAATATTGATATGCGACTTGATGAGGAGAAAATAGTTGCAGGGATGCGAGCTGCTTTTCGAGTGATCGAATCGGATTTGCCCTTACGAAGCCTGTTACCATCCATTGTGGATCGGGCGAATCTATCTTCGCCTCATTCGCGCACCTGTGGAGTGGGAGAGAATTATCTCGTCTTTGACCAAAACGGACAAGTTGCCAAATGTCAGATGCACATTCGCAAGCCGATTACAAATGTGCATGTGAACGATCCTTTGGCAGTGATCCGCGCTGATCAATCTGGAGTTCAAAATCTTCCTGTGCTTGAGAAAGAAGGATGCCGCACTTGTGAGTGGAAACATTGGTGTGCTGGCGGATGCCCTATTACTACCCATCGTGCAACCGGGCGGTATGATGTGAAGTCTCCCAACTGCAATATTTACAAGGCTCTTTACCCGGAAGCATTGCGACTGGAAGGATTGCGTTTGCTAAAATATGCAAACGATCCAGAAGTAGTTATGCAATAAGTAAAGACATATTAAATTGCCTATTTGTTTGCCAGATCCAAATACTTCAACCCCGACCCCGTATTGAACAAAACGATCTTTTCATCTTTTTGAACCCAACCCTGGGCGATCAAGTCTTTCAGCGCGGCTAAGGTGGCGGCGCCTTCGGGGGCGGCAAAGATTCCCTCGGCGCGAGCCAGCTGTCCCTGCGATTCGAGAAGCGCTTCGTCGCTGACTGCGATGGCTGTCCCGTTGCTGTCGTAAATATCTTGCATGATGAGATGATCGGCGAAACTCTTCGGCACACGCAGACCCGAAGCGACCGTCTGCGCATTCGTCCAGAAGTCGCAGAAGTTTGCTTTGGCTTGAAAGGCTTTGACGACCGGCGCGCATCCTTCGGCTTGCACCGAGACCATGCGCGGACGTTTTGTGTTTTTGAGCCAGCCCAATTCTTCGAGTTCGGCGAAGGCTTTCCACATGCCCACGAGACCCGTGCCTCCGCCGGTGGGGTAAACGATCACATCGGGCAATGTCCAATCGAAGGATTCGGCGAGTTCATAGCCCATCACTTTCTTGCCTTCCACGCGATACGGCTCTTTGAACGTGGAGACATCGAACCAGCCCTCCTCGCGCGCTTTGATGCCCGCCATGCCAGACGCGTCGCTGATGAGACCGTCTACGAGGATCACGTCCGCGCCGGTCATGCGGCTCTCCTCGATGTTGGCAAGCGGCGTGTCTTTGGGCATGAAGATGTGCGCCCGCAAGCCCGCGCGCGCCGCGTATGCCGCCATCGCGCCGCCGGCATTGCCCGCGGTGGGGATAATCACTTTTTCGACGCCGAGTTCTTTGGCTTTAGAGACTGCCGCCGCCAGCCCGCGCGCTTTGAATGAGCCGGTTGGGTTACTGCTTTCATCTTTCACAAACAGATTCGTCAACCCCAACTCTTGTTGAAGGCGAGGCAGGGATAGCAAGGGAGTATCGCCCTCGCCCAGGAAGATCTGGTTTTCGCGGTGAATGACGGGGAGGAATTCCTCCCAGCGCCACATGCCTCGTGTGCGGCGCGTGATCTCGTCGCGGTCCACGGTTCCGCGCGCCTTTTTCAGATCGTACATCGATAGAAGCGGCGACTGGCATGTGGGGCAGAACGTATGAAGTTCCTGATGACGATATTCTGTGTCACACCCCGAACAGAGTAGATGGGATAAATACGAGGCAGTCATGGTTTTACGCGGTTGGGACGAACGCTTCGACCCGCGCCCACAACTCGCGGATGTTGATCGGCTTGGACATGTACACATCGCAACCGGCTTCGAGCGCTTTTTCGGCGTCGCCTTTCAGGGCATTCGCGGTAATGGCAATGATCGGCACCGTTGCGAGTTCGCGTTTTGCGCTGGCGCGTAACCGCCGCGCCACTTCGTAGCCGTCAATGTCGGGCAGGTTGATGTCTAACAAGATGAGGCTCACATTCTCAGCCTCTGCCATTGCCACGCCATCGAGTCCGTTGGGCGCATGCAGTAATTTATATCCGCGCGCTTCCAGTGCGCGTTTGACCAGCATGGTGTTATCTGGGTTGTCCTCTACATAAAGTACATTGTGTGTTTCAGTCATGATCTCATCCTCATGTTTCCTTCTGAATTGATACTTCTACCTTGTCTAATAGCTCTTGAATATTAATAGGTTTGGCTATATAAAAATTACAACCCGAGTCGAGTATCTTTTGGTCGTCGCCTCGCATGGCGTTGGCGGTCACGGCGATGATGGGGATCTCAGCCAACCGTGTCTTTTTGCTGGCGCGTAATCGGCGGGCAACCTCGTAGCCGTCTATGTCAGGGAGGTTGATGTCCAGCAAGATCAGGTCTATCTCTTCGTTCTCTGCAAAGAATATGCCTTGCAAGCCTGTGCGGGCTTCGATCAATGTGTAATTCTCAGATTGCAGAATGCGCCGAACCAGCGTCATATTGTCCGGGTGATCTTCGATATACAGAACGGTGGGAGGGGTCATGTCTGCTCTCCTGCCGGCTCGTTGGATTCTTCGATCACGTGGATCACCTGGTCTACAAATTTTTTCGTGGAGAGCGAGCCTTTTTGATACACCGCTTGAATGTGTCCGTTCAATCGTTTTCGTTCTTCGGTTGTGATGTCTTTCGCGCTGACGACGACGATAGGAATATCTTTCGTGCGCGGATCAAGTTTGAGCTCTTCCACAAAGCCGAACCCGTCAATGCCGGGCATGGTGAGGTCTGAGACGATCAGGTCGGGCAATTTTTGCCGCGCCATTGCCAAGCCTTCCCAGCCGTCTTTGGCGTGATAGACGCGGTAGGATTTGTGCCCTTCAAGCAAACGACGGATGAGTAAAGCGTCGTCGGCGTTATCGTCCACGAGCAAAACGGTGGTCGCCTTTTCATCTAAATTTTCGAGCGCGGCTTGCAATCCTTCGCGCGGAGCGGGGGATTGATCTTTGCTCAAGTGTACATCCACTGCCCATTGATCGCCAAGCACATGTTTTTCGACCGGGAAGGTATGACCCGTACAATTGACGACGACCTTTTCATCGGCTGTAATCGTGCCATTGCGGATCAACTTCTCGAGTCCCGCGAAGGCGACGGCGGTTGCCGGTTCGACAGCCATGCCCTCGCTTTTTGCGAGCGCGCGCATCGCGTTGAACGCCTCGGCATCGGTCACCGATTCCATGACGCCGCCGAATTGCTGGGTGAGATTCCATAAATAGGAATAGGCTTTGCCGGGATCGCCGGTAGACAAAATAATAATGCTGGTTTCGGGAATCACCGCCTCGGCAGAATCTTTACCGGCTTTGAAGGCGTTGACCATCGGCGCGCACCCTGCGGCTTGAATGATTCCCAGTTTGGGGACTCGGTCAATGAGACCCATGTTGAACAGTTCTTTGAATCCCTGATACACGCCCAGCGGACCCAACCCGCCGCTGACGGCTTGAATGTACCAATCCGGCGCGTGCCAATTCAATTGCTCGACAATTTCATACGCGATGGTTTTCATCGCTTCACGCGCAGAGATGGAGGATGCGCCGCGGTCGAGCAGAAGTTGACGGCGTTGCGCGAATTGCGCCGCGATTTGTTTCGTCTGATCGTAGTTGCCGCTGACGCGAATCACCTCCGCGCCGAACAATGCCGCCTCGCGCAATTTTTCCTGCGGCACGAGGCTGGTCATGAAGACCCAGAGTTTGATTCCCGCGCGAGCGCACGCCGCGGCATATGCCACAGCCGCGTTGCCGGTAGAGGCGATTACCGCTTCTTTCACGCCTTTTTCCGCCATCGCGGCGACGGCTCCTGCCGCCTGACGATCCTTGAAGGAGGAGGTCGGCCCGTAGCGCTCGTCCTTGATGTAAACTGAATCATGCCCAAGGTCCGGAGCGAAGCGTTGTGACAGCCACAGCGGAGTCCCGCCGGCGGGGTAGAGATCCAAAGAGGCGGGATCGTTGAGCGGAAGGACATCCTGATAGCGCCACATGTTGGATGGGCGGTTGGGGAGTCCGCGTAAAATTTCGCGCTTGAACGCGTTGTAATCGTAACGCGCCTCCAGCCATTGCGAATCGCAACTTTTGCAAATCGCGGGAGTGAGCGGTTCGTAGGGCTGTTGATTGCCGCAGAGATTACATTCAAGAAACTTGGGCGTTGCCATATTATTTTTCTCGTTTTTCTATAACTTCTGTAACGCGCGCTTCGAGAGGAAGTTCGACGAAGAAGGTGGAGCCTTCGCCATGGATGCCCGCGCTTTCAACCCATAAGCGCCCGCCGTGCATTTCGACGAGGCGGCGGCTGATCGGCAAGCCCAAACCTGTGCCGCCCGCTTTGCGCGTGGTTGAGACGTCCACTTGCGTGAACTCTTGAAACACCGCTTCGAGATCGCTTTGCGGAATACCGATGCCGGTATCTTTGACCGAGATCAAAACCCTCGCGCCGTCCATGGCGGTTGCAGTGACGCTCACCTTGCCCTTCTCGGTAAATTTGATGGCGTTGTTCACGAGGTTGATCATCACTTGCCGCAAGCGCGTGTTATCCGCAAAAATTTCAACGGTTTGATCGGATGTTTCGGTAATGGCGAGCGCGAGCTTCTTGTCGTTCGCCAGAGTGGAGGTGATGCTGATCACATCGTCCAGCAGGGCGTGGACTCTAAACTTTTCAAGATTCAAATTCATCTTGCCCGATTCGATCTTCGCCATATCCAACACATCGTTGATGAGGTGCAGGAGGTGCTGTCCGTTTTTCTGGATGAGGCGCAGGTCGTTGTCCATGTTTTCGGTCAGTTCGCCATCCAAACCTTCGAGCATCACGTCGGTGAAGCCGAGGATCGAGTTCATCGGCGTGCGCAACTCATGCGACATGTTGGCAAGGAACGCGGATTTGAGGCGGTCGAGTTCTTTCAATTCCTCCGCGCGTTTTTGAAGTTCTTCCGTCAGGCGCAGGGTCTCAAGATGGATGCTGGTCTGCTTGGCGATGGCGGCGGCGATGTCTATTGCCTCTTGCGAGACGTGCGGCAAGCCAGACACAACCAGTTGACCGATGGGTTCGCCGCGCACCATCAGCGGGTGTTCAAAATCTACAACGGCTGAGAGCGCGTTGCCGTTCAGCGGCGATACCTTCACCGAGTCGTAGACAAAGCCGGTCGCGGCGTTTTCTTTCTCGGCGAACGCATCCCAGTTCTGGCGGGTGAGGCGGCGTGTGGCGTCTTCCGCTTCGGCGCGGGCGCGCGAGGCGTCTGCCAATAGGCGGATGTTTTCCACTTGTTGCCCAACCTGCTTGGCGACGGCGTTCACGAACGTCTTATCTTCTTCGGTGAGAGCGCCGTTGCCTTTAACGAAAAGTTTTCCGATCTGCTGATCTAAAACCTGCATGACCTCTTCATGGTCGTATTGCTCAGGCTCGATGCCTGCGAACGGCTCCACAGCCGACTGATCGTAAGCGTAGCCGATCCGCTCGCTGTTATGAATGGCATCCAGAAAGTTTGCCCAACTATCATGGGCGAATTGATGTGTGGCATCTTCCGCTTCGGCGCGGGCGCGTTCGGCGGCGGCAAGCAGGCGCAAATTTTCGATTTGGAGCGAAGCCTGTTGCGCGACCGCGCTCGCTAATTTGACATCTTCCTCGGTCAGCGGGCGTTCGGGAGACGGGGAGACTTGCACCTCGCCGATTTCGACTCCGCTGGAGATCAACGGCGTTGTGACAAGACCCGCCTCATTCCCGACGCGAGGCTGGTTCATCCGAACCGGCGTGATCTCATCCCCGGCATACGCAAACCCGACCTCTTCCTTTTCGTAGAGGAGGGGCGCGGCGGTCTTTCGCGCTTCGCTTTCTTTTAGCCGAGTCTCCAACTCGCGGACTCGAGATCGCAGGACTTCCAATTCCGAACGCGGGGGCGTGGAGGCAACGGCAAACTCAACCTGCCGTCTATCGCCGCTCGGCTCGGTAGAAAGTTGTTCCATTTGCGCGAACAACGTCTCAACCCGTTTTTTGGACCTGTCGATGGTCATCAATGACTCTCCTATCAGCGAGTTCTCGTTAAGAGAGCTTGTCTTTCATGCTCAGTTGCGCGACCGTCATGGGTGCGCTCAACGCGTGACCCAGTTCGCGCGCCGCAATTTGTAATACGGCTTCCACGGAAGTGGCGCTCTGGATCTTCTGGTTGATAACGTTCAGCATGGCTTCGCGTTCGGCTTGCTTGCGAACCTGGTCAAAGAGTTTGATGCGCTGCATGACGATGGCGAGTTGGGTCGCAATCGCTTGCAACATGCGCTCTTCGCGGGCGCCGAGGTCTGCCATGCTCCGATTTCGTGTTACGGCAATCACGCCCAGCAATTCCTGCCCAACCATGATGGGCGTTGAAAGCGCCTTGCCCACTCTTGCCAGGACCTCCGGCGGCATCCCCCCCATCCGTTCGTCTTTTTCGGGGTCGTTCACCATCACCATGCGGCGCGTTTTTGCCGCCAGCGTGGCAGGCGTGGCTTCGTCTATGGACAGGCTGGCTGTGATTCTCTCTGCCGGCATGTTTTCGCCTGCCACGCCTCGCAACGTCTCGTTTGCGGGATCGTACACGGAGATCCACGATCCCGTAAATCCCAGTTCTTCGCAGGACAATTTTGCAACGGTTTGATAGATCACGTCGAGTTCTGTCGCGCCGCCGATGGCTTCGTTGATGCGGTAAAGCGTTTGCGTTTCTGCCAGCGATGCCTGCGTCTGTTCGAACTGACGCTGGTTTTCCAACATGGTGGCGATCTGCGGACCTAACGCCACGAACAGGCGTTTTTCCTCTTCGGTGAAGTGGTGCGGCTCTTCGCCTTCCAGCATCAGCACGCCGAGTTGTTTCGACCCAACGTGCAGGGGCAGAATAGCCACCGCGCGCAGGTTCAAGCGTTGCGCCAGTTGCATGGTGACGGGATCAACGCGATCGTCGGCAAATCCGTCGTCGAAGAACAACGGCGTGGGGCTGAGGAATAACTTCATCATGCGCACGACTTCGATGGAATAGTGGGTGCCGACTGCTGTGGCTTCATGTCCCGTTCCGTTCCACCAGTTGGCGATGACATCCAGACTTTCCACCTCGCCTTCCGCATCTACAGTTGTGCTCCCCATGATCGCGCGGTTGATGACCGGGATGTTGATCGCCTCGACGGCGACCGCAGTCAGTTCCTGCAAGTCTGCCGCTTGCGTGATGCGGCGGCTGGCTTCGAACAACTTTTCCGATTGCGCCAGCGCGGACTGCGTCTGGTCGTATTGGCGCAGACCCTCGATGTGCGCGCTGAGGCGTTCCGCGACGGCGCTGGCAAGTTCAATCGATTCTGTATCGCTTGAATCTAAGCCTTGAACGGCAAGTTTGCCTACCACTTCGTCTCGCACCTTCAACGGCAGAGTCGCGCCCGCATCTTCGAGAGGCGCGCCATTGAGAGGCAGAACTTCTTTGAGGTTATATAAGTATCCAAGACTTTCGCTTGCTTTTTCGGCATAGGTTTGCCAGCCTTCGCGAGTTAAGCGGCGGGCGGCTTCTTCCGCCTCGGCGCGATACCGCTCGGCGTTTTCGAGCAGGCGCAGGTTCTCGATCTGTTGCGCCACCTGGCGGGCAACTACGCTGACCAATTCATTCGTATGCTCGCGGCTGCCCTCGTCGTTAAGTTCGACCGCCAGAGACCCAAGCGCTTCGCCTGTTAATGTGATCGGCGCTAAAACGGTTGGCGCGCCCTCTGCGGGTTGGGTTTCATCCGCTTCTGAAAGCGGCGCAACTGTGTCATGGCTGAACACGAAGCCGAATTGTTCCGGCTCGTGGATGGCATCCAGATGCTCAGCCCATCTCTCGCGGATGAGGTGCCGGGCTTGCGCTTCCATTTGAGCGCGGGCTTGTTCCGTTTCTGCCAACAGGTTTGCGTTTTGAATGGCGATCGCTAACTGACCAGCCAAGGCTTCGAAAGCGGGGAGGACTTCATCGGTCAATGCGCCGGGTTGACTGCTCTGCATATCGAGCACGCCCACCACCTTGTCCGCGATGATCAGCGGCACAGCCATTTCACCTCGTGTTTCAGGTAATAATGGGTTCTGGCGGAAGGCGGCGCTTTGGGAAGTATCCGAGATCACCACAGAGCGTTTGTCTATTGCCGCGCGCCCGTTGATCGAATTGATGTTGACGGGTAGGCTATGACCTTGTTCAACCAGTTGAGCGCCAACGGCGCCGGTACCCGCTTCCAGTATGAGCCTGGACCCGTCGGCGTCGGTCAGGTAGACCTGCGCGTAGTACAGATCGAATTCTTTCAAGATGAGATCGCAAGCGTTTCTCAGCATCACATCGAGTTCATGTACCTGAGAGACGGCGCGCCCCACTTCCGCCGCCAGCCCCAAGTTGCGGGTGCGGTCAGCGACGCGTTGTTCCAAGGTGGCGAAACTTTCGCTCAATTGAGCCGACATATAGTTGAATGCAGCCGCCAGAGAGCCGGTTTCATCTTTCGATTCGACCTTGGCGCGAGCGGAAAGGTCTCCCGATGAGACTTGTTCCACGGTTTGTGTTAGGCGCGCAAGCGGCGCGGCGATAAATTGACCGGTGATGAAACTTAAGGCGGTGGCGACGATCAATAGACCGAGGAGAATGAACGCCGCGATCCATAAAGACGCCTTTGTCTCGTTTTGAATCTCCTGGCGAGAACTTACGATGGCTGTGTTTAATTCACTGACCGGCGCGATGATTCCCAAACTGTAGCCTGCCGTTTGTAGCGGCGTGAACGTCATGTATGATTCCACGCCGTTGATCGTAACGATAGACAGCCCGGACTTGCCGGCTGTCATTTGATTTGTGAGAGCCTGCAGTTCTTCTGAGCCTCGACCGAGAACGGTTTGCGTTGGCGTTGCTCCGAGCGGCACTTCTTCGGGTTGTAAACCAAAGAGGGGGTAGCCTTCAGGCGGCATGACTAGAATGTGCCCCGTATCGTCAACGAGGAAGGCAAAACCGGCATCGCCGACTTTAATTTGGGAGATATTCTGCGCAATGCGCCCGAGGTGCAAGTCGATGCTCATCACGCCTTGGAAAACATCTTTTTCATCGTATACGGGCGCGGATGCGGTTACGATCAATCCGGTACCTGCCTGATCTTGATAAGGTTCGGTCCAGCGGACGCTCCGGTCAGGGTCGTTCTGCGGGGTGACGATAGTATAAAGAGGTTCCGTCCGAACATCGTAGTCTGGGGGAACTAAGGATGCCAGATCAAGGTTTGGGTAGTATGTGCTGTATCCAAGCGCGCCGAGGTAATAGACAGCCACCGCTTCCTGCTGGTCTTCTAAGATTTTTGGGGCTGCAAAATCGAGATACGCGGAAACGTTAATATCGTTAAATACCGCGTCATTGACATACACGTTGTTTGGAATTAGCACGGTCCCCAGATCGTTTCGTGAGTTCGTATATTGACCGCCGGGCAATATAACCACTTCTTGCCGCGCATCCCAATATGTGCCTTGACTCAAAACGGATTCTTGCGATGCCAATTGCGCCCGGTAGTCTGCCAATTTAATCAAATTATGTTGGGTCAATGAGAAAACTTGGTCAGCGTTAGACGCCTCCGTATTAATCAGGTTGGTTAATTGTGCATCGGTCTGGGTTTCGACGCTGTTCTCATACCTGTCGGAAATCGAAGTGATGATCTTTGACGCTCTAGTAAGAGCAAAAAAAGTTAGCGCGCTGATGGATAGGATTTCAATCGCCAATAAGGCCAGAATGATCTTAGCGCGCAACCTGAGATCGCGCCATCGCCCGAAAATGATCTTATTCTTGATTCCGCTGATTTTTTGATTCATTTGAGAACTCCTGATACTCTACGCCGATCTCTCGGCGGAAGTAGGCTCGGTTGGGACAGCCCTGGAGGCTAGCTGAATCTTCGCCTTGACCCGCGAAACGCCGGCAGTCTTCCCCAGTTCGCGGATGGCGGTCTGCAGGGTTTCTTCGATGGATGAAGCGCTTTGGATGCGGCTGCCGATCAGGTTGACTTGCGCTTCGAACTCAGCCTGCTTCTTGGATTGCTCGAACGAGCGCGCGTTCTGAATGGAAGTTGCCAATTGCGCGGCAAGCGTGGTCTGGATGGCAATATCCGACGCGCCGAAACGCCCGACTTGATCAGACTGAATATCGAATACTCCGATCGGAGTACCGCCCACGATCATCGGCACAGCCAATTCGGAACGGGTGTCGGGCAATAGCGGGTTCGGCAAAAAGTCCGGCGCTTCCATCACGTCGTTCACAGTAATGCCTTTGCGTTCACGGGCGGCGCGGGCAACGAGCGACTGTTCACGATTGAGCGGGATCGAACGTCCCTCCGCCACCATCTGGCGCCCCGGTTCACCGGCGCCCGCTGTCAATATCAGGTTCTCGCCCGCTTCATCGAACAGGTAGATATGTGAATGATAGAGGTTGAAGCGTTCCTTGGTCAGGTCCATTACTTCTTGCAACAAACGTCTAAAATCGAGGATCGTAGATGTGGCAGTGGATACTTCTGCCACGGCGCTTAATTGGGCGGCGCGCTGTTCCAACTCCGCTGATATCGATTCCAGATGGCGGTTAGCGTCTTGCGCCTGCTGGGCGCTCTTTGTTACCTCGTGAAGGATGTTTGCGCGCGCCCTGGAAACGATCACAAACAATGCGCTCATGGCTAAGTAAATGATGACTGCGAATGCCACATCGCCAATCGGTTGGGGAGGGTCGCTGCGAATCAAGGAGGCATGGATCAATGTGCCTACTGTCAAGAATATAACCATAATCATCTGCCAGACAGACACAAGCAGGTTGATAAGAGATAGACCCAAAGCCAATTCAAGCACGAGCGTCGCCCCATACGGATATGGATAAGTGGATGTTATTACCGCCGCGTAACATACGATGATAAACGCTGTTGTAGAAAGTTCCAAAAGCCCTTTGCGTAGCAGGATGAGGGCAACTACTATGAAGAGCAAAGCGCCCAGGATGATCCCAATGTTGGACATGGAATTCTCATCAAAAAGCGCAAGAAAATAGACTAAGAAGATCAACGAGGTGCCTACAATGGCAAGGTAGATGCGCAGGGTAAGATGGGCTGTCAGGTTTTTTTCTATATTGCCAAAATCGGGCAATTCTAAAAGTTTTGCGAGGAACCCCGGCGCGCTTAGGCTCTTACTGTCGGTAGTAGGGTTTAAGTTTTTCATTACGCGTTCTCCTTATTCTTCATGACTTCGCCAGCCAGCGCGGATGAATCGAGAGAGACCGCAGTCGGCTTCATTCCCAGCGCATGACCAAGTTCGCGCGCCGTGATCTTCATCGCCGCTTCAATTGAAGTTGCGCTTTGAATCTTTTGCGTGATCAGGTTGAGCATAGCCTCGCGTTTTGCCTGTTCTTGCGCCCGTTCAAATTGGCGGCGGTTCTCCAGAATGGCGGCAAACTGAGGGCTTAGAGAAGTGAGCAGACGGGTTTCGGCTTGCGTAAAGTTGTGCGGTTGCTGTCCTTCCAACAAGACGATGGCGTCGCGGCGCGACCCAATATAGATAGGGAGAGCCGCAACACTGCGATAATTCACTTTTTGGGCGATGGCTCTGGTCGCATCGTCCACGTGCTCATCGTTCAATACGTCGCTAAAAAATAGCGGTTCCGCGCTTGTGAACATAGACAGGGAACTTAGCATTTCTTTTGGATAGTGCGTGCCAACGGGGGACGATGGCAGTTCGGCGCTTTGCGACCAGTTCGCAACAATGGTCATGCCGTCCAACTCATCCTTGTCGTTGTATGCCAGGCTTCCCAAAATAGCCCGGTCGATCGCGCGAATATCCAGCGACTCTACGATGAACTTGATCAATTCCTGTAAATTTGTCGCTTGCGATAAACGGTCGCTGGCGTTGAACAACTTTTCAGACTGCGACAAAGCCGCTCTGGTTTCCTCGTATTGATTGGCATTTTGCACGGCGACCGCAATTTGCGAACTGAGTGTGGTTTGAACGGCGATATCCGCATCTGTGAAGCGACCAACAGTATCGGATTGCACATCGAATACGCCAATGAGGCTTCCACCCACAACCATCGGCGCCGCTAACTCAGAGCGCGTGTTGGGCAACAGCGGATTAGGCAGAAAGTCCGGCGCTTGCGTCACGTCGTTTACTGTGACGCCTTTGCGTTCGCGGGCGGCGCGAGCCACCAATGACTGTTCGCGGTCGAGCGGAATGGAACGACCTTCGGCGACCATCTGCCTGCCCGCCGCGCCCGCGCCCGAAGCAAGCACAAGCGTGTCGCCGGCTTCGTTCAGGAGGTAAATATGGGCGTGATATAAATTGAAACGTTCCTTGGTGAGGTCAACCACCTGTTGTAACAGTTCGTCCGTTTCCAAAATTGTGGAGGCGGCGATGCCCACTTCCGCCACAGACGAAAGCGCTTTCGTGCGTTCCGTCACGCGCAGTTCCAAAGAACCGATCAAATCGCGCAGTTGGGATGTCATGCGGTTGAACGCCGTCGCCAGCGCGCCGATTTCATCCTGATTGCTCACATGAGTTGTTCGAGTTAGATCACCTTCACTGATCAATTGGGCTGTTGTGGCTAATTCGGCGATCGGGGTGGTGATCTGGCGGGCGGCGAGCGCTCCCAGGAACCCGGCTACTACGATTGCCACCAGGGTTGTGATGATCGTAAGGGTAATGTTATTGAGCGCCAACGACAAAGCCTCAGAAGCGGGTTGTTCAGCGAGAATATAGAATGTTTGATCTTCAAAGGCGAGTTGTTCAACAGCCAAAGCGGAGGAAGCCCCGCTTAGGCCGGTCGCAAACGAATTTTCTGAAGGAGGGGTGATTTGCGCTCTTTTCAAAACGAATGAAGGGTTGGCATGGGCAACGACGAAACCGTTACTGTCCGTCATGTACACTACGCCGCCGCCAGTCAGATCTGCCTGTCCCATAAGATCCCACACCGATTTGAACCGAAACTTGGCGATCAGCACATAATCAAGCCTGCCGCTTCTCAGGTCAAGCAATGGAACCGACACGACCATATACGGCTCGCCCGTGACCTCATTGAAAGAGACAGGGCTAAAATAGGTAGCCTCTGTTTCTTTTGGCTTATCGAATTCTTCCGATCCGGTGCGATTGTCGAATTCCTCGGGCGTGACCACCTTCAAACGGGAGAGGAAGATCAACTCCCTGCCCTGGCCGTTCGTCAGAATCAGTTCTTCGTAGACCGTCTGATTTGAAAATAGATTTGAAAGCAAGACAGATTGCTCGTCTCGTGTCGCATTGGAAAAGTCGTTGATCTCAGTCAATGAACGTAATTCGGTTTCGCGCCCCTCAATAAAGTTCTTGACCTGCTCCGCCACGCGTTTTGCGATCTCACCCTGAGATTCCAGAGCCTGTGGAACTTCGCTGTTGTACGTTTGCCAGGTTCCAATGGCTCCAACGATTAACAAAGGAATCAACACCAGAGCAATAAAATAAACTGTCAATCGTGTTTGTAGGCTTTTTCTCATGGATGGTCTCCAACTAGAACTTTAGATCGCGTAACATTTGAAATATTATGTGAGTGATGATTTGCAGACCCCAAAGGAACAGAAGCCGTTGGGGTCTGCAAAGCGTTTATCTTAGCGAATTATCGTATCAGCCTGATTCAAGATTTGGTCCGAAATTACAATGCCATACTTCTGGGCAATTGGAAGGTTGACGGTAAAGAATGGATCGGCTGTTTCCACGGGCAAGTCGGCTGGCTTGGCGCCTTTGAGGATCTGGTCAGCCATACGGGCGGCTTGCCTGCCTTGTGAGGGCCAGTCAACCGCGTACGAGAATAGTGTGCCGTCTGCGGGTTGTTCATAAGAGCCGATTGGGATATTTCGTTCAACTGCAAGTTCCTTTACAGGAGCCAGGGATTCCAATGTTGGTGTTGGAATAATCAAGATGCTCGCGCCTGCGGGCAAGTTTTGTACGATCGGCAATGCATCTTCTACAGAGTTTATGGTCGTCAACACAAGTTCGATGCCCAGGCTTTTTGCCGTATCAGGCAGGGGTTGCGCAACCGTTAACGAAACCTCGTCTTCAGGATGGTAGAACACATATACGATCTCGGTTTCCGGCACGATCTTGAGCAACCATTCGAGTCCTTTTGGGCTGAAGTTGGCGTTTTGCACGCCGGTAACGTTGCCGCCGGGCTGGGCAATGCTTTCCACCACGCCTTCTCCCACAGGATCAATGACCGGGGCAAATAAAACAGGCATGTCTGTGCCCGCCACGAGATCTTTGGCAACCAGCGCTGGAAGAGTGCCCATCGCGTAGATCATGTCTACATCCTGGTCGATCAGGCTCTGGATCTCCGCCTCGATTGCGGATCGCTCCGGCGCTACCGCGCCGTTATAAATAAATGTAATATTTTCGCCTTCCACATAACCCAGATCAGCCAACCCAGCTTTAAATCCATCATAAATAGGTTGCAAAATATCGAGATAATTGACGACCCCAATCGTATAGGTTTTTGCCTCTGGGGCATTGCCACATGCGCTCATCAGCATGGCGAGCAGAATTAGGGTTGTAAAACCTGCCCATAATTTTTGCGAGAACTTTTTATTTTTCATACTTTGTTTCCTTTTAAAGTAGTTGTTGCGCCTTTGAGCAGGAGCATTGCTTTCGCATGAAGGCCCTGCATGATGCTTCGGGTGATATTTTCTAACCGCCTGCAAACCTCAACCAAAGACATAGGTTGAGGTTTGCAGAGCAATAGGTTTTAGCGAACGATTACGTTAGCCTGCTTGATGATCTCGTTTGGAATTTCAACGCCGTATGCGGCGGCAGATTTCAGGTCAATATCCAGGAAATACTCGGCTGTTTCAACGGGCATATCCGCTGGTTTTTGTCCTTTGAGAACACGGTCTACCATGTTCGCGCCCTGCTCAGCCTCGCCGGCAAACGTTACTGTGTAATTCGCCACAGGGAAAGGCGATGCGCCAATTTCACGGTTCGTCGAGAAAACCGGAACGCCGCGTTCCTGAGCCAATTGGCTCAGTTGCTCCAGTCCTCCTTCGAGGCTTGAAAGCGGCGAAAGCAGGTAAATGATCGTATCTTCCGGCAAGGTATCGACGCGCGCCAGCATCTCATCCACGCTGGTCACTTCGCTCGGCGCTAATTCGACGCCTAACTGAGCGACAGCATCCAACATGCCGCCATTGACTATCATCATAGAGATGGAATCGGCTGGGTTGTACGGCATATACACATGCTTGGTTTGCGGAAGGATCTTGAGCGCCCACTCCAATCCTTTGGGGGAGTGGTCGATTATTTGCACGCCGGTCACATTGCCGCCCGGTCTGGCAATGCTCGCCACCACGCCTTCTTCAACGGGATTGATCACTGGGGTGAAAATAACCGGAATATCGGTTCCTTCCACGGCTTTCTTGGCGGCTTTGGTGGTTAGGGTGCCAACCGTAAAGAAGATATCCACCTTTTGTTCCATCAGTCGTTGCGCTTCAGCATCGAATGCCGCCTGGTCGGGTCCCACTTCGGGATTATAGAGGTAGGTGATGTTTTCACCTTCCACATAGCCCAATTCGGTCATCGTAATTTTGAAGTTGTCGAAAATTGGGCTTAACCAACTGATCTCCACAATGACCCCAACGGTATACGATTGGGGTTTGGCCGCGCCACAGCTGGACAGGACCAAACTAAGGGCAAAAAACAGAAAGAATAACTTTTTAGTTGACATTGGCAGACTCCTTTGAAAAAACTTTTTCTTGCTTCCTGATCGCAGTATTAATATTTTCCATGAATTTATTGAAATGACCGATGGAATTCGTGTAGAAAAGTTGGGGAAAGTTGGTTCTCATTCCTCGGTAGCCAGCGGCAGGGTCAGGCTGAAGCAGGTTCCTTCGCCTTGCATACTTTCCACACCCACGCTTCCGCCGTGTTCTTCAGCGATCATTTTTACGATAGCCAGTCCCAACCCATTACCTTTTACATCGTCATGCCCGTTGTTTCGCACGCGATAGAAGCGGTCAAAGATGTGAGGCAGGTCAGAGGCGGGAATTCCATAGCCGTTATCCCGGATTTGAATACACACCAGCCCAGATTGATTTTCAGATGAAACCGAAATGACACCCCCATCCGGTGTGTACTTGACAGCGTTGCCGATCAAATTTCTTAAAGCCTGACGGATTTGCAACGCCTCGCCTCGGACGTGGGAACTGGGTTCTGTTTTCCCCAGCGTGAGCGACAGCCCCTTCGCTTCTGCCTGCGGTTTGAATTCATCCATGATTTCCGTTAAGATGCGAGCGACATCCAGAATTTCAAACGCGGGCTTTTCACCTAAATCCATTTTCGCCAGATCGAGCAGGTTCTCCACGAGCTCGCTCATAGCCTCTGTGGAGTTCTGAATGCGTTCCACAAATTCACTCTGGCTGTCGTTGAGCGGTCCCGCCTGTTTAATGAGATACCCGAACCCTTTAATGGAGGTGATCGGGTTTCGCAGATCGTGAGACGCAATCGCTATGAACTCATCCTTTACGCGTTCCAACTCTTTGAAGTGAGTCACATCATGCAGGATGACCACGCACCCGCCCTGCTCGAGGGGGGTGGCTGAGGCGGAGAAGACGCGTTGGTCGGGCCAAACAACCTCCCCTGCGAATGAAGCGTTCGTATCCCGCGTCTGGTTGAGCAGCGCGAGGAATGAATCGTATCCGGCGCCCGCCTCCAGTGTTTGCCCAATGTTTGTCTCGTAATCTGTAAAAAGCTTTTGAGCGGCTGGGTTTACGAGTGATAACCGGTGTTCAGCGTCGAATACAAGAATCGCGTCTGCCGCGTTTTGCAGAACTGCGGCTAATTGTTGCTGTTCCCGCGACACGATGTTGTAGAGTTGGGCGTTTTCCAGGGCGATGCTTGCCTGGCTGGTAATGGCTTGCAGTAACAGCAAATGATCCAGCGTGAAGTATTTGGTTTGCTCATTGGTGAGGACTAAGATCCCCAACAGGGTATGCCTGCCAAACATGGGGACAACGACCGCCGAGCCGGTGAAAACCTCTTGTTCATTCCGCCAGAGCGGATCAGTTTGGGTGTCGTCCACGATAAAGCCCTGACGAGACTCTTTGACGATCTCGAACAGCCCTTGCGGAAGTCTAAATTCAGAGGAAGCTGCTTCGAGATGAAATGTTTTTTCATACGTTCCCGTTGTATTTAAGATCAGAATATGACCAAACATTGCCCCGAGGGTTTCCACCGTGCGTTTGAGTAACACGGTTGTCAACTCCTCGATGTTAAGCCGCGCGCTCAACTCTTTGCCGATTTCAGGCAATAGGTTAAGTTCGCGATTACGCCGGCGGATCACATCTTCCGCTTGCTTAACGCGCAATTTTGTGCGGATGCGGGCGAGGAGTTCGCGGCGGTCGAAAGGCTTTGTCACGTAATCGTCCGCGCCCATATTCAGCCCGGATTGGATGTCGGCGAGGTCAAGTTTCGCCGCGGTGAGGATGATCACAGGGATGTGCTGTATGGCGGGGTCGGCGCGAATTTCCTCCAGCACGGCAAAGCCGTCTTTGCGCGGCATGTTGATATCGAGCAAGACAAGGTCGGGCATCTCGCTTCGAACGAGCGCCAAAGTCTCGACGCCGTCTTTGGCTTTGATGTGTTGATAGCCCTCATTGCTTAGATAACGCGCAAGCAATGTGAGGTTATCGGGCTGGTCGTCGGCGATCAAAATTGTGAATGATTTCTGGGGAACCGGCTCTTGATGCACAGTCTTCGCCTGATTCATTTCATTCATGGTTCGCGCGATGAGCTGGCAAATCCGCTCGGGGTGAACCGGCTTGACGATGACTTCTTTGACCTTGAGGCGGCTCGCGCTGACTTTCAACCCCGGCACATCATACGCGGTGATGAGAAAAGAAAACGATGGTCTTCCCCCTGGGTTGTTGTTCAGTTGCTCGATCAACTCCAACCCGGTCATTTCTGGCATTACCATGTCGGTGATGAGAATATCCACAATGTCATGTTTCGCGTGTTGTAAAGCCTCTATGCCGCTAGTGGCTGAAGCAACCTTTACCTGAGATCCTAATTGCGAAATGGCGCGCGCCAACATCGTTGCCGTGTTGGGGTGATCGTCCACAACAAGGATTTTGACGGGCGCGTCGGCAATGGGAAGGGATGGCTGGTTCATAGCCTCCCTATTTTCTCCGATCTTTCCCGCCGAATCGTTTGAATTAAGTAGATAAAGTTGGCAAAAGTTTGTATTCCCCTTGATCAACGACACGGGCTCAAAGGAGGCTTTGCGGCGCGGACGAAGTTGAATTAATTCTTCGCCTTGCGCAGTTATTTCCGTAACGTCATTCTTGAACTGGATTGGCTTCCACTGTGTGCCATCGGTTAGTTCAACATGCAAGCGCAAAGTGAACTTTGCGGCACAGACTCTCAACCTAAGACAAGCCGATAACCCGTTCCCCGCACGTTGATCACATGCACCGGGTTGCGCGGATCCGGTTCGATTGCCTGGCGAATATGGTGGATATGCCACTTCGTTAATTCCTGCGCCTCGCGCACATCCGCTTCGTAGCCCTGCGCTTCGGAAACGAGCGTCTGATAATCCACCACGTTCGGAGTATGACGCGCCAGAGACAATAGATAATCAAATGAAGTGGGGGGGAGATTGATGACGCGCTCGTTCATCGTGACGCGGCGGGTGTGCAGATCCAGCGTGAGCGCCCCGCGTTTGAGGAAGCGATCATCCGACGTGGATGCCTGTTCGGGCTTCGATTCGGCTTTCTCTCCCCCCGGGCTTTCCAGTTGGTTCAGTTCGGCTTGCAACGAGTCGATTTGCCTTTGCAGTTCGCGTTTGCGCCGTTCTTTTTGCTGGTTTGCCAAAATAGAATTCGTGCGGTCGACCACAGCCTGAGGTTTGAGCGGCTTCAATAAATAATCGGTTGCCCCGCTTCGCAATGCCTCCACCGCCGAATTAAGGTCAGGTTGCGCGGTGAATAAAATGACCGGAAGGTCCGGGTACTTCGCGTGGATGGATTTGAGAAGTTCCAACCCGCTCACATCCGGCATACGAATATCGAGATAGACCATGTCAAACAGATGCTGTGAAACGAGAGAGAATCCCTCCGTCCCGTTGGCGGCGGTGGTAACTTCAAACCCGGCGCGTTGAAGAATACGCGCCAAGGTTTGGCGCAGGCTGGCTTCATCGTCAATGATCAGGATGCGACCGCTGGCAGTCATTCAAAGCCATCCTCGTGAACCGGCAACCAGATGGAGAAGATGGCTCCTCCGTGTGGATCATTCGCCGCTTCGATGCGTCCATGGTGTTGTTGGATAATGTCATGCGTGATGGTCAACCCAAGCCCGGTGCCTGTGTGCTTGCTGGTGATGAAGGCGTCGAAAACCCTGGGAAGCAATTCGGGGTCGATACCCGGCCCCGTATCTTTGACGGTGAACAAGACCTCGCGTTGTGGGGTCAAGTTTTGCGTTTGAACGATGAGACGTCCGCCGGGTTTCATCTCCTCTACCGCGTTGAGGAATAGATTCAACACCACTTGCCGAATCTGATCTGCCACACCTGAAATCGTTGAAAGGTTGGCATCCGGAAAGAATTCAAAGGCGATTTCTTTTTGGCGCATGTGTGTAGAGATCAGGGCGTGGATGTCCTCGATCAATCCGTTGAGTTCCACAGGCTGAAAATCCATCATCCGCGCGGGGCGATAAGCGCTGCGCAGGCGTTCGATCAGCGCCGCCATACGCTCCGCCTCCGCCAGAATAACGTCCAGGTCCTGTCTTGCCTGCATGGAAAGATTGGTCTCTTCTTTTAAAAGAAATAAGGCGTTCTGAATCGCTTGCAGGGGATTGTTCAATTCGTGCGAAACGGACGCGAGCAAACGACCGACAAGGGCGAGCCGCTCGCTTTGAATCAGTTGCGAACGAATGGTTTGTTCCTGTTGCAAAGCGGTTTGCAAGTTCTCGTATAAATTCGCTTTTTGCAGAACCACTGTCAATTGGTCGGCAACCGCCGTCATTAATTGCAAATCGCTTTGTGTAAGGCGGTGCGGCGGCGTCTGCTGAATATCCAAAACACCCACCACTTGATCTTCGATCTTGATCGGCACGGCAATCTCAGACTGTGTTTCGGGTAGCAAAGGATTGCGCTTGAAGAAAACCACGTTGTCAACATGATTGGTAAGAAACGGTTCGCCGGTTTCTGCCACATGACCGGCAACCCCTTCACCGGGAGGGAGGTAGTACCCTTGTTGCACAAGCGTATCTCCAATGTACCCACTGCCGTGACGGATCACAAGGTTTCTGCTATTTGTTTCGATCAAATAGATCTGCACGTGGTAATAGCCGAAGTTCTGATGCAGTAGTTTCACGACTTCGTTGATCAGTTCGTTAGTATCCAGCGATGCCGCCAACCCCCGGCTGGTTCGATACAGCGCGCCAACCTCTTTCAATCGTTGTTGCGTACTCTCGAATAATCTGGAGTTTTCGAGGGCGATGGCGGCTTGTACGCCAAGCGCGTTCAGCAACTCGGTGTCTTTTTTGGAAAAGGCGTTTATCCGGGCGCTTTGAACGCTGATCGTGCCAATTTGTTGACTGCCGCTTTGTACCGGGGCAACCAGTAACGATCGAAATTCAGGCAACGAGTTGCCGCGAATAAAATCCGGGTGGTTTCGTATATCTCCGATGTTGATCGTAATGCCCTCGCGGATCACCTGCCCCGCAACACCTTCGCCCAAACGCATTTTTACCCGCCCGAATTCTTTTTCCTCCCCGCCAAACCCTGAAACGGCATGAGCAAATAGAGCCTGTTCTTCCGCCTCTAAAAGATGGATGACGCTTTTCTCGACTTGCGGGATGAGTTCGCGGGCAGAATCAACGATCAATTGCAATACCCCGCTGGTGCCCACGCGTTCGGTTTCACTGAGGGCGCGCCCGATCTCTGACAGGGCGTGGCTCTCTTTGAGGCGATGTTGTATCTCCGCGCTTTGTTGGAAGTTCCAGAGCGCCAGCGCGATCTGGTTACCTGCCTCCTCCGCTCGTTCGATTTCCTCCGTTGTAAATTGATGTGGCGTGTTATAGGCAATGATCGCCGCGCCCAATTTGCGCCCCCTTGCTATAAGCGGAACGCCCAACGCCGAGCGCGCTGGGTAACGTTTGGCAATCTCAACGCTGACGTAGGGGGAGTCGAATACATCCTCTATTGCCAGGGCGTTCTCGGCGTGTAAAACGGAAGAGGTGATGGAGTTAACTTCGGGATTCTTTTCAGCATCCAGCGAGTACTGGAATGGGAGTTTTGCCGTGGTAGCAGTGGGGATGGTCAATTGTCTTTCCTCATCCCAGCGCGTGATATAACAATCATCCGCGCCGACAAGCCTTGCCATCTCGATTGCCAGCGTATGTAATGTGACCTCGAAATTGTCCGAGAGCAAGACGGCGTGCGTCATCTCATTAAGAAGCGCGAGATATTCCTCCCGCGAAGACACAGCCGGACTCTTCTGGGATCGATCAGTTTTCACAACCTGCTTTTTCTCTTGCATTGCTCCGCTTGTTTCCGGCTGAGCCATGGCGCGCCTAACAGGCGCGGAGGATCATTTTGCAATCTCGGTGGATCGCGTCTCGCGGATGACAGTTACTTTGATCTGACCGGGGTATTGCATGGTCTCTTCGATCTTTTTTGCCACATCCCGCGCCAGGCGAGCCGAAGCGAGATCGTCAATTGCCTCTGGCTTAACAATGATACGCACTTCGCGCCCGGCTTGTATTGCAAAAGCCTGTTGAACTCCGTCGAACGACATGGACATTTCCTCGAGCGAGCGAATACGTTTGATGTATGCCTCCAGGTCTTCGCGCCGCGCGCCGGGTCTCGCGCCGGAGATGGCGTCTGCCGATTCGGTGATGATCGCCTCCACGGTGAGTTGATCCACCTCATGATGATGCGATTCGATGGCGTTCACCACGATCGAGTTGACGCCATAACGCTTGCAATACTCCGCGCCGAGTTTTGCGTGCGTGCCATCCTGGTTGTGATCCATCGCTTTGCCGATGTCGTGCAGGAAGCCGCCTAACTTCGAGAGGTCGACGTTCGCGCCGATCTCTGCCGCCAGGATGCCTGCCAGTTTGGAGACTTCGACCGCGTGCGCGAGCTGGTTCTGCCCATACGATGTGCGGAATTTGAGCCGTCCCATCATCCGTAGGATTTCCGGGTGCAAGCCTGAAACGTTTGCCTCGTAGGCGGCTTGTTCGCCCGCTTCATTGATGATCTTTTCCACCGCGCGAGTTTCATCTTCCACGATCTTTTCGATATGCGCGGGGTGAATTCGTCCATCCAAAATCAGTTTTGCCAATGCGCGCCGACCGATCTCGCGGCGGACTGAGTCGAAGCACGAAACAGTGACCGAGTCGGGAGTATCGTCCACGATCACATCCACACCGGCGGCTTGCTCAAAGGCTTTGATGTTGCGCCCGTTGCGCCCGACGATGCGCCCCTTCATCTCTTCGCTGGGGAGGGTAACGACCGCGCGCGTCACCTCAGCCACGTGTTCGCTTGCCACGCGTTGGATGGCATCCGCAATTAACTTGCGGGCGCGTTTCTCGCCTTCCTCGCGGGCTTCCGCTTCGATCTGGCGGATAATGCGCGCCATATCGCCGCGCGCTTCTTTTTCCACGGCGGCAAACAATTCCTTCTTGGCTTCGTCCGGTGAAAGTTGGGCGATTTGCTCGAGTTTTTTGACCTGATCCTCGTGGAGTTTGTCGATCTCGTTGCCGCGCCGGTCCACCTGCGATTGACGTTTATTAATCTGTTGCTCGCGCTGTTCAAGGCGGTCACTGCGACTATCCACTTCCGAACGGCGTTTATCTAACCGTTCTGTCTCTTTATTGAGCTCGATGCGCCGTTCCTTCATTTCCGCTTCGGCGGCTTGCACAATTTTGGTCGCGTTCTCACGCGCCTGGCTTTCGATCAGCCGCGCCTGCTCATTGGCAACCTTCAGAATGTTGTCTGCCTTATCCTGCTGGCTTTTCGCGGCGCGCTCCGCCTGGTAACGGTGAAGGAAGTATCCCGCAACCAGACCAACTCCCAATACAAGTACGTCGACGATCAAAATAATCGGATTCATGGTGTATCCTCATCTTCAAAATGATGTTCTTTTTGGTGCGTTTCATTCCATATTTTTGTAACCACTGGCGTGATTACCGAATATGAAAAGCCACGCCTTGCAAGAAACTCTGAAAGTTTTTTTCTGTATTCCTGCCAGTCTAAATCTCTGAAGCGGTTTGTTTTCTTTTGCGCCGCTTCGTATGCCAGCGCTTCATCGTCCACATGTTGAAGGGCGGCTGAGGTCGTTTCATCGTCGATGCCTTTTTGCCGCATTTCCATCGCCAACATGCGGCGACTGCGCGGGCGGAAGGCGCTTCGGTTTTCAACCCATGCCCGGGCAAATTGGCTGTCGTTGGCAAGCCCATCCCGCCGCAAGCGTTCAATGGTGTGCTCGATCACATCCTCCGGGATCTCGTGCTTGCGCAGGTTCTTGCGGATCTCCGCTTCGGACCTTGCCCGGTAACTTAGGAACAACAACGCCTGCTGGATGGCTCGTTCTTTCGCATCCTCGGCTTGAAGCCGCTGAATTTTTGCATCGTCCAACCTGTCGCCTACCTTGAGCCATGCGGCGGTAATTCGCGCCAGCCCGAAGGCGAACTCACCGTCGAGGTAAACATTCACCCGGTTCGGGTCGCGCTTTTGGGCGGTGAGGGCGGTGACCTTTTTCATTTGTTTCCACGATGTTCGAGCCGCAGAGTCTTCTGATGAAATCTCAATTTTTCTCCGCGCTCTTTACGGCGACAGATTAAAAACACACAGCCGAAGAACCGTATAAGCGGTTTCGGCTGTTGAAGATCCCGGTTAAGGGATGAGAACTTCTGAGTAGGCTGAGCAAGCCCAACGTCCCGAGCGAAGCGTGCCGGGGTTGGGAGGAACCGCCGGACGGGTTACGTCACTGGCGGCGAACGTGTTGTGGGGGGGAAGTCAGTTTCTTTTTCACGATGGTTGTTTTGACTTCTTCAAATAACTCCCAAAACGGGGAGGTTCTTGCTCGTAATATCCAGAGAGAGTACAGCCGAGCCGCAGTGCGGCAGAAATAGACTTGTTCAGTTCCTTACTATGACCTTATTATAATTGATTTTAAGGTTTGTTAATGTGGCAAAATTATTGCGAAGGTTGGCGCGCCCACCGTTTTCGACGCACGAGGATGGGAACGACGATAATGAGAGAGATCACGCCTCCCATAACGATGATACCATCGGTCGATCCGACTTCTGATTGATCTTCCGGCTCGGGGGTGGCAGTGGCCTGGAAGAAGAACGATGCGCCGGTACCTGCTTGTATGAATGTTGCCCGGCTTGCCAGCGATTGCGTGAAGGCGGTAAGAACCATCGCCAATAACGACGCCAGAATAAGTATGATGAATCCTCGGGTTATTCTTTTCATGCGGGGCAAGTATATCACGCGCATTTTGTCGCTATTTTATGTACTTGCCTGTTCTTTTGAAGTATAATTTCGGCGCGCTTTCAGGGCGAATGATTACCCTGAAAGTCGATGTTAATTTTGGTCGATTCACTTGTTCGATAAAAACTCACGTTGTCTGCGCATGGTATTCATGAGCGCGGTCGGCTGTTCGTTATCCAAACTCATGTTTACAAATTTGGTTCAATTAGGTAAAATCGTGCAATATTTCACGAATAAATCTTCGTTTCAGGAGAATGCATGATCCGAAAATTTTTTGAATGGGTGTTAAGCCCGATGGGGCGGATAGCAGTGGTAATCACCGTAATGTCGCTGTTCAGTCTCGCCGCCTATGGGGTGTATCAGACCCAACAGCCTCCCGAACAACCGATCCAATTTACTCACAAGTTGCATGTAGGGCTGGGAATCCAATGTTTGTATTGCCACCCTGGCGCTTTGCGCGGACCGTCTCCCGGTTTGCCGACCATCAACAAATGCTGGGGGTGTCATCAGCAAATTGCAAAAACACAAACCAGCCCGCTCCTCAAACCCATGGTCGACGCGATGAACGCCGGCGTGGGTTTCACGTGGGTACCGGTGGCGCAAGTGCCGGACTTTGTGCATTTCACGCATCGCCCACATGTGGCGGCGGGTCTCAATTGCGAAAATTGTCACGGCGATATGACCAAAGTGACCATCGCCGAGAACCCGCAGGTGATGAACATGGGGTGGTGCCTTAACTGCCATAAGTCGCGCACGGAGGATAATTTCCAAAACAATCCCACGAGCGACGCCGGCGTGTCTGCCCAGTTGGAGAAGAAGCGCACCAAGCTCACCGACTGTGGAACGTGTCATTATTAATCCGGGTACAGAGGAATATTCCATGAGTCAAAAAATTTCCCGGCGTGATTTTCTCAAATTAGCCACTGCAGGCGCGGCAACCACCGCGGTATTGACCGGTTGCGGTCCCGCTTCACGTTATGTGACGCGCCAACCGTATACGAAAATGCCGGAGTACACCTACAATGGTTTGAGCACATATTACGCTACCACATGCCGCGAATGTGCGGCTGGTTGCGGGCTAATCGTCCGCACCATGCAAGGGCGCGCTATTAAAGTAGAAGGCAACCCTGCGAACCCCATTAACCTTGGCAAAACCTGCGCGCGCGGGCAAGCCACACTGCACGGCTTGTATAACCCCGATCGCGTGGAATTCCCCGTCAAGCAGGCGCGTGGTGCGGCATTAGCAACCACCGCCATGACTTGGGATGAAACATTTCAAATCGTTTCCGATGCTTTGAGCAAGACCAACGCTTCCGAGGTTGCCTTCCTGTTGGGTACCGCGTCGGATCACCTTTTCGATCTGGTCACCGATCTCACAAAGGCGGTTGGCGCTCCGGCTCCGATCCGCTTTGGCGCGCTGAGCATGTTTGAATCGCGTGCCACGCTGAGCAAAGCGGTTGAGAATCTTTTAGGAGAGGCTGGCTTACCGTTCTTTGACCTGGCAGGCGCCGATCTTGTCGTTTCATTTGGATCAAACTTCCTCGAAACCTGGCTCTCGCCGGTTGCATATACGCGCGGCTTTTCAAAAATGCGCCGCGGCAATACTCAAAAACGCGGATACTTCATTCAGTTTGAATCGCAGATGTCGCAAACTGCCGCCAAAGCCGATGAGTGGATTCCGCTTCTGCCCGGGACCGAAGGCTTGGTTGCCCTTGCCCTCGGCCGGCTCGTGGCGGAAGCAAAAGGCGGGGCAGCCCCTCGCGCGTTTGCATCGGTTAATATAGAAGAGGTCTCTGCCAAGTCTGGCGTTTCGCTGGAACAGTTGGAACACATTGCCGGTTTGATCGCCCAGGCGCAAACCCCGCTTGCCATCCCCGGCGGGCAGGCGCTTGGTCAAAGCAATGGGCTTTCCACAGCGGAAGCGGTGCTCGCGTTCAACGCGTTAGTTGATAACTACGGAAAACCCGGCGGCGTGCTCATGTCTCCGCTTTCGCCGAATGAAGATGCCTACCATCGCCCTGCCAGCGCGAAAGAAATGGCAGACTTTATCGCAACGATGAAGAGCGGCGGTGTGAAAACCTTGTTCATTCATGGGGTAAACCCGCTGTTCGAATTACCCAAATCGCTGGGTTTTGTCGAAGCGTTTGCGTCGGTTCCCACAGTGATCTCGTTTGCAACATTCCCCGATGAGACCGCTCTCGCTTCCGATTACATCTTCCCCGATCATCAAGGCCTCGAGGCATGGGGGTATCAACGCTCTGCAACCGGAGCCATGCAATCGGTGCTATCGGGCGCGCAACCGGTGGTTTCGCCGATGCACGATACGCGCTCCACGGCGGATGTCTTGATCGAAGCGGCGCGGCTGGCGGGCGGCAAATTTGCCGAGGCGCTGCCCTTTACCGATGAAGTTGCGTTTATTCGAAGCAAAATTGCGAATCTCATTGGTCGCGCGGATGGTTCATTCGTCGCGCCAGAGATCAACACCTTCGCTTCATATTTTCAGCAAAACGGCGGCTGGTGGAGCGCGGCCGGAGATTCTGGGTCATTATCTCCCGCTGGCGCGCTTGGCAAGTCGATCGCCATCGAAGAGGCGGAATTTGCCGGTGACGGTGAATTCTTCTTCGTCCCATTTGTTTCGCCGACGTTGGGCGAAGCCGGCGCAAACAAGCCCTGGTTGCAGGAATTGCCCGACCCGATGACCACCGTCATGTGGAATTCATGGGTGGCAATCAACCCTGAAACCGCTCATCACCTCGGCGTTGAAAATGATGATGTGGTGAAGATCATCAGCGAAGCGGGAGAAGTGGAAGTGGCTGTCTACGAATATCCAGCCATCCACCCGGAAGTTGTTGCGATGCCGTTCGGGCAGGGTCATACTGCCTACGGTAGGTTTGCTACATCGAAGCTCCCACAAGATAGATTTATGGATCTTGTGCCGTATGGCGGGCTGATCGGCGATGCTACGAAACGCGGCGCAAACCCGGCCGATGTGCTTGGCGCGCATTTCAACAAAGCCGGCGACCTGGCTTTTGCAGGCATGAAAGTAAAGATCGAGAAGACCGGACGTAAACAATATTTATCCCGCCTCGAAAGCCGCATCGGCGTCTACGGCGAGGGATTCCCCGAGGAGAAATGATCATGACCGTTGATTTGAATCTCGTTGGCGCTAAGGGCGCAATTGCCGAAGCCGCGCAAGGAAAGTGGGGGATGACCATCGACCAGGATATTTGTACCGGCTGTCAGGCTTGTGTTGCGGCGTGCGCCATGGAGAATAACCTTGCCTTCGTGGGCGAGGAAGATGCCGGCTACGGGCGAACCCAGCACTGGATCCGGATTGAACGTTTTTGGGATGGCGAGTATCCGCATGTGCAGGCGACTCCCTTCCAGCCGATGCTCTGCCAGCAATGCGGTCATGCGCCGTGTGAGCCTGTTTGTCCGGTGTTTGCGACTCCGCACAGCCCGGCGGAAGATCTTAACTTGCAAGTGTATAACCGCTGTGTTGGCACGCGCTATTGCGCCAACAACTGCCCGTATCAGGTGCGCTCGTTCAATTGGCGCGATTATCACACCGTTCCCGAACTTGGCAACATGGTGAACGGAACGCTCGTCTTCCCGCTTCACAATCAACTGAACCCCGATGTGACCGTCCGCCGCCGCGGTGTGATGGAAAAATGCACGTTCTGCATCCAGCGCATCCACAAGGCGCAAGACAAAGCCAAATCGGAGGGACGCGAAGTTGAAGACGGCGAGTTCACAACCGCTTGCGCGCAAGCCTGCCCGGCGAGCGCGATTACATTTGGACGTGTGGATCATCCGGAGAGTCTGGTCAGCCAGTTGGCTCATCAGGAACGCGGTGTGAAGCACCTTGAAGAACTCAATACCCTGCCGCGCGTGACCTACCTCAAGGAAGGTTAACTCATGACTGCTACTTCCAAATATTTATCTGGCGCGCATGAAGCGCATGACTCTCATCACGAAGAGGATCCAAAACAGTATTTGATGTACGATCCCAAGCCGCGCGGCGAGATGAACGCGATGGTGATGGAATCCATGCACACCACCTCGTGGAAGTTTTGGGTGGTGTTGGGTGTTCTGGCATTCCTGGTTGTCACCTGCTTCTTCTTTGCCTGGGGATATATGATCGATGAAGGTTTGTATGTGGGCGGGGTGATGCGCCCAGCCTATTGGGGCGTTTTCCTCGTCAACACCGTGTTCTGGATCGGTATCAGCCATGCGGGCACGTTTATCTCCGCCATCTTGCGCGTGTTCAAAGCGGAGTTCCGCCGTCCATTTACCCGCGCCGCCGAGTTGATGACCACCTTCGGCTTGATTCAAGCAGGCGCCAGCATCTTCATGCACATGGGTCGCGTGTGGCTTTCGTATTGGATGTTTCCCATCCCGAACGCGCGGCAGTTGTGGCCCAACTTTCACTCGCCATTGATGTGGGACTTGCTCGCCATCAGCACGTACGTGCTTGGCAGTACCATGTACCTATTCCTGCCGCTCATCCCCGATCTTGCCATGGCGCGCGATCGTTCCACCGGCTGGCGCAAGACGTTTTATAAAATCCTTGCTTTGGGCTTCCGCGGTACGGAGGGCGAGTGGCGGCATCTCACCGTCGCCATGAACTTTTTCGCATTCGCTATCATCCCTGTGATGTTCTCGGTGCACACCATCGTGTCTTGGGACTTCGCCATGGCGATGCGCCCGGGCTGGTCGTCCAGCGTGTTCGGTCCGTACTTCGTGCTCGGCGCCTTGCATTCAGGCATGGGTGCGGTGGCGATGGTGCTGTTTGTGATGCGCGCCACCATGAAACACATGGACTACTTCATCCGCAAAGAACACTTCGACGCGCTCGGCAAATTGATGCTGATGGTCACCTTCGCCTACACCTATTTTTTCTTCAACGACTACATCGTGCAATGGTACGGCGGCGATAAGGCTACCGACAACCTGTTGCACTGGTTGGAGGAAGGTCCGATGGCATGGATGTTCATTCAGTTCGTGTTTTTCAATATCGTCATTCCGCCGTTGTTGCTGTGGAGTAAGAAGGTGCGCGAAACGCCCTGGCTCCTTGCGTTGATCGGCTTGATGATCAATGTCGGTATGTACTGGGAGCGTTACCTCATCATCCCGGTGATGCTCACTATTAACCGCATGCCGTTCACGTGGAAATTGTTCCAGCCGCGTATCGAGGTCTTCCTCACGATAGGAACATTCTCCATGTTCCTCCTGTTCTATATGATCGTTTCGCGCCTCATCCCTCTGATCCCGGTCTGGGAAGTGCAAGAAGGGCAGATGACTCACTCGCTGCGCAAAGTGGGTAAGGCAAAACTCCCAACGATCAGCGAATTCGAATAAACGGAGAGAAACATGTCTGAAGCAACTTTATTGGCGGTCTTTGAAGACCTTGACCCCGCCGCGAACGCCATCGAGAAATTGCATGAGTTGGGCGTGGGCGACGAAAACATCAATGTGATTTCCGGCGTGCCGGTGGCGCATAAAATTCTCGGTCGTCCGCACCCATGGACGAACGTATCGAAACTATCCATGGGCGGCGCGGCGGCGGGTTTCCTGTTCGGGATCTTCCTCAATTTCGGGACGCCCAATCTCTATGACATTCACGTAGGCGGACAGTTCATTACCCCGATTCCGCCTGGCGCAATTGTGACATTCGAGATGACCATGCTCTTCGCGCTCCTTGCCACATTCCTCGGCGTGTTTTTGGATAGTTACTTCCCGAATTATCGCCCGCTGGAATACGTGGACGAGGTGAGTGATGGAAAGATTGCCGTCTTCTTTCGGGTCTCGGAAGGTGACGCAAAAAAATTCACAGACGCAATGAATACACTTGGCGCTGAATCTGTCAAACCCGCGGAGGCGCGGCAACTATGAGACTATTGAAACAACTGTTTTGGGTTTTCCTCACCCTCGGTATCCTGTTCGGGATACTCGAACTCTTCATGTTCGACATCATCAAAATCGATTGGGTCTCTTTCATGGAGATCCAACCATCCTATCGTCCGATGGAAGACCCGCTTCCTCCGCCCAGTCAGTCTGTTCCAGTGGAAGGAGCGATCGTCATCCCCGGCATGGGCGCGCCCGAAAACCCCACCACAGCCGACGATGCCTCGCTGGCACGCGGCGCGGAGCTGTTCGCAATTAACTGTCAGATGTGCCACGGCGCGGATGGCGCGGGGAGCGGACCCGTTGCCCCGTTCCTCATCAAGTTCAAGCCTGCCGACCTGACTTCCGCCGTTGCGCAGTCTAAGAGCGATGGTTCGATGTTCCTGACTATCACTAACGGCGTGGATGGACGCATGCCCGCCTTGAATGAAAACCTGACCGTCTCTGAGCGCTGGGATGTGGTTAACTTCCTTCGCACGTTAAAACCTGCAGAATAGGGATTTCGATTATGAATGATGTTAGAAAATTAATTTACACCACGCTCATCGCCTTCCTTGCAACGCTAGTGGTTTGGATCACCGCGCTGTTATTCTGGTCCTGCGGGTCTTCCTTTGAGTGCGTGCGCGCAAATCCCATTGTGGAGCGCACCCCGGTGCCCACGCTGATCCCGGTTAATCACGTAGACACCTCCATGGGCGGCGCGGCGGCTGAGTTCGATAAGTGCCAGGTATCTGCGACTGAGTTGATCGGCGCGTGGGTTTCGGCGGGCGCTCCCGAAAGCGACGCGTTCCCATTCACCGATATGAATGGAAAAAATTGCGAAGCGACCTATAAAGATATTCAGCCGTTGTTTGTGGAAAACGGACAGTGGTATGTCAACGCGATCGGGTGCGTTTCGTGTCATAACTCGGCGCTCACAGCGCGCAGTGGCGGGCTGGACCTTTCCAGTTATGATGCTATGCAATTAGGTTCACAGCGCGCAGATGCAACAGCCAGCGGCAACAACATCTTTGGCGATGGCAATTGGGAAAACTCCAATTTATTCAGTGTGTTGACAACACAAGGCATGGTTCCTGAAGGGCACTCAGCGGATGTAAGCCCGAATAATTTTGTGCTTTATGTTGGGTCTGCGGTTGAAGTTACAGCAACGCCAACGCCGTAAACCCGAACTTGAATAAAAAAATCTCCCGAGTGATCGGGAGATTTTTTTAACCAGCGGAGAGGGCGGGATTCGAACCCGCGAACCTTTTGGGGTTACACGCTTTCCAAGCGTGCGCGCTAAGCCAGACTACGCGACCTCTCCAATTATTCAGCGTAACATAAATTGGTTTACCGTAGTAACGACTTCAGTCGTTTTTTTGCGGCGAAAAAGCGACTGAAGTCGCCACTACGATGTCAGGCAA
>JAJTXU010000070.1 GCA_021462845.1 Anaerolineales bacterium
CCCCCGCCTATATCGCCATCCCGTTTCTCCCGCTCGTTGCTTTACTGTACGTGTACGCAAAACTCAAGAATACATTGAAAGGAAACTCATGACCAAGAAAATATCTATCGAGAAACAAATCGCCCGCAAGATCGTGCAGGCGCTCGGCTTGAAGAAGAGCGCCAAGAATAACCCCGACTGGGCGCGGGTAGACGAACCCGATTTTATCCTGCCGTCGCTGATGTATTACGTGATCGGCATCCCGCTTATCTCCGCGCTCGCCGTGTTCGCCTATACCACGCTGAACGGATCGCTCGCCGATACCATTGCGCGCCTGCTCATGCCGTTGGCTGGCTCGTTCGAGGAACGCTTGGCGCTGTTAGCCGCGGGCATCGTGATCATGATCGGCTTGATGGTAACGCTCTTCGCATCCATCACGCATAAGCCCGACGGCGACGATATAGTCGAAATGCTTTCCGATCTTGACGAGAACGCGCAATCGCATATTACCGCGGTCGAGGAGAGCATCAACCAAAGGATAGACGCTTTGATTGCCGATGGTCCTGTCCTCATGACTTCGCATGAAGACATCGCCGAAGAGATCGGAGAAACAAAATGATGGACTGGCTCAACTCACTGCCGCTCATGATCAAACTTGTCTCGCTGTTGTTCTGCGTGGCAGGCTTGTTCATCCTCTTCGTCACGCGGAAACGATCATGACCTTCAAGTTCTCGCAACGTGTGACCACGCCCAAAGGCGAGGCGGTCTTCATCGGCTACTTCACCGACGGCGTCACCGCGCAAGTCTCGCGTTCCGCCTCGGTGAAGGAATACTCGCGTGAAGAATGCGAGCGCCTCAAGCCATCGGTCGCAGACATGACCGCGGGCGAATACGAAACGTGGCGAACGAACACGCACATCACCGTCAACGAAGTGTACGCTGTGACTGATCTCTCGCCCGCCCCCGAACACGCGCCGCGCCGCGCGCGCACAAACACTCAACCCGTCGAACCCGAACCCGAACTCGAAACGGAACCCTCGCTATGAAAAAGCAACTCCTCGTTCTATTCCTACTCTCGCTCGTTGCCATCTCTGCCTGCGCGCCCGATCCTCGCAAAGAGGCTCAGGCGTATGCGATCAAATCGGAAGCCGATCAACAGGCATTGAACCAAGAGCAGACGAGAAAGCAAGTCGAGGAGTTGCACAATCTCAACGTGGAGCGAGAAGAGGAGTTGTACGATCTCGAAGTGGAGAGCGAACAACTCGACATCCAAAATGACCGCGCCACCGCCGCCGCGTGGAGCAAGATCGCCGATACGTTCCTCACATCCATCGCCGCCATGTTCCTCATCCTGCTCACGTCGGTTGTCTATGAGGTCACGCGCGCCAGCCGAGGCATCAGCGACGCGGTCTCGCAAGCCGCGCTCAATCGCGCGAACCTGATCTACCTCAACCCAACCACGCGCCAGTTCCCGCTGTTGATCAAACAGGTCAGCACATACAAGTTTGCCGTGTACAACCCGAACGATGGAAGCGTTACGCTTCTCGATGAACGCAACCCGGCGGACCGCCAGAAGATCGCGGCGGCGAGTCTCACGCAAGTGAGCGGCGTGCTTGCCTCCGAAGCGCGGCAGTCCTCCGACCCGGCGGGCATGTCCATGATCCGCCCGCCCGTCCTCGATGTAAAAACCGACGGCGATGAAATCATGATCGGAGACTCGTTCATCCGCAACGCGATCTCATTGAACACTGGAGAATAAATTATGTTCGATAAACCGATCACTCACACCTCGGCAGAAAAACAATTCCTTCACACTTACACGGCGGGCGCGATGCTTCCGCTCACGCAGGCGAGCATCACCGCGTTGCTCGTGTTCGTTGGCTCGCTGGTCATCGGCTACTTCGTGTTCGACATCATCGACCCGATGAAGCCCGCCATCATCCTCGCGGTCATCGCATGGATCGGCACTTGGTTATCGCGTCAACGCATGTGGACGTATCTCGCCACGTTCGAGCGCGTGACCGGTCTCGACATCAATAACGATGGCGTGATCGGCGACGTGGAAGACAAACCGAAACGCGACCCGATCATTGTGCGCATTGACGAGGTAAACAACGGTCACTACAAATCGAACACGCACGAGTTCCCCGACTGGCTCACCGACGCGCAACTCGAAGAACTCGCGCATGGCTTGATCAATCTCAACCGCCCGTTCTCGCGCCGCGAATGGACAACGCGCTCGCGCCTGTTCTCGGAACCGCAATATCACGAACTCCAATCGTTCTTCATCCGGCATGGGTTGATCGAGGCGTCTGGCAAAACTTCGCACGGCGGTTTTGAACTCACGAACGCCGGGCGCGCCGCGATGACAGAGTTCGCAGATGTACCCCCCTCCCCCACCGAAGACGCGGAGATGGTTGTGGAGTAGGGTACGTCACCACACCACCACCACACCACCACCTTTTAGGAGCCACCATGTTCAAGATCATCGTCTCCATTCTCACACAACAAAGCGGACTGCCCTTCGCCGGTCCGCGCCCATCCCGCTGGTTCGAGTGGAAGGTGAAACTCGGCTGTGCGCTGGATGTTTTACAGGCTCGCTACCTCCCCCACCGCAAACACGGTTCGCAATCGAAATTGAAGGGCAGTGTAACGGCTCGTTACACACCCTCCAATCTTGGGAAATTGCGATCATGAGTGTTTCCCTAGCCAGAGCAAAAAAACTCGCTAGAACGCTTCTACGCGAGAACCGCAAAAACGGGCGCGCGTGGAGGACGATTGCGAAAGAAGATTTCAATGATGAGATCAACTACGCAACGCTCAATCGTTTTGCATTGAGCAAAGGCGAATGGTTCCCGAAGGATAAAGAACTACAAATCGTTCTCGGCATCCGCAAGCAGAGCAAGCCGCGACCGAAACAAAAGGCGATGATGCAAATGAACAAAAGCGAGCTCATTCAACACATCACCAAACGCGCCGAGAAGATGAACCTCGTGTTGCTTCGTCGCGGCATCGGCGCGCGCGTGATCGTCAGCGGGAGGCAGGCATGAGCGGCAGACCGTGGATCAAACTCGCAACGACCAAGATAGACGACGCGCGTCTCGCCATGTGCAGCGACGCGGCTCAGCGCGACTACCTCATGCTGTACATGCTTGCGGGTCGTCTCGATGCCGATGGTCTGTTCATCGAGAACGGCAGGCAGTTGTCCGATGATGAGATCGCGTTCAAGATTCGCGTCAAAGCCTCGCGCCTCAAAGCCAGCATCGGCGAGATGAAAAAGTCTCGGCTCATTCACATCAACGGCAAGGGTCCGCAGATCATGGATTGGCAAAACGAGCAAGTGGACATGAATAAGAAACGCGAGCGAGATCGTGAATATCAACGCAAGCATAGAGCCGTCAGACCTGACAGTGAGGATGTCAGACCTGACAGTGAGGATGTCAGACCTGACAGTGAACGTGTCGCCCCCCTAGAGGAGAGTCAGATAAGAAGAGAATCTCTCCTCCTCCTCTCTCCCGCACAGCGCGAATTGATCACGAGCAAACACCCGCATTGGATGGATGACGCCGAGAAGATCGCCAAAGCCAAAGGCAAACCTCGTCCGCAGTACATCGCGGGCATCATCAAGAACTGGATCGTCGAGGGCAGGCGGAAGCCGCGTCAACCTCAACGAGGCGCGGTGAAGAAGCCCGCCCAAAAGCAACCCGTGTTGACGGGAGCCGCGCGCGATAAAGCGCTCAAAGCCGCGCGGTCTCTCGTGGAGAAGTCGGAGTGAACAGAACACAATCTCTCGGCGAGATGATCCGCGAACGCATCGGCAACAATCCGCCAGGCTGTTCTACTCGCCCTCTCAATCCCGAATCGGATGCGGACCCGCATTGCAAAATGTGCGGCGGCTTCGGCTGGGTGCAATCGCAAAAATATAACGGCAACTGGTTCGTGTGCGCGTGCACTGTGGAGATGCGTAAAAAATATTTGAACGCCGCGCAACCGAAGACGCCGTTGGCGATTGGCTTGCGTGCCGATGAACTCGAAATGAAATGGGACCTCGTCAAGCCCGATATATCCGATGGCGTGAAAGCATTGAACGCCGTGCGTTCGGCATACGAGCGTGGCTGGGGCATGGTCTTTTTGTGGGGAACATACGGACAAGCCAAAACGCTGGTCGGGAAAATTCTCACCGCCACAGCCTACCGTCATGGCAAACGATCAGCCTATGCAAACGTGTCCAGCGTGCTGGATGATATTCGTCTCGCGTTCGACGAGAAGGAACACAAGACCACCGAACTACTTCGCCGCATTGATTGGTGGATTCAACGTGATGTTCTTTTTCTCGATGAACTCGACAAGAGCAACGATACGCCGTGGGCGCAGGAGCGTATGTTCCAACTTCTTGACCAACGCTACTCTCGCGCTGTTCGTGAAGAATCGTTGACCGTGATCGCAAGCAACCGAAGCGACGATGAACTCGATGGATACCTCGCCAGTCGCTTGCGAGACAATCGGCTCGGACCTGTTGTGTACCTGAACGGACCCGACGGAAGGCAGGTCATGCCAAGTGGATACAAATACTAATGGCTACCCTCGAAAATTTCATACTCATCGCGCTCGAAGAGGACGAAGAAATTCATGGCACCAACAACCTCGCTCAAATCCTGTACGCAGACCGCTTCTGGTTGCGCAGGAAACTCAATCAACTCGAACGGGATGGACTGCTCGACATCGTCCGCCCTGCCCGCCCCGGTCGCGGACACAAGAACATCATCCGCATCAACCGCAATTCGCCGGGCTACCCGCGCAGGTCGTAGACCATGAGCGAAGGTTATTCATGGCTGTACACATGCGGCTTCTGTTGTCTCTATCCGCTTCTCGTTCACTTCGGCATCGTGTGGCTGGTGGCGAAATACCACAGCATAGATTGGTCGAACGTCCGCTTGCCATGGAGGCACAATGACTGACCGTTACGACCTGCTCGTTACTGCCATGCGCGAAGCCGCGCACACGGTCACGATCATCGCCGGTGTCGCGCTCGCCACCCTCGCGGCGCGCTGGTCCATCAAATACATTCCGCGCCCGCTCGCGCCGATCATGCAAAACCTGTTCGACCTGTGGCTCGTGGCTTGCATTCTCATTCTGTTTGTTGTCTCGAAATAAAGGACCCGCCGATGAATAAAAAACTTTTCGCCCTGTTCTCCTTCCTGATTGTCGCCTCGATGTTGTTTGCCGCGCCGCAGGTAAACGCCTCGCCGTTGTTCGACGTGGACGATGGGTATACGGTATCCCTACTTCACATGAATGGCGCGGATGGTTCCACCACGTTCACCGACGAAAGCGGTAAGACGTGGACCGCCAACGGCAACGCGCAAATTGACACAGCGCAATCGAAGTTCGGCGGCGCGTCTGGTCTGTTCGACGGAAGCGGAGATTACCTCCAATCTCCCGACCATGCTGACTTCGACCTGACCGGTGATTTCACAATTGATTTTTGGGTTAGGCACAACAGCCTGACAGGCTATCAGACCTATGTCTCGCGCGGCGATAGCGGCACAGGAACCGCGCACCTGATGATGCGTAAAGATTCTGCGAACAGGCTTGATGTGTTCATCCGCGATACGGGCGGAACGATCATCGGAAGGATACAGCCAGCGGATACGCTCTCAGTGAGCGTTTGGTATCATATTGCGTATGTTCGCTCAGGTAATGATTTCTATTTATTCCTAAACGGAGCGCAGATCGGAACCACTACATCATCTGCAACCGGATCTGACACAAGTTACGCTCTTCAGATCGGTAAACATCCACAGCCATCAGATTACTTCAACGGCTGGATGGATGAGTTTCGTCTCAGTAAAGGCGTCGCCCGCTGGACTGCCAACTTTACGCCGCCATCGGCAGAGTACGCGCCGCCCACTCCAACGCCTACGAACACAAGTACTCCAACGCCTACGAACACAAGTACTCCAACACCTACATTCACGCCAACCATCACGAACACAGCCACATTCACGCCAACCATCACGAACACAGTCACAGCCACGCCAACGATCACTCTAACCTCCACGATCACTGATACGCCTGTTGTTAGCTTCACGCCTTCAAACACTGCGATCTCTACATTCACCCCAACCGAAACAGGCACGGCGACCGTCACGCCTACCATCACGCTGACGCCAACTATCACCCTCACTCCCACCATCACGCTTACGCCGAGCGGCGTGCCGAACTGGTACTTGAGCGGCGAGATCAACTACGGGCAGATTGCATTGTTGTGCGTGAGTAGTCTGCTCCTGCTCGCCATCATCATCTGGACGATCATGCGTCTCTCGCTCTTCCTCGTCGAGAATCGGAGGAAGCCGTGAAGTTCAATAAATACGACTGGCTCTTCAACGCCGCGTTCCTCCTGCGCTTCGCCGGGATATGGATTCCGCAACTGTGGTACGACGAAAACTTCACGCTCATCCTCGCCCGCCTGCCGTTCGACCGCATGATCGCCGCCACTGCCGGGGACGTGCACCCGCCTCTTTGGTATCTCATCGAGTGGACGTTCATCCGCCTCTTCCCGGATCCGCTCCTGCTCCCCGCGTGGACGCTTCGCATCCCAGCCTTTGCCTGTTCGCTCTTCGCCTTCGTCTTCTGCGCGCGCGTGTTGAACGAGTTTGACATTCCCGAACGGGTGAAGTTCGCCGCGCTCCTTCTCATGGCGGTCCTGCCGATGCAACTGTGGTACGCGCAGGAGGCGCGCATGTATGCCCTGCTCGAACTCGAAGTGATCCTCGCTCTGCTCTTCGCCCTGCGCGGAAACTTCATCGGGTTATTCCTGTCCTCGTTCGCCATGCTGTACACGCAGAACTATTCAGTGTTCTACCTCGCCTCCATCGGCTTGGTTATCCTGCTCATCGATGACTGGCGTTCAACCCGTAATCGTTTGCGTATTTTGATCACAGCCTATTCGCTCAGCGCGGTCGCGTTCCTGCCGTGGGCGTTGGTGGTCTCGAAACAAATGTCCACCATCAGCGGTCGGTATTGGATTCAGGAACAGAACATCGGCGACGCATTGAACACGATCTATAAACTATTCTGGGCATCGTCCATGCCTGGCTTCGGTCTGCTCTCTGCCCTGCTCGTCACGTTCATGGCGGTCACTGTTGGCGTGATCCATTTGCTCAAAAGCAAACATCCATCGCGCTGGACGATCCTCGTCATGGCGTTCGGTCCGCTCGTCATGGCATGGATCGCGTCCCTGCTATGGCAGCCGATCCTGTTGTTTCGCCCGCTCATCGGCGTCACTCCGTTTCTCTATCTCGCCTCGGTCTGGTGGGTGGATGAACTCTTCGCGGCGAACCAGATCAAATCGTGGAGAGAAGCGGTCATCGCGTCCGCGCTCATCGCGCCGATCTTCGTATCAGGCGTGGGAGGTTACTACAAGAACATCCCCGCCATGAAGAACGACGGCGCGGTATCCCCGCTCATTGACGCGCTCGATTACGTCAAAGCCAATTGGCAGAATGGCGACGTGCTGTATTACACCGACGATGGACCGATGATCAACCTCCTGCCGTATGCGGGCAACCTGCCGCAATACGAGATGACCGCGTGCGGCGACCGATTGAACACGGGACCCGTCCTCGGCTCGCTCAGTCCATCCACCCGCGAGGCGATTGGGATCACGATGGCTGAATTGAACGAACTGCAATTCAAACGCGCATGGGTGTTCGCGCCGCGTTCGCCCCTGCATCCGCAATGCTACGAAGACCACATCGCCCCGTTCGCGTCTGGCGATCCGCTGATCGTGGTAGACGATAACCAATTCATCACAAGCGGCGTGTGGCTGGTGGAGAGATGAAGAAGTTTAGACTGCTTGATCTATTCTGTGGCGCGGGCGGCGCTGGGATGGGCTACCACATGGCAGGGTTTGATGTTGTTGGCGTGGATAGTCAACCGCAACCGCGCTACCCGTTCGAGTTTCACCAGGCTGATGCGCTCTCGTTTCTCAAAAAACATTGGCGGGAGTTCGATGTAATTCATGCGAGTCCGCCGTGTCAGTTTTACGCTCGCATTACACGGCTCTCTGGAAGACCCTCCGATCACCCTGATCTGTTGAAGCCAACCATCGATTTACTTGAGAAGATCGGCAAGCCTTACGTTGTGGAGAATGTGATGGATGCTCCGCTTGAAAATTATCTCATGCTGTGCGGAACGATGTTCGGCTTGAAGGTCTTTCGTCACAGAAAATTCGTAACGAAACCTGCGATCATGCTCTCGCCGCGATCTTGTAATCACTATGGGAGATCGTCGAATGGCGGTTTGAACGGCGACCAACGCCATCCCGATGCGCCGTTTATTACTGTTGTTGGTTCTGTTCATCCGATTGCAAAAGCAAGAGCCGCGATGCAAATTGATTGGATGAACAGAGCGGAACTCGTTCAGTCCATTCCGCCTGCGTACACAAAATGGATCGGCGAGCAATTATTACAAATGGAGTTGAAACCTATGAAACCCAAATCCCGCATCCGCAAGACCTACCACGCCCCCAAGCCAAACGAAGAGATGCAACGTCACGCGCGTTGTCAATTCTGCGGCGGCAAAGGCGCGGATATGGAAACCGAACTCGTTGTTAGCAAAGCGGGTCTGCGCTATCGCGTGCCGAAGAGTCATCCGCAATGCAAGCAGTCCATTCTCTCTCTCTCTCTCTCTTTCTCTTCTAGGATGATCGGTGAAGCGTTCTCCGCTCTCTAAGTTCAATCTCCGATTCGCCTTGCGCGTGAACAGACACGGCAAGCGCGGACAGTTCAATGGCGCTTCGACCGAGGAGCGCGGCGGCTCGCATGACGTGATCGGTCACAACCGAAACGCATCGGGAGGCGACAAGGGCAAGGACGGTCAATCGTTCGAGCGGCGATCCGACATCGTACCCATCGCGGACAACCCCGACGTGTGGGCGGTGCGCTTCAAGAAACGCGGCATGACCAAACTCAAACGCACCCTCGTCCGCTTGCGCCGTCACATGCGGGTGGTTCTCCACTTCACCGACCAGTTCACGAACCCCAAACTCAGCGCGGACGAAAAGATGCGCATGGCGTTCATGCTTCGAGAGTGGAAGCCCGATGACCTCGATGAGCATCGCCGAAAAAAAGAAGAGCGAAAGTTGTTTATCTTTCACAAACAGCAAGCGAAGTTGCTCGAAACGCAGATCATCGAGATACTGACCAACCTCGGCTTCTGTCATCACGTCACGCACAACGAGAAGAAGCAGATCAAAGGTCGGGTGAAGATCGCCAAAGTGGACGTATCGCCGTTCGCCTACGTCTTCCACATCAACGCCGTACCGTTCGGCGTGAAGAAGACCGACATGTCGCAGGACTGGGTCGCCACTGAGATCGCCTCGACGATTGGGAAGAAGGTGCGCCACGAACTTGATCTCTTCGGTTTGCGGTACACCGTCGAAGTAGGTTCGACACTGTCTATCCCGAACTTCGCTTCGTTTTCCGACTTCGAGCGGATGCCCAAGAGTATGCCGCCGCTCGCCTTCTACGCGGGTCTCACCACCAACGGCGCGCCCGTCTTCCGCAACCTCGCCGATGCTCCGCACATGATCGTCGCGGGTCAAACGGGCGGAGGCAAAAGCAACTGGCTCAACGGCATCATCTGCGGATACCTGCTCCGCAATTCGCCCGCGCGCGTGAAGTTGCTGTTGTTCGACTTGAAAGGCGGCGTCGAGTTCGATTCGTTCTATGGTATCCCGCACTTATGGGATGGAGCCAAAGATAGCGATGGCATCATCGAGTACCCCGAACAGATCATTCCCGCGCTGAACGCCGTCCTCGAAGAGACGAACCGCCGTCTGGCTCTGCTGAAAAAAGCGAAGAAAAAGAACATCGCCGAATTCAACCGAGGCAAGCATGAGCAGAACGTCCTTCCCTACATTATCGGCATCTTTGACGAATACACCACCGCCCGCAAACTGGCGGGAGATAAAGTGGAGACCGTTCTCTCCACCATCGCAAACCTCTCCCGCGCCGCTGGCATCCACTTCATCATCGGCACGCAATACCCCAAAGCCGAGATACTCAGCACGCTCATCTCGGTCAACTTCCCCTGGCGCATCGCGTTCAACATGAGCACCGCCGCTTCGCAATCGGTTCTCGGCTCATGGGACGCGGTCGGTCTCACGCCCATCGGTCGCGCGATCATGCAGACGAGCGACGGTCTCGTCTACTTGCAGACGCCGCGCATCACGTCCAGCACCATCAACAGCGTGGTTCGAGACGTGATCGAAGGCAAGGGAGAGATCACCGTCCGCACGATAGACCCCGAGGAGGTGATCGAGTTCGCCTTGAACAACACGGAAGGAAGGCTCACACACGAAACGATATTCAACCAGTTCAAAGAACGCATCACCGACGCCGCCCTGCGCGACCTGTTGAAGTCAATGGAGAACCGCGACTACGACATCAACGGGACGATGTACAAGGTCGCTCCGGGCTACGCCAATGTCCCGCGCAGAGTGGAGATGGCGGAGAATAGCAAGCCCGATGACGCGCCAGACACCATACACCATACAGTCACACGTGACGAACTCGTGACGGAGGAAGAATGAACTACACCCCGCCCCAACTCACCGACGCGGACCGCAGACAAGCCGAAGAAGACGCGAAAGTTTGTTCCGCAAATACGGCATCCGCAATATCACGATCATGCTTGCCGCGCTGTGCCTTGAAAACGTGCGCCTCGTGAAAGAGATCAACGAACACCGCGCCGCGCGCGGAATCGAACCGCTGAAAACATTCAAGGTGTGAAATGGACATAAAAAATCCGTTAGTTGCGAAGGAATTTGATCGGAGCAGGATATTTGATGCAGATGAATACCTTCCGAGAATGAGGATACGTTTCCCGTTCGGAAAAAGAAAATTTCTTTTCATGCGCATTGCTAGAACGGGACGCTTTGTTGTCACCGACGATGAAGAGAAGGAAATCGAAGATATTTTCACAAAACACGGATGGGAACTTCTTGGAGCGCTATTGTTGCATTACACAGATAGCACAATCGGAGAAGAGATGCCAGGGGCAGGGATAGTCCTTGTTTTTACAACACTAACATGATCCTCTACATCTGGTTCCTGCTCACCCTCCCGCAAGATCGCCTCGTGTGTTCGCTGTGGGTCGCCCAGCCTCCCGAACGCGCCGCCATCGTGCAATCGTGCGGAGACATTGACATCGCCGCCTACAGGCTCGACGTGCAAAGCGAAGACGTGGTCGTCTGTTCGCGTCGCGCGGATGCGATCCAAAACGTCAGCGCGGAATGCGCGCTCTCGTCGCCGCTCGATCATTACCGCCTGCGCATCATCGAAGAGAATTATCAAACCACGATCTGCGCGGTCGAAACGAAAGAACGCATCGAACCGACGCGCGAGGAGATCGCCGCGCAATGCCCAGCGGCAAAAGAGTACGCGATCCGTTACGCGGGGACGAAGCGCGTGGAATCCGCCGCGCCCATCTGCAAGCCGCCATCGGTCACGCAACCCGCATCCATCGCCACCAGCGAAGACTACTACCTGCTCGCGGGCAAACTGATCTGGTTCGGCATGGCGAAAGGGAACTGCCCCGGCGGATATTCGGGCGTGGACGCCGAGACCTTCGCCGCGACGCCCTGCGGCATGGACGGCGCGCGCGCTCAAATGCTGGCGTGGCAAAACGGATTGGATGACGCGATCCTCGTCTCAGCGCGGACATGGAACGTGCCCGCCGATCTCCTCAAGCGACTCATCGCCGAAGAAACCCAATTCTGGACGTGGACCGGCGTGGACGGCGAACACGGCTTGATCCAGATCACCGACGCGGGCGCGACTGTGGTCTTGCATGTGTATCTCTCTGGCTACTATCGCATGAACCCCCGCGAACAATTCGAGGCACGGCAAGCCTGGCTCAGGCAGTTGGATTGCTACAACTGCTCGCCGCTCGCCGCCTATGACCACGCAAAGCGAACGATGGACCTATACGCCCAAGCGCTCGCCGCGTATTACTGCATGTACGGCTCGTGGAGCGATGCCCTGCGTGCGTGGAATGTGAAGCATGGAAAGTGAAAGGATATGAAGGATGAGAAACACAATAAGCACTGTTTCAATGTTTGGGTTGCTAATGGTCACAATTGTACTTGTGACGCTCATGGCTATTGAGCGAAGAAATATGAAGGATTGCGTGCAGTACGTTGTTGTAGATAAAATTTTACGAGACGATGTTCGCATCTTCGTTTTAGATAATGGCGAGAATGTTTTTGAAAAAAAAGTGAACGTTGAGCAGTATTATGAAAGCGATAAAGGTGATTATGTTGAAGTGTGCAGACTTGTAGGTGAGTACACAAAACTTTTTTATAAGTTGACTTTGAAATGACCTACGCCGATTCTGGCGGTGTGATATCGAAACCTCATCACATCCCACAACATCTCCAAACTGTCATTCACTAACCGCACGCGCGAGCGCGGATCATTCACCCACGGCACGGCGATCTCTTTCAGGCTGTAGCCCTCGCTGAGCGCGATGTGCAGGGCTTGCACGTCGAACGCCATGCCCTTGATCGTCACCTGCTCGAAGATGCGCATGGCGGCATAATCCCTGAACATTTTGAATCCGCACTGCGTATCGAGAACGCCTGGCGCAAGGTCGCGGACGAGGCGTTGAAACACGCGACCGATGATGCGCCGCTTCTGCGAGGTGATCGTTGTCTCCGCGTTTACCTCGCGCGATCCGATCACCACATCGTACAGGCGGGCGAATTCCAAGAAGCGGTGAATCTCTCGCGCGGGCGCGCTCAGGTCCGCGTCGCACATGAAGCGGTAACGTCCGTTCGCGGCGAGCATCCCCGTCTTCACGGCTTCTCCCTTGCCGCGCTCTGGCACGGTGATAATGCGGATCGGTCGGTAGATGGTCTTCGCCACGTCGAGAATTTCGAGCGTGCGGTCGGTGGAGCCGTTATCCACGAAGATGATCTCGCAGTTGTAGCGCGCGGCGTGCGGCATGAGTTGCTCCACGCATCGCTCGATGCGGTCTTCCTCGTTGAACACAGGGACGATGACGGAGAGGTAGATGGGCTTGGTCATGGCGTAGGAGTCTCCGTGACGGTTGCTGTTTCAGTGAGCGAGGCGGTCGCCGTTGCGCTCGGTGAAGCGGAAGCGGCGAGGGTGGGCGAAGGCGTATCGCTGACGAGGGGTGTTGCCGTGACGATCACCGTCACAGGCACGATGACCGTGACCTGTTGATTGACGATGACCGTCCGTACAACCTGAACGATCACGGTCTGAGCCACTGTGATCACTCGTGGGGTTGACGTGGCTACAGGCGTGCGTGACGATAAAGGCGTGACTGTGTTGCGCGGCGTGGGGGAATCTTTCGGCGTGGCTGTGCGCGTTGGCGTTTTCGTGATGGTTGGCGTGGCTGTGATCGTGGCGGTATTCGTCACCGTTGGCGTGGCGGAGGGGAACAACACCGCTTTTACCTTCTTTGCCGATGGCGCGGCGAGCGCGACCGTGTAGGACAAAATGCAGATGCCGAGGAAGACCGACCACACCATCATGGCGCGGCGACTCTTGATCTTCTGTCCGCGCTTGCGTTCCTCCTCTTGATTGACGGGCGCGGAGCCTTCGGGTTGGGCGGGCAGGTAGAGCGTTTGCTTGTTGAGCCACGCCACGATGAAGAACGCGCCCAACGCGAGCGCCGCCATGACGCAGGTGAGGGAGGCGAGGGTAGGGTCCATCTACGCCCCCGGTGTGTTGGTCTTGATGGTCTTGGTGATCACTCCGATGATCCATCCGAGCGAGAACAAAGCATTGACCGCAATGCCGTACACCGTCACATCCCATATCGGTTTGATGTTGACGTTAGCGCGCACAAGCACGTACATGATCCGCATCAGCAGCCGTATCGTTGAGATGACCTGATAGAAAAATTCAAAGTCTTGATGATCAGGAAGGAACTTCAACCATCCATCCGTAACAAAGTTCACAAAACCAAAAACCAGATAACTCCAAAATGACCTTTCGGCTTGCCCGCTGGCAAATTCATCGTCGCCGAAGCCGAAACCGCCGCCGCCGCGCAGCCACTCACCCGTACCGATCTCGTCGTTGCCGCACGTCCATTTTTTAGTTGAGATGTTCAGGATGCAGCCCTCGGCTTGAAACGTGTTGCCGTTCGGCTCGAACATCCAATGGATGTGATAATTTGTGTCGCGCTGGTCTGCCCAGCCACAATCGTCATCGAACGAGCCGTACTTGATCGAGCCGAGCAATTGCCCGCGCGAGAACGTGCCAGACATCACGAGGCTGGCGTTATCGAGCAGGTGAGCGTAGATAAAATCGTCGCCTGTGGAGGCGTTGTGCGTTCGCACCGCGACGGTCGTGCCGTCGTCGCAGATGTAATCAATCGTCCCCGCGTCCGAGGCATAAGCATACGGCGGCGCCGCGCCCGCGCCGAGACCGTCGCCACTGACGAGGTCAACCGCCACCATGCCAGACGTGCCGTAATCGCCGATCCCATGCACAGCGCGCGGACCGTAGATCATCGCCTTGCCCGATTGGAACGGAAAAGCGACGTAGGAACCGCCGCCCGTTGCTGGAGGAACGAAGACGATCATGGCGAGTTTCGATGATCCGCGCTCCCTTGACGCCGAAGGAAAAGGGATCACCGTGCCGTCCTCCTGCACGGTCACACTTCCCATCCAAACCACGTTGTTGCCGTCCTCGAACATGCTCCACTCTTCGGGTAATTCGTCGGTGGGCAGGTCTACACCCGCAAGCGAAACCTGCGTGACGCCGTTCACTGTTTTGAAATAAGTGACAACGTAAAACGGAACGGGCGCGGGCGCATCGGTTGCAAGCCAGGCATCGAGATCGCCTTGCAAATCAGGAGAGATCGGCTTTGTGCTGTAGATCACGCGCGGCGTTTCGCCTTGCGCTTGCGCTTGTGATGGGATGAACAGCGCAACAGCAAACAGAAAAAGAATAGAAAGAGCGAGATGCCTTTTCATCGTTTTCGTTGGCTCCAATAGCGAGACACGAGCGTCGGGTCTGCGCCTGTTGCGAGAGCGCGGTCTCGCGCGATGACGGTTTCGGTCAATTTTTCGATGGCGTCTTCCGCGCCGTCCTTCGTCCACGGTCGAACACCGGTGAGTATGTAGACCAATTCCTGCACAGGTCGCTTCGTTAATCTGACATACATGAATATGCAACTAATATCAATGCTAATTTGAATCCAAAACGACGCGCCTGTGTCGCGGAAAGATGCAGAAGCAAAGCAAACGCCCTGCGCGATCAACGGAGGAAGATAGCCGTTGAACGAACTCATGCAGGTGTTGTAGTAGGATGATGCGCTCCACGTCCCGGTCTCAAAATCACTCACGTCAATGATATCGCCACCCTCCCATGGGCTGAGCGCCTCTTCGTTATCTGTGATAAATACGTGGCTGATGATAATGTTCTCCAGTTGCGCCGCGCTCGAAATGCTAAAGATGGATGTGTCTACGCCGTCTACATCCCAATCATAGGACTCAATCTCGATGCGAACGTCATTGATCATTTGCCCAGCCTCGATGACACTGGCAAGCGGCTCTTTTGCTTTGATCTTGTCATACAAACCGATTATGGCTTCTATCTCCTTTGGGCAGAAGATGAAAAACTGACGGATCGCCACGCCCACATAATCAATCCACTGCGCCACGTAGTTCAACCACGAGCCGAGGTCTTCGAGATCGGCAGGCACGACAGGGCGCATGGCGGGCAGGTCGCAGGCGGGAGAGAGGGCTGTGCCAGTGACACCGTTGACTAGTTTGAAACTGATCAGGGTGTAAGCAAGATTTCCGCCGTTGTTCGAGAAGTCGCCGTCGTTATCGTTGACGCGAATTTTCCAAATCTCGCCGGGTAACACGGTAAAACGTATTTGAGCATAGCGGTCATCCTGTGTGATGCTGATGCAGTCCATGCCTGGCGCGCTACCGTCTATCGGCGACCACGTCGCGCCGTTGTCCTTGCTGATCGCCGCGTCGAAGCGCGTCCCCCCGATCTCATCGGTGTCGTCGTCGTCCCACGGTCCGCCAGAAATTTCGAGAACATATTCCGTTCCAGCAGAGAGAACCGAGCCGCTCGTTTCCGTGACGGTTCCATAGTTGTTTTCTTTGACGTATGTGCCGATGTCCATTTTGACAGGAATGAAATTCGATGACCCTTCCAGTGTGTACGTTTCTGGGTCGTAGGTTCCGAAACAATCTACCCAGGCGTTCGCGGTTGGGTCGTTGATGTCCACCTCGATGGCGCGATACAAATTCCACGCCATGTACCCGCCGTTGTTGCTGAACGAGCCGGTGTCGTCGACGCGCAAGAACCATTCCAGCGGACCTGCGGGAACTTGGAAGTAGATGCGCCGATGACCCAGCGCGTCGAGCGCCACGTTACACACTGGCGTATCCCAATCCTCGAGCGGAATCCATCCGTCGCCGTCGTTCACCGACATGTCGAACTGGTAGACCTTCGGGTTCGTCGAATCGGGCGTCCACGGTCCCTCGATGGTGTCGAGGACGTACCACGCTCCCGCTTCAAGCGGGCGGGCTGACCATGTGTCCGCGCCGAGAATAGGTATTTCTGGCGGGATTGGTTCCGCAGATTCCACGTACGCAAACGACTTGCCGTTGCTGGCGTTTCCAGAAACTTCGTCTCGATGCGGCGCTCCGTACAGGTCATAGGAGTATTCGCACTGTTCGAGCGGTCGGGTGAACGTGGCGTGATAGATGCTCACGTTCAATTCGCCTGTGTTTGCCGCCCAGCCCGAAGACTCGTTGTTCGCGCGCAGGAACAGGCTGATGCTCCGCGCCTGAATGTACCAAGTGGTCTCGTCGGTAGATTGACACCACGCGCCATCGCCGCCCGATCCGAGGTCTGCGTAATCCGCAAGGACGGCGGAAGATCCGGGCGTCACCTGATATTCCATGTCGGTTCGGTCGGGCGCAATGCCTTCATCGCGCCACGTGCCGCTGGTCACTTTGATGGCGTACCACTCTTGCACCACCAGCGGAGGCAATGCGCCGAGACCGGTCGTGTTCGAGGCTTGCACACCGTCCTCGTCGTCGCCATCCACGACGACCGATGCGAGCAGGTCGCTGGAGGGGTTGTAGACAAATTGATCTTCGCAGGGGACCGAGGTCATCACCTGCCCTAGCGTGTATGTGACCGGGTCTTCATCGTCTACCTGCGTGTTATCCGCAAATTCGGTCTCCGTGTCGTTGACGCGGATGTAGAACGTGTCGCTCATGGCGGTGATGTAATACGTATCCACGTCGCCGCCTTCGCCCTGCCCGGAACAATCCGCATTGCTGGGGATGAGCGGTATCCATGTCTCGCCGTCCCACGAGATCGTCAAGTCTTGGTGATCTGACGCGCCGTCGTTCCAGCCGCTGCCTCCGCGCGAAACTTTATAGAAATTGCCGGTCTCCATTGGGAAGATTTGAAAATCGGGCGGCGAACCATCAGGACCGAGTGGGTCTTCAATCGTCGGGTCAATTTCGTATGTGACAAAATCCCCGACCTCGGTGTAGGACGATTCGCAATCGTCCTCAATGGGGAGGAGTGAAAAATAGACGCTGAATGAATTTACTGTGTAATCTACCGGCCAATTTCCATTGGTGTGCGATTCGAGTTTTGCGCGCACGTCGTATGTAGATGCCGAAGAAGGCATACTCGCCGCCGGGATGATTCCGTACGCAATGCCGCTGCATGTTCCGCCCGTGCTGGTCCCGCAATCGATCTCAGTGTAGATCAGGGAACTCGGAGTGCGCGCTTGCGCCCCCGCCCAAATGCGAAC
>JAJTXU010000071.1 GCA_021462845.1 Anaerolineales bacterium
AGGGCGGGATTCGAACCCGCGACTGGTTTAACCCAGCACTCACTTAGCAGGCGAGCCCATTCAGCCACTCTGGCACCTCCCCAATGAATTGTAGTAGCGACTTCAGTCGCTTTTCTTTGCAGACGACTAAAGTCGTCACTACCGAATGCGTCAGGCGGAGGGAGTGGGATTCGAACCCACGTTGGTGTGACCCAAACATGTTTTCAAGACATGCGCCTTCAGCCGCTCGGCCATCCCTCCACGAAGCCTCACCAGTTGAGGCGGACGAAATTTTACCATAAGAGAGTGTTCGACGTTTGTTGCTTGAGGTAAGAACAGCGGTGTTTGTTGATAACAGATTCTTCGTCACAAAATGAATAATCTTGACTGTGTACTTTGCAAAATTGAACACTCATAAATGTAACCTTTAAGGGCTCCGACTTGCGCGCACTGGATTATAATAAAAGAAAGGAGTTTGACCATGAAATTATTATTTTCTCCTTCCAAACGAAATCGCGGGCAGGGATTGGTTGAATATGCCGTTATCATTGCTCTGGTCGCGATCGTTGTGGTCGTTGCGGTTAGCGCCTTGGGGCCCAGGATCGGCAACACATTTTCATCCATCAATAACTCGCTTGGAGATGGCGGGATACTTGGTGGAGGTGGTGATGATGGCGGGGGAGGTAGTCAGGCAACCTGCGATGCCGCCGCCGCCGCCCACGGAAATTGGCACGCAACCTGGGATGGAAACCCCGGCGCCAACATGGCTGACCATGATGCGCTACAAGCCGCCATAGATGCCGCCTGCTAACAACTGCCAGAGCCATTCGAGCCGCGCCACTCCACTTATTGAATTCAAAATCGCCGTTACATAGCGGCGATTTTGTTTCTACTTCCGCGCTCTTGGTATAATCCCAACCCTATGAAATACCACATCTGGACCGAAGGATGCCAAATGAACGTCGCCGACTCGCAACGCGTCGGCTCGTCGTTGGAGCACCTCGGCTATCAATTTACAGAGACCATCGAAGAGGCGGATGTGATCGTCCTCAACACCTGCGTTGTGCGTCAATCGGCGGAGGACAAAGCGATCGGACGCCTCACCAGCCTGCTCCCGTTGAAGCGGCAGAATCCCAACCTCGTCATCAACCTCATGGGGTGCATGGTCGGCGTGCGCGGCGCGGATAAATTACGCGAAAAACTTCCCTACGTGGATGTGTTCTCGCCTCCCTCCGACCCAGGACCTCTCGTTTCATTTTTAAGTCAGGGTGAAATTCGCTCGCTTGAAGATTCGGAAACTACCCGCCGCTTCTTGATGATGGACGATGAACTTATCCTCCCTCAACACGAACGCGGACAACTCGTCACCGCGCATGTGCCGATTGTTTACGGCTGTTCGCATGCTTGCGCGTTTTGTATCATCCCGTTCCGTCGCGGCGTCGAGCGCAGTCGTCCCGTTGGCGATATTGTTTCTGAAATTCGTTCGCTCGCCGCGCAGGGTGTAAAAGAAATTACGCTCCTCGGTCAAATTGTTGACCGCTACGGCAAAGATGTTCCCGATGGTCCCAACCTCGCGCAACTGCTCCGCATCGTGCATGATGTCGAAGGCGTCGAGCGGATTCGCTTCCTCACATCGCATCCCAACTACTTCACCGAGGAATTGATGGACGCCATCGCCGAACTTCCCAAAGTGATGCCGCATATCGAGGTGCCGATCCAAGCGGGTGACGACGAAGTGCTGGCGAACATGAAGCGCGGATACACTCAACAAGAGTACCGCGAACTCATCGAAAAGATTCGCAACAAAATTCCAGATTGTTCCATCGCAACGGACATCATCGTCGGATTCCCCGGCGAGACTGAAGAACAATTCATGGAAACTTATCGCGTCCTCTCCGACCTTCGGCTTGACGTGGCTCATCTGGCGCGTTACTCCCCCCGCGAAGGGACCGTCGCCACGCGCCGCATGGAAGATAACGTGCCCGAAGAAGAAAAGATGCGCCGCCTGCACCTGCTCGATGATTTGCAGGAACAAATTGTGGCTGAGATCAACAAAAAATATCTCGGTCAAACTGTGGATGTGTTGTTCGAGGAGAAAGTAAAGAATCGCTGGCGGGGGAGGACTCCCACCAATAAACTCGTCTTTGTTGAGTCGGAAGAGAATTTGAAAGGCAAAATTCTCCCCGTCACCGTCACGTGGACGGGACCGTGGTCAATGCAGGCGAATCTTGTTGGGGTGCGTTCGCAAAAACTTGAATTGATAACCGTGTAAGGCGAGATTAATCTCGCCTTACGTTTTTATATGAGCCATATCCGCCCGATCGCTCTTTGCGTGTTCAAGAACAACAACCGCATCCTCGTTTTTGAGGGACATGACTCGGTCAGGAACGAAACATTTTATCGTCCGCTTGGCGGAGGGATCGAGTTCGGTGAAAGCGGGGAGATTGCTGTTCGCCGCGAGATCATGGAGGAGTTGCACAGTGAGATTCGAGAGTTGGAGCATCTCGGCTTTCTTGAGAATATCTTTGTCAACAACGGAAACACGGGTCACGAGATCGTGATGATCTACGATGGGGCGTTGACAAAGGCTGAGTTGTACGACCAGGCTGAAATCGAAGTGATCGAGTCGAACGGGGAGCGAATCCGCGTGGTGTGGAAGAGTCTGCATGAGTTCGAAGAGGGGAAATCCATTTTGTATCCCGATGGTTTATTGGAGATGTTGAAGTAGTCATAGCGGGGAATGTGTCTTTTGGCATAGGGCGGATCGTGCCTTCGAGACTGGGGCTTCGCGTGTTGTTGCCGTATCATCACGGCATAACAAAGGAGTTGCTATGTCTCAACAATCAATGATCAATGTAAATGATGTGACCGCCGCCTACGGCGCGTTGACCGCTCTCAAGGGCGTGAGTTTGAACGTGCAAAAAGGCGAAATCTTCGGCTTGCTCGGACCGAACGGCGCGGGCAAGACCACGCTGCTCGCCTCTGTCGAAGGTTTGCACAAACCCAAACAGGGAGACGTGTATGTTGGCGGGATCAGTGTTCAAGCCGACCCTGCCGCCACGAAACGTCAATTGGGTATCCAATTGCAGAAGACGGCGCTACTCGATGACCTGACCGTCGCTGAGTTGGTGGAAGTGTACGCCGCGTTGTATGAGGTGTATCTCACGTCGAAAGAAATTGATGCGCTTCTCGCGCGCTTCGATCTCGTTGAAAAACGAAACACACTCGCGCGTCGTCTCTCTGGCGGACAGCAACAACGCCTCGCGCTGGCGGTTGCGATTGCGAACGATCCGCAGATCGTTTTGCTTGACGAGCCGACCTCCGCGCTAGATCCTCATGCGCGACGGGCAGTGTGGGACATCGTCCGCCAGTTGCACGATGAAGGACGCACGATCGTGTTGACCACGCACGCGATGGAAGAAGCGGAAGCGTTGTGCGGACGGATCGCCATCATTGATCGTGGTCAGATCGTGGCGTGCGACACGCCCAGCGCGTTGATCGCCAACCTCAAATTGAATTCCATGTTGAAAGCGACGGTGGAACTGCCGCTGGAGCAAGTCCGCGCGTTGCCTGAGGTGAGCGCGGCGCGGTACACGGGTCAACACTTGGAAGTGGAAACTGCCCGCCCCGAAGTGACGTTGACCGCTCTTCATGCGCTTGCGGCAAAATTGGGTCGCTCTGTCCGTGATGTGGCGTTGCGCCAACCTAACCTTGAGGATGTCTTCCTCAAGTTGACGGGACGCGCGCTCGCTGAATCGAATTAAACCATCCACTACTCTTCGCTACTCTGCGCTATTCATCCCATTCGTGGAGATTAGCGCAGAGTAGCGGGAAAAAAATAAAGGAAATACACCATGAAACGTTTTCTCATCCTCACCAAAGCCATGACCCTCATGCACCTGCGAAACGGTTATGTGCTTTTCTGGAACTTTGCGTTCCCTGTCTTGCTCATGATTATCTACGGCGCGATCATGAGTCAATTTATGGATTATATGACGCCAGGCGTGATCGTCTTGAACGCTTTGAGCTTCGGCTTGGTCAGCAGTTCGACCATGATGTTGGAGATGCGCGAAAAAGGCGTGCTTCGACGTTTGCAAGCCACGCCGTTGCCCGCCGTGCAATTGATTGGTTCGTATCTGTTGGTGAACATTGTGATCGGCGTTCTGCAAAGCACACTTATCATTTTCGCGGGTGTCCTACTGTATAAAGTGCCTGTTAGCGCTATGGGATTGTTGGTCGCTTACCCCATGATCCTCTTTGGTCTGCTGGCATTCATGGCGCTGGGAGGGGTCATCAGCGGCGTGTCGGCAAAAGCGGGCAGCGCCACTGCGATCGGGATGACCATTTACTTCGTGCTGATGTTTATCAGCGACATGATCTTCCCGCTGGATATGTTGCCTGCATGGTTACAAAACGTTGTGCCGTACTTGCCTGCTTATCCCGCCGCGCAATTGGTTCGCTCTGCCATGCTGGATGCGTCGCTTGATCCGCAATGGTTCTCCCAAATATTACTCCTCGCCGCATACGGAATTGTCGCAACCCTGATCGCCGCCAAGTTGTTCCGTTGGGAACCGAAGGCGTAAACATCAAATGTGCCACAGAGTTCACAGAGAAGATTGAGGTATTTCTCTGAGGACTCTGTGTTCTCTGTGGCGAAATGCGCTTTCCACTTTTCTTCATCCAGAGTACACTTTCCACATGAACGAATCCCAACCGTCTCACCTCGCCGATAGTGACCTCCCGATATCTGCCGCGCATCTTCACCTCTACGGCAGGTTTTGGGATGTGTTGTCGGTTTTGATATTTTCATTTGCGGCTATAGCAGTTCTCGCTGCCCATGCAAACGAATTAACCTGGCGCGAGTGGGCGGTTGCCGGATTGTCAGTTGCCCAAGGGGCGCTGTATCTTATTTGCATCAGGGGTGGCGGCTGGCCCATTTCAAACAAAAATCTCACCATCTATTTTGTCGGCGGAGTTTGTATGTGGGTGTTAGCCTGCTGGCTGAATCCATTTACCTGGTGGCTGGGCTTCACCTACTTTGGGCAGATGTTCGGTTTATTGCCGCTGAGGGGAGTCGTTTTCGGAACGGCTGTTGTCACGGTACTTATTGCTTTGATCATTTCAAACTGGAACCTCAAACAGATTCCGCTTGGCGCTGCATTTGGATTTTCATTCCAATGGCTTGGAGGTATGGCGGTCTTTCTATTTATTTATGGCATCATCCGCACCAGCAGTCAGCGGGCGGAATTGATCACGAAGTTGGAATCAGCCCAAAGGGAGTTGGAAGCGGCTCGTCAACGCGACGCCGAACTGGCAACCTTGCGCGAGCGCGAGCGTCTTGCGCGCGACCTGCATGATAGCCTCGGTCATTCGTTGGTGACGTTGTCCGTTCAACTCGAAGCCATCCAACGTTTGTATAAAGTAGATGCCGAAAAAGCCTCCGCGCAAGTGGATGAACTTAAAGACATCACGCGCGCCAGCATGGATGATCTGCGGCGCTCGCTCGCGGGTCTGCGTACGCCTGGGTTAGGCGAGCGTCAACTGCGTGATGCTCTGCAATCGTTGAGCGTGGATGTCGCCCAACGCGCGCATCTTGCCATCGCGTGCCAAATTGACGACGCCGCGGATCAACTTTCACCTGCTCAGGCTGAAACGATCTGGCGCGTTGCGCAAGAGTCATTGACCAATATCGAGCGTCACGCCGCCGCGCGGAATGTGGATTTGCGTCTCGGGATCGAAGCGCAATTCGCAACGCTCGTCATCCAGGACGACGGATGCGGGCTTCCTCCCAATCCCGAAGACACACCAGGACATTATGGATTACGCGGGATGCGCGAACGCGTGGAAGGACTCGGCGGCACGCTGACTCTCTCGGGCAACGGCGGCGGCTCTCGCGTCGACGTCAAACTGCCTCTGCTCTAATAAACTTTTTCCTACGCCGATACACTGAGCGCGCCCTTTTCAACATCATCTTCTCGAACCCTGCTCATGGACACGAACCGCCACCTTCGACCAATAAACCTTTGTGCTCTTCGTGCCCTTTGTGTTTAATTTTTTCATGCCTAACATGATCAACCTCCTCCTCGTCGAAGACCAGACTCTAATGCGTCAGGGGTTGAAAACGATTCTCGATCTGGAACCAGGCTTACACGTCGTCGGCGAAGCGGGCGATGGCGAACGCGGCGTGCAACTCGCGCTCGAAATGCGTCCCGATGTCGTTCTCATGGATGTGCAAATGCCCGCCCTCAACGGCGTCGAAGCGACCGCAAAATTGTGCCGCGAGTGGGCGCAGGCGAAGGTCATCATTCTCACCACCTTCGACCGCGACGATTACGTCTTTCAAGGCGTGCGTGCGGGCGCGATGGGATATTTACTCAAAGATACGCCCGCCAATAAATTGATCGAAACGATTCGGCGCGTGCATGAAGGCGAAGTGTTCATCCAGCCTGAGATCGCCTCGCGCGCGTTGCGTGAAATGATGCGCCCAACTACATCAACAATTGAGTCGCTTTCCGAGCGCGAGCGTGAGGTGTTGATGTTGCTGGCGCAGGGCGCATCCAATAAAGATATGGCGGAGAAATTATTCATCACCGAAGGTACAGTGAAGAATCATGTTTCCAATATCCTCGCCAAACTCCAAGCTGAAAACCGCACCCAAGCGGCGGATATTGCGCGAAAACAAGGGCTGGTGTAGCAAGAATTCACGTACCTTGAATCGACGGCCGGGGGTTAAGTTAACCGAATCAGGCAAAGGAGAGGCGCCATGACTTCCGCAGAGATAAAAACCAATATTTCCAAATTCCCTTTCTTGGGTACCCTTCTCGTGAGGCTGGGCTGGCTGGCAGTTGTCATCCCATCCGTTGTATATAGCGTTAACGGGTCGTTTCAACAGTTATCCGCTGATCAGGCAGAGATAGAGAAGTGGGTGTACATCTACCTCAATTTCGGTTCGTTCGTGGTCGGCGTGATCGCGGCGGCGATCATCTTCTGGCGCAAACCGGCAGATCGGCTTGCCGTGATCGTGTCGCTGATGCTTGTCACGTGGACGAGTACCAGCACAGGGTTCGATCTTTGGTTTTCCATGAATCTGAGTGGCGATGAGGCGATCAACTGGTTTATCGCCTATTTTCTTGGCACAGGATATACGTTGTTGCTGTCGACGCTGTTACTGTATGTGTTATTGACTTTCCCCAACGGAAAATGGACGCCCGGTTGGACGCGCTGGTTTTTCACGTTAAGCCTTCTTGGAATGTTGATCTTGCCCATTTACCTGTGCGTCATGATCTTCCTCGCCTCGGGATTATCCGATGCCATTCGATCGTTCCTCCTCGATACCCTTCCTGAACTGTTCCGCCTGGGAGTGTTGGGGCTGGGCGTGTTGGCGCAAATTTACCGTTTATTTGTGACGAAAGACCCGCTTCAGCGTCAGCAGTTGAAGTGGATCGCCCTCTCACTGGTCGGCATGACGTTTTTCTACATCCTGTATTGGTTGAAATACCTATTATTCGGGTACGTTGCCGGCTCCATCGTAGACCTTACCCTTTTCTTTCTGACCCTCTTTTTCACCTATGGCTTTATCGTCACCTTTGCGATCTCCGCGCTTCGCTATCACATCTGGGACGTAGACATTGTCATCAATCGCACATTGGTCTATAGCGCGCATACCGCCATTATGGGGTCGTTGGGTATCACAGGCGCGATCTTGTTTGAACTGTATGCAAAGCAATATCTAAGCGCCACGTCGCCCTTCTTTGGATTATTGGCAATCTTCCCTGTGGCGCTTCTGTTCGTTCCACTGCGAGACGGCTTGCAAAATTTTGTAGACCGTCGCTTCAAACCCGAAGAGATTGACTTTAGCGGCACGATCGTCGAGTTCGCGCCTGAGGCGCAGTTAATGCTGTCTTCCAACGATATTTTGAAGATACTCGCGCGGCAGGTGAAGGAACAGCTGGATCTAACTGAGATCGAAATTTTCCTTAAACACGAAAACGGAAACTTATTCCTAACCGAACCTCTGCCTCAAGAGGGAGAATTGCCGTCGATAAATCTTGTGGATAAAGATCGCCTCTTGCTGGAAAAGGGAGATGTGATCATCCCTGCGGACGCTTCGCATCACTCGTTATATCTGCCTCTCACCCTGAAGCGCGCCGCCAAGCCTGAATTCCTCGGCGTGATGGCGTTCGGCAAACGCGAGCATGGAGTTGGGTATTCCTCGTCTGTGATTCGGAGCCTGCAAAAATTCGGCGCGGAGGCTGGCAAGGTGCTATATGTTGCCAAACTGCGCGAAAGCACAGGTCGCAATATCATGGAACGTCTTGCCTCCATTGAGAGAGGCTTGGCGAATTTGAAGATGAATCCGACGTAGGCTTCAACCTATTGCGATGGAATTGATAGAATTTGTTATAAAATCACTAGCGACATACAGGAGCTAACATGAAATGTTTTGTGCATGAAAACGAAGACGCAGTAGGCATATGCAAGCATTGCTCAAAAGCAGTATGTAAGAAATGCGCGATCCCTAATGAGTTGAATTTTCTGGTTTGTTCTGAAATTTGTAAACAAGAAGCAACTCTTTATCAGGCAATGATGGAAAAATCAAAGATGGCTTATGGACTTAAGCCGGGTAGATTGCCAACCACGATCATTGTGTATTTGTTAATTGGAGTTGTGTTTTTCTTGTTTGGATGTATAACGAGCATTTTTGGCGCGGATTGGATTTACGGCGTGCTCCCCATGATATTTGGCGTTGTTTTTATATTGGCTGGAGCAATGTCTATTTATAACCAAAGAAAATCAGGGATTCGTGTCTAGATTGAAAGAGACTCGCCTCAAAGCGAGTCTCTTTTACGAAGTACGCAATACGAAGCACGAACTACTTCACCAAATTTCTCAACACGGTATGGAGAATCCCTCCATTGCGGTAGTAGTTCATTTACAGTGATAAAATGTCACGTTTGCTTCCATCATTTCCCTCGATCTCGTCAGCAGAACGTTCTAGTGCTTCATTCCGCAGAAAGGTGATCAGAACCTCAAGGCTGGAAAAGTTATGACGTTCGCCGGTATGGATATTCTCCAAAGATGCTCTCATAACCCATTTGCCATCTTGACTGACTTTCCATATTCGCAATAGGAATGCCATGTAGCGTTCTGGCTGAATACTCATTTCGGCATCCATTCAGAAGCGACGCTCCGGTATCGCAATCCGAAGCGTCGCAAATTCCTGAGGTGCCAAACCTAAGGTTTGACCAGGACCAGGGTTTTCCCAGCCAGTGCCTCCTTGCGTTCGGGGCATCCATCCTCGCCGACTAAAACAAAGCGCAATTTAACCGGCTTGTTATCTTGTTTGGTCACAAAGACCTCATAGCGAGCCTCCTGCGCGGAAGGGCAATAGGACTCGGTCAGATAGTGAATCTGCGACCCTTCTACAGCGAAGTTCCCCCGACTTGAATTTTCATTCACAAAAAATCTCCCATCCGGCAGAAACCGCAGTTCGTTCTGGTCACCGCCAACCCAGATCCTCCAAGTGCCGACTACATCTTCAATTGAGGTAATGGGTGTTTCGGGCGATAGTGTGGCAGTTGGTTGAGGAGGTGGGGGGAGTTTCGCCAGCGACTCAGGTGTCATCGTAAATTTGTATGCTTGGATTTTTCCATCGCGTACTGTCGCGACCCAATCACCTTCAATAAAGTCCACGCCCAAGGACTTCAAGCCCTCATCGGTGTATGTATCAAGACAGGTAATGGTCTCGCCATCCGCTTTGCAGTCGCTCAAGGTTGTAACGCCTTTGCCAGCCGTGAGTGTTTCATACCAACCTCGAATCTCGGCGTGACCGGTGAACACCGCGTCGCCTTCGGGTCCCGCTGGGCTGATGGTAACCACGGCATCCTGGGCGAGATATGAAAGCGCCAAGTCAATATCGCCCTTGTTCAGGGCATCCTGCCACAAATAGACCACATCCTGAGGCGATGGCGACCTAGTCGCCGGGATCGCCGTTGGCGGAGGAGTAGCGGCAGGTTGACAGGCAGGGAGTAGAAACACTACAACACACAGGGTCAATAGAATCTTTTTCATCTTTACATCTCCTTTCAAGAGTCGGGTAAACGGATTGTTGACCATAGATTAATCCTTATGCGTGGGGACAGCGTGTGGCAAACGTGGGGAAATCAAAAGGCGATAAATCAGAGTTACAATACGACAGGTACCCAAACGGAATCGGTTCTCAGCCTGCGAGGCTAAGATGACTCACCTATCGCTCTCCTTGCTCGGACATCCTCAAATAACAGTGGATGGAAAACCAGCCGCAGGATTCGATTCCAATAAAGTGCGCGCCTTGCTGATTTATCTTGCGGCCGAGGCGGGTCGTCCGCATTCTCGCGAAATTCTGGCGGAAATGCTGTGGCCCGGTTTACCGCAGGGCTCCGCCCTGGGTAATCTGCGTTTTGCCCTTTCAAACTTGCGCGCAACCATTGGGGATCGAACGGCTCAACCTCCCTTTTTGCTTATTACCAACGAAACCCTCCATTTCAACGCTGAGAGTGATTTCAGCCTCGATGTGCGCGCCTTTTTGGAAAACACCGAGACGGCAACAAACAAGCTGCCGGGCATCGAACGTTTGAGACATGCTGTTGCGCTTTATCGGGGCGCTTTTATGGAAGGTTTTTCGGCAGGAGAAAGCATGGCGCTTGAAGAATGGATCGCGCTCAAGCGCGAACAATTCAGCAGGCGAATGCTCAACGCGCTTCGTCAACTGGCAGAGTATTATGAGGGGCGCGGGGAATATGAACAAGCCCTGCAATTTGCCTGGCGGCAGGTGGAACTCGAACCCTGGCTCGAAGAAGGTCATCAGCTGTTGATGCGCGTCCTCGCCCTCAGTGGTCAGCGCAGCGCGGCATTGGCGCAATATGAAACCTGCCGCCGCATCCTGGATAAAGAATTGGGCGTGGAGCCGTCCGAAGAGACTACCGAACTTTACGAGAATATCCGCAAGGGGACTTTCAAACCCCGTTCCTTTTTTGCGCCTCCTGCTTTTCTGCGCTCCGATGAGGATTCGTTGGAGGCGGAGCCGCGCCTCTTTGCCGGAAGGGAGGCTGAACTCTCCCGATTGAACGGCTTTCTCGATAATGCCATTGCCCGCCACGGACAGGTTGTATTCATAGCAGGCGACCCGGGCATGGGTAAGACGATGCTAATTCAGGAGTTCGCCAGGCGTTCCATGAATTCTCACGCAAATCTGATCTCGGTGAACGGCGGTTGTAATGCTTATAGCGGCGCGGGGGATCCATATCTCCCGTTTATCGGGATATTAAAGATGCTCAGCGGCGATGTTGAGTCTGAGTGGGTAAGCGGGATCATCTCACACGATCACGCCAACCGATTGTGGGGGCTGTTGCCAGAGACGCTCAACGCGCTGTTGAATGATGGCCAGGGATTGATTGACCGATTTATCCCCGGAACCACCCTGTTTAGTCGTGCGCAGTTAGGCGCTTCGCGTCAGGCAGTTCAGTTGGAGGAATTGCTCAAACGCAGGTCGATGAGTCCGGGCGGGGACAATGTACAGCAAAACGACTTGTTCGAGCAGTATACAAAGGTATTGTTTTCACTGTCCAAGAAGCGCCCCCTCCTGCTTATCATAGATGATCTGCACTGGGCAGATGCGGGTTCCATCAACCTGTTGTTCCATCTTGGAAGACAGATCGCTAACGAGCGGATTCTAATTATAGGCGCATTCCGCCCTGGCGATGTGGCTTTGGGCCGGGCTGGAGAACGACACCCACTCGAACTCGTTATCAACGAACTTCAACATGTGACGGGCGATCTGATGGTGGATTTATCCCAAGCCCAGGGTCGCCAGTTTGTAGAAGACCTCGTTGATAGCGAACCAAATCAACTTAATAAGGCTTTCCGTGAAACGCTCTTTGAACATACGGGTGGAAATCCACTATTCACTGTGGAGTTGTTGCGTGGCTTGCAAGAACGCGGCGACCTGGTCAAAGATGAAAATGGAAAATGGATCGAAGGGCCGACCTTGAATTGGGAAAGTACCTTACCGCGCGTGGATGCGGTAATCGCGGAAAGGATCGGGAGACTTCCAAAAGCGCTGGCAAACATTCTTTCTATCGCCAGCATCGAAGGTGAGACCTTTACAGCCGAAGCCATTGCGCTTGTGAGTAAAGCTGAATCGCGTGAGGTTATCCGGCAGTTGAGCGGACCGCTGAATAAACTGCACAGGTTGACAAGCATCGCAGGCTTTGAACGTTCGGGTGGGAGCGGTCAAAGTTTATCCCGTTATCGCTTTCGTCACTTCCTGTTTCAAAAATATCTATACAATCAATTGGATGAAGTGGAGCAGGCACACTTACACGAAGCGATGGGGACCGCTTTGGAGACTTTGCATGGAGAAGGCGCCCCTCAACTTTCGGGACAGTTGGCGCGGCACTTCGAGATGGCTGGGATTCCGCGGAAAGCGATTTACTATCTCCTGCAAGCGGGAGACAATGCCGCGCACTTGACCGCCAACGCCGAAGCCATTACACACTATCGTCACGGTTTGGAACTTCTGAAAACATTGCCCGATTTGCCTGAACGCATGCGACAGGAACTCACCCTGCAAATGAGTCTTGGTGTGCCGATAACTGCCTTGAAGGGTTATTCGGATCCCGAAATGGGTCAGGCGTATGCTCGCGCGTATGAACTGTGTCAGCAAATGGGAATGACGCCACAACTCATCCCCGTGCTGACAGGGCTGGGCGGATACTATTCCCTGCGCGCCGAATATCAAACCGCCTTGGAGATATATCGGGAAATGCTTCGCGTTGCCGAGGGCTCAGGTGATCCCTTGCTGATATCCATCGCGCATTGGGGCATGGGTTACATCCTGGTTGGAACCGGGGATTTTGCAGCAGGTCGGATTTATCTGGAGCGGGCGCTCTCGGTTTATAAACCCGAACAACATTCCATGCTGGTATCCACTTACTATCAAGACCCCGGTGTATCCTGTCTCACCTGGCTAAGTTGGGCGCTCTGGGCGCTGGGTTATGCGGATCAATCCCTCGAGCGTAGTCGGGAGGCGCTGGCGCTGGCTGAAAAACTATCCCACCCCTTCAGCATGGCATTCGCTTCAGGATTGGCAAGTGGGCTGCATTATTTTCGGCGGGATGCAGTGGCTGCCCAGAACCAGGCAGAGGCAACGATCGTCCTCGCTAGCGAAAAAGGATTTCCTTTTTGGTATGCCATTGCGAAAAATATACATGGTTGGGGACTGGTGCGGCAAGGGCATCAGGAAGGATTTGCTGAATTGCGCGAAGGAATTTCCATTCTTCGAATGAGCGGAGCGGTGCAGCCTCTCCCCACTAACCTTGCCTATTTAGTCAACACGCTGATACAAACGGATCAGGTGGAAGAGGGAATGAACACACTCTCAGAAGGGTTCGAAGTGTTGGATAAGGATTTTAGCGAGGCGGAACTCCATCGCTTGAAAGGAAAACTATTGTTACTCCGTGGAGCGGATAACGCAACGGAAGCCGAGGTCTGCTTTATGCGGGCTATTGAGATTGCCCGTCGTCAACAGGCAAAGTCATGGGAATTGCGCGCTGTGATGAGTTTGTGCGAATTATGGCAAGGTCAGAAAAAAACGAAGGCGGCATATGAGTTACTGTTTCAAACTTATTCGTGGTTCACGGAAGGTTTTGATACGCTTGATCTGAAGGAAGCCGCTTCTTTGTTGGATCAACTCAAGATCGAACTGTAAATCAAAAAGACCGACTTTTCGCAGAGTCGGTCTTTGCTGTCTTTTTTGTCCTTACCTCACCAAATTCCTCAACACCGTATGCAGGATGCCGCCATTGTGATAGTAGTTCACTTCCACGTTCGTGTTTAACAACGCGATAGCCTGGAATTCGATTGTGGTCCCGTCCGCTTTCTTTGCCTTTACTGTCAATACTGATTTTGGCGCGAGGTTGTTCAAGCCCTCGATGTCATAAACTTCATCGCCCCTCAAGCCCAGCGATTCAGCGTTCTGCCCGTTCGTAAATGTCAATGGCAGGATGCCCATGCCGACGAGGTTCGAGCGGTGGATGCGTTCGAACGATTCGGCGATCACCGCGCGGACGCCTTGCAACATTGGACCTTTCGCCGCCCAGTCGCGGCTGGAGCCGGAGCCGTATTCTTTCCCGGCGATGACGATCGCCGGCACGCCCGCCTGCATATATTTCATCGCGGCATCAAAGATGGACATCACTTGACCATCGTCCATCGTCCGTTGTCCATCGTCAAAAAACTTCGTCCAGTTACCTTCTTTCGGCGCGACCAATAGATTCTTGATGCGGATGTTTGCAAACGTGCCGCGCGCCATCACAAGATCGTTGCCGCGCCGCGAACCGTACGAGTTGAAGTATTGCGGAGCCACGTCGCGCTCTTGCAAATACTTTCCAGCGGGCGAGTCGATGGCGATGGCGCCCGCAGGGGAGATGTGATCGGTTGTGATCGAGTCGCCGAACAAGCCTAGCACGCGCGCGCCTTTGATGTCTTTCACATCGCTGGTATCGAGCGTCAATGTTTGGAAATAGGGCGGATGATGAATGTATGTGGAGTTCTCATCCCATTCGTAAAGATCGCCGCCGGTCACTTTGATATCTTTCCACATATCCGAGCCGCTGAACACGTCGGCGTATTTGTCCCTAAACATTTCGGCGCGCACGCTCGACGACGCGACATCGTTGACCTCTTTTTGCGTGGGCCATAAGTCTTTCAAATACACGGGCGCGCCATCGGAGCCTGTGCCGAGCGGTTCTTTGTCGAGGTCAATATCAACCGTCCCTGCCAGCGCGTACGCGACGACAAGCGGCGGACTGGCTAGGAAGTTTGCCTTCACCAGCGAGTGGATTCTGCCCTCGAAGTTTCGATTCCCAGACAGCACCGCCGCCGCCACAAGATCGGACCCTGTAACTGCCTTCGCCACCTCAGCCGGGAGCGGACCCGAATTGCCGATGCAGGTGGTGCATCCGTAGGCGATGACGTTGAACCCGAGTTTGGCGAGCGGATCGAGCAAATTGGCTTGCTTCAAATATTCCGTCACCACGCGCGAACCGGGCGCGAGCGAGGTCTTCACATACGGTTTGACGTTGAGCCCTTTTTCGACCGCTTTTTTGGCGAGTAATCCCGCCGCAACGAGAACAGACGGGTTGCTGGTATTCGTGCAAGATGTGATCGCCGCGATGACCACCGCGCCGTGCTTCATCTTCATCGAACCGCCGTTGGTCCCGTAGGTCGCTTCGGCGGTTAGGGCTTCAGGCTTGAGTTCAAAGCCGCGTTCTTTGACGGGTGTTGACAATACTTTTTTGAACGTCTCTTTCAATTCAGACATCGGCACGCGGTCTTGCGGACGCTTGGGTCCAGCCAGCGATGGCACCACAGCCCCAAGGTCCAGTTCGAGCGTGTCGGTAAATTCGGGTTCGTGCATCGAGGCGTCGTGGAAGAGTCCTTGTGCGCGCGCGTATGCCTCGGTCAACGCGATGGTTTCCTCCGAGCGACCGGTCAAGCGCATGTAGCGAAGCGTCTCTTTATCCACCGGGAAATAGCCGATGGTCGCGCCATATTCGGGAGCCATGTTGCCGATGGTCGCGCGGTCGGGCAGGGACATGGTTTCCAGCCCGGGTCCGTAGAACTCGACGAATTTATCCACCACGCCTTTTTTGCGGAGCATCTGTGTGACAGTGAGGACGAGATCGGTGGCGGTGACGCCTTCTTTGAGTTTGCCGTGCAGTTTGAAGCCGATCACATCCGGCAGGAGCATGTCCATCGGTTGACCGAGCATCACCGCTTCGGCTTCGATTCCACCCACGCCCCAGCCGACCACGCCGAGTCCGTTGATCATCGTGGTGTGCGAGTCTGTGCCGACGAGCGTATCGGGGAAGGCGAGTAAACCTTCCGAAGGTTTTGAACCTTCGGAAGGTTTTTTGGTCATCACCACATCGGCGAGATATTCCAAATTGACTTGATGCACGATGCCCGTCATCGGCGGCACAACGCGGAAGTTTTGGAAAGCGTGTTGTCCCCATTTGAGAAATTCATAGCGCTCCTTGTTGCGCAGGAATTCCATTTCGGTGTTGCGTTGGAGCGCGTCCGGTGTGGCGAAGAAATCCACCTGAATCGAATGGTCAATGACGAGGTCAACCGGCACAAGCGGATTGATCTTCTTCGGGTCGCCGCCGAGACGGGCAACCGCCGCGCGCATGGCGGCGAGGTCCACAATGGCGGGCACGCCGGTGAAATCCTGCATGATCACGCGGGCAGGGAGGAAGGGGATGCCAGGGCGATTCCCTTTTGCCGTCCATGCGGCAATATTTCTTACGTCGGCTTGGGTAATCTCTTTGTCGTTGCATTGACGCAAAGCCGCCTCCAACACAATGCGGATCGAAAACGGCAGCCGCTTGAGTTGGGTCAGTCCCGCTTTTTCCAATGCGTCGAGGCGGTAGTAGGTGTATTCGTTTTTCCCCACTTTCAAAACATCGCGTGCTTTAAAGTAATCGTTCATAAGGTTCTCCTTTGGTGGTGTTGGTTTCGTAGCGCCGACTTAAGTCGGCATTACTCGTGCCTACCAAACTTGCGAAGAACACAAAGGAGCGCCTTTGCCATCCTTGCTGTCGTGCAGATTATAACTTCAAATCTTTTTCCAGTTGCTTCACAAGTTTTTCTTTTTCAGTCTCGCCGATAAAAGACGCCCGCGCCGCGGCGACGATGCGTTGCTTCAAGGTGTTTTGCGGCATTTTCAGGTCTTCGCAGGCGGCGTAATACTCGTGGCTCAAGGTGATGCGCGAGATGCTGGGGTCGTCGGTGTTGATGGTGACGTTCAAGCCCGCGTCGAGCATTTGCATGAGCGGATGCGTTTCGAGCGATTCAAAAACGCCCGATTGATAGTTGCTGGTGATGCACACTTCAAACGCGGTCTGCCGTTCGCGCGCCAACGCCACAACGGATTCGTCTTCCATCACGCGCACGCCGTGACCGATCCGTTCCGCGCCAATCTCTTCGATGGCTTCGCGCACGTTGTACGCGGGTCCCCATTCGCCAGCGTGGATGGTCACATGTAAACCAGCCTGCTTCGCCTCTTTGAAAATCCCATAAAAAGGCTGTGACGGAAAATCCGCTTCGTTGCCAGCCAGATCCATTGCGACGATGCCATCGTTGATATGTTCCGTCGCGAGCCATGCCACCTGTTCGGCGATGTCGGCGCTTTCGTGGCGGTTGACCGAGGCGATCAGCCGCACGATGACGCCGTGTTTTTCGGACGCTTCCTTCGCGCTGGAAATTACCCAATCAATCACATCGTGGAGGGGAAAGCGTTCCGCGCGGCTCAACGCAACAGGCGTAAAGCGCAACTCCATGTACCTCACGTTGTCTTTCGCCGCATCTTCCACCGCTTCGCGCGTGATGCGGTGAATGACCTCGGGCGAACGATAGAACAACCGCAGCGTGTTGAATTTGGCGAGAAAGTTCTGGAAGGTGAATTTATCTTCTTCTTGAATTTGAACGAGCGTGCTAAGCCTCAACACATCGGCAGGGATGGTGATGCCGTGTTGTGTTGCAATGTCGAGCATGGTGTCGAGACGCAGTGAGCCTTCGAGATGACGGTGCAACTCCACTTTGGGCAATGCCCGAAACGTATTCAGCGAAGCGGTGACTCGTTC
>JAJTXU010000072.1 GCA_021462845.1 Anaerolineales bacterium
GCGCCGTCGTTTTCCACTTGCGGAACATACCACAAGATCAACTGCGCGTTCTCGATGGATTCGCCGTCAATGAATCGTTCGGGACCTTGCTCGTAATTCACGTTGCAACACGGACCGATGGTGATCATATCTGAATCGCCTTCGTCGCGGTCGGGGTGGTCGAGGGTGACGAAGATGAACGCGTTGTCGCCGCGCTCGCCTTCGAATTGTCCGCGCCCCGGTTCGACGTAAAAGCCTGCGCCGTTTGAATCGGCGAAGCGATATTGATAGCCCTCCGCCGTCGGCTCCGAATCGGACTGTGCCTGCCAGCCTTCGGTGGACCAGGTTTCCCAAGCCGAGTCAGCCCACGTGGCGAAAGAGTTATCCGCGGCGAGAGCGAGGCGAAGCACGGGTCGGTAGGTGCCGTTCGTCCCGCATCCGCGTCCGATGTTTCCAGCCGCTACGCGGAATCGCCCGTCGTTGTAGAAATCGAATCGTTGGACGTAAAAATAACTGCACGGGAGGGGCCATTGCTCGCCCCAAAATTCTTGTTGAAGCCGAAAGCCGACGACTTCGCCGTTTTCGGTGATCTCCTCGACGGTGGGACCCTGGAACGCGACGACCGCGGCTTGACTAAAAATGGGACAGCCGACCGCGTCGCTGTAGCCGAACGCTTCGGTGGTGGAGTAACTCACATGCCAGTCCACGAGTTTTGCGCTTTCGAGAATGGCGCGACCTTTGTATTGCACGTCGGAGATTCGCAAACCGTCTGAACTGGTGAGGATGAAATTCATGCGCCAGTCGCCGCGATCGAGCGCGGTGTTTTTGTCGCAATATAACTGCGTGACGATGTCGTCTTGCAAACTGCGCTGCGTGATCGCGGGTCCATACTCGCCGACCTCTGTCCAGCGGACTCCGACGAGCACGCCGTCGGTGAGATCAACGATCGCCCATAACGCGCGGTCGCCTTCGACGAACGTCGGCGCGAGGCAGAGATGCCGCGAACGTTGACAGCGCGTGAGGTTGAGCGCGGTCTTCGTGTTTTCCATGCGGGCATCTTCGCTGTCGGGAGCATAACCAAGCGCGGCGATCACTTCGGGTGATTTGCTTGCGATCTGCACCGCCAAGTCCACGAGATATTGCGGGGCGTCGGGCTGGGTGTCTGGCATTTTCGTCACAGCGAGAAGCGTTCTATCGGTGACGCTGACGAATCCGACTGTGGTCAAGTTTTTTGCGTAGTTGTACATTTCCACGCGATAGCAAGCGGATTGCTGGCATTGCGCCGTGGCTTCGGTGATGTCGCTTTCACGCATGGGATAGACGCCGAAGATCTCGTTTCTCAACGCCGCGCCAGTGGATGCGTCCCACAGGTCGCCTTGAAAGCGCGGGTCGGTCACGGCGATCTCTTGCGCCTGCGCGCGCTCGGGGTCGAGTCCCACGACGAGTTGAACGGGGATCGGCTGACTCAAAACATTTTGCACCAGCGTCGCTTGCGCCTCCAACGCGGGGAGGGGATATTGTCCCGGATTGATCGTCGCGCGCGGCACGACGGCTCCCGGCAGGGTAGGGGTTGATCCGCTTGAGGAGGGGGTGCAGGAGGTGAGGAGGAGAGTGAGGAGGGCGAGAAGTTTATGAAGTCTTTGAATCAAGGTTTGCTCCGAGGTTCGGTTGATGCGAATTTTGTTTAGGAGCGGGATTCTGTTTGAGCATGAACGATGCTGAATGTGCTGCACCCCGTGAAGCAGAAATCCTGTCGCCCGCTACATGCTATATTACTTGTGTTTTGCTTAAGGCTACTCAAGGTTTAATAAGGTTCGGCGTATTTCTTGCCAAAACCGCAAATGTTCTCTTTTGATGCCGCTTGCCCGTTGAAATTCAAATTCAAGCCATTTGGTGTACTCGTCAATAATATCCTGCGGGTTGCTGATCAAGCGCATGTAGTATTTTAGTGATGGAATAACGCCATTTATAATTATCTGGCACGGGTGAATCTTCTTGTACTTTTCTATCTCTTGCGCGATCAACTCATAGTTGTCGAAGTTCGGTTCGCTGGTTGTCAAAATATAGTAGCGATCAATCTTTGTGTTTCTGATTTTTCGATAAGCCACGCCAATCATGTCGGTGGTAATTGGCTTGTTGTGTTTAATCTCGACCGATTCAAAACAAGATCTGTCCGCGTTGTTGATGTCAATGTCGCCCATTGATTTTGATCTTGAATCAGGGCTTGTGTGTGATTCGAGAGGCGCGAGCGATTTTCCAGAATATCTTTTGACATCAGACATGAGTAAATTGTAGACTGAATAAATCGCCAAAACAGGGAGACGGGCGGTCCCGGCAATTCCCCTTCCGTAGTCATGGCGAATATGCAGACTCAACGCGTCTATGATCTTTGCAATTGTTATGCCGCTGTCAACGTGAACTCGGGCGAACAGCGCGTCATCTTGTGCTGTGGCTTCAAACATGAGACCCATCAAAGCCACAAGGAATTTGGGCGCAAGTTTGCTGTCGGTCTGAATGCGGTCGAGGGTCTTCAGAAAAGCGGTTTTCAAGACAATGTTACGAATCTTCCCGGGAAAACTCAAATTGAATGGGCGGGGCTGCTCTAAAGAACGAGTTAACCACGCGCTTTCTGCCATTGCAAAATGAGGAAACTTGCTCTTCAAGAAAGGCGTAACATATTTTGTGTCGAATGTCCTGCCGGAGTAGCCGCCTTTCATTCCCTCCTGATGTTTGCGAATATCTTGCTTGGGTTCGTACACTTTGTAAACAAGCGAAGTCAATGTGACGCCCAGAACCGCTTTTTGCGTTTCGGCATACTCCACGATAACTTTCAAGTCTTGAACGGATTCACTCGATAGACCAGACAAAAGCTTTTTCAAGGATTCTTTTTGAGCTCGTTTGTAAGTTGATTCTAGAATTTCATTAGGCGTTGGCATTGCTTCGCTCCCAAAGGGATAGTTGATGCTTTACGCTGCTTAAGCGTTTTTGGGCATAAAGGCAATACTCTTCACTTATGTCAAAGCCAATGTAATTTCTTTCTGCCTGAAAAGCGGATACCGCTGTTGAACCAGACCCTATAAAGGGGTCAAGAACAACGTCGCCTTTTTGCGTTAGTAGTTTAATAAACTCATCCACTATCTTGACTGGATAAATAGCAGGATGAGGACAATTTTTGAGCGACTCGACAGGCGTTGCAATAACGTCTTTCTTTAGCGGATTTCCGTAAATACGAATAATCGTGAATCCGTTCTTGTCTAATTGAATTTTTCTGCCGCCATCTTGTCCGCCAAAAGGCTCTGAGTGAATGCCCCTGATTTTCATGCGAAAGCTTTGAATTTCGCCATTGCGAACTTCCTCAATGACTTCTTCCAGCGAATTTTTCGCCATCTCTTTTTGCTTTGGCGTGAGTTTGGATTCCTCGATCAGCACGAAGTATTTTTTCCCCACATTCTCGCCTGTTCCGTTGCCGTTACCGTTAACCTTTGGCTCTTCTATGGGCTTAAGGAATTCGTCGAGGAAATACTTGTATTCTTGCGATTTAACAAAATGAAAAAAAGGCTCTGTGCTGCTTACCAGCCTGCGCTTAAATTGCCTTGGGGTCGGATTTGATTTTACCCACGTTACATTGTTGACAAGCGTTACGCCGCATTGCTCTGTTGCGGCTATTGCAAACCGATAGGGCATAAGCAACAAACTGCTGTCTTCGTATTTGTCGCCAATATTGAAAACGATGCTTCCGCTTGGTTTTATCGCGCGGACACACTCGCGAAAGATTTTCATCAGCGCGGAGATGTATTCGTCTGGTTTTTTTTCGTTACCCACGCCGCCGCCGTCGTATTCCCGCTGTTGAAAATACGGCGGCGATGTAATTACTAAATCAACGCTGTTTGCAGGAATTGATTTGAGTAAGTCTACGCTGTCTCCGCAAACGATCTCGTTCCAGAATGGCATTTCGGCTGGGCGATCAGTGGAATATGCGACAGTGGCTTGTTCTTTTACTTTTCTCATGCCGTAATTTTACTCGAAACGCTGCTTGGTATTTCAAAGAAGCAAAGATCGTGCTGATACCGATACGCTCCACTTCACAAATGCCCGCCTGCCTCTGCCTGATCCAGCACGGCAAGGATCGTCCTCACCAACTCCCGCGCCGCGGACTCGCTCAACTCCACCGCCACGCGCGCGGAGGGACCTTGCGAGGCGTTCACGAAGTCAATGTTTAGGGTGTGTTCCATCGGCGCGTTGAAGGGATGGTCGTATGAGATGTTGGCTTGCTCGAGGCTGAACCATCCGCTCGCACCTTTGCCGCTTCCGTCAATTTTTACTTTTTCAACGATCATGGTGCACATAATGTATCTCCTAATCCATTCATATCCGGTGGTTGAGTAGGCGGCGTTCGTCCGCCGTATCGAAACCACTACGACGTAAAGAAATTTTGTTACAAGTGTGTGGATGCGTACCTGTGGTCTCGATATGTCCCGCGACGAGCATCGCGGGACTACTCAACCACCGGGTTTTCATGAAAGATATTTCTCGCAAAACGCGAAGACCTTCTCCCAGCCATCCATGGCTTGGGCTTGACGATACGCGGGGCGAGTGTAGTAGAAAAATCCGTGACCGGCGCCGTCGTAGCGATGGAACTCATACGTTTTATTGTGTTTCTTTAATTCCGCTTCATGTTGATCCACTTGTTCCGGCGATGGCGCGGTGTCGTCGTTGCCGAAGATTCCAAGCAGTGGACACGACAAGTCCTTAGTGAGAGCAAGCGGCGAGACCGGCGTCTTTTCGTTCAGTTGATCGGGAGTCATCACGACGCGCCCGCCCCAGCAATCAATGGCGGCGTTGAACTCCGAAGTCCGGCACGCGGCGAGATAGGCGTGACGTCCACCGGAACATGTGCCGAAGATTCCGATCTTGCCGTTGGCGTATGTCAGCGCTTTGAGATATTTTGCCGCGCCTTCGAGATCACCGACCACCGAATCGTCCGAGACGCCTCCTTCCGCGCGCATTTTTGCCGCCACATCTTCGGGAGTCCCATGCCCCGCGCGGAAATACAAATTCGGCGAGATGGTCACATAGCCGTGATGCGCGAACTTGTACGTGAACTCGCGGTACAAGAGATCCCAGCCCGGCATGTGATGCGCCAGAACCATCGCTGGGAACGGACCATCTCCGAGCGGACGCGCGAGAAACGCGTTGATCCGATCTCCGTTCGCGCCGAGCATCGTCACAGTTTCAGCGTGGATGCCTTCGTTCATGTCAGTCGTGTACTGCATGATGCCTCCTATAGGTCAGGATCGGGTGAAAGATATTCGGTGCGGATCCAGCCTTCGACACCGCCTCGTTGAGTTGGTCAAGGAAGGCGGCAAGCATCGACTATTTATGCGCCGGCTGGTTGCTGAACCCGAACGAGTACACTTTGACCGGACGGTAATCGATTCCCAGGTTTTCCACACGGATAGTGTGCTTGCCAGGCTCGAAACCTGTGATTTCGATGTAACCTCCAAAGTAAGCCAGCGATTTACCAAGCGACACCGTCGAACCGCGCCATACTTCCACGCCATCGAACAACACGCGCGCTGAGCCGAGATATCCCGACCCCCAAAACTGCACGCCAATGGAAGTGAAGGGGAGTTCTGTGGTTGCCTCCAGCCAGTCGCCTTTCCACCACAGCACGCGATGTGTTCCGTAGGGGATGCTGTTCTCGTGATAGCGCAGTTGAATCCCTTCGGGCGATGCAACGTTTTGATCGTTTGCCGCTACAAATAGATCGGGACGAACATCAAAATAATGACTGTCCCCGGGAAGAATAGTCACTGTCACAGGCAGGTTTGCGGCAATTTCATTCGGTGGAATGGTTGAGTCTGAACAACCAGCGATTTCATTGCCAACGCCACCGCAGGATTTCCACGATTGCTTGATCAGATTCTCTTTTCGCAGATTGAACGCGCAACCGTCTTCCACTACCGTGAAGTTCAATTCTCCGTTTTCCACGTTCCATTGATATTCGCCGACATCCTGCGGACACAGAGGATCGTTGAATAGCTTTACGCGATCTCCCTCTACGGTAAAAGATGCGATACTTGTCCAATTGGTGATCTGATAAAAGATTCTCATCGTGCCTTTATCGAATTGCAGGCGCCAGATGCCGCCGGTGGGGCGATAGTCCGCGCACCGATAGCAAGTCCAGAATTGCGGAGGCGATTCGTCTAACTTGGCGAAGGTGCCGTCCAGCCCCGACGATTTCGCTTCGGATAATGGAAATGCGTGCGGGTACGGAGTGGCTAGCAGTAACTCTTCCCAGATGTTTGTCGCCAGCACGCTTGTTGGCGCGCTGGCTGCGGGAACAGGAGTTGTCGCGCGGCTTGCGCAAGCCGTTACAACGAGCGTAAGCAGGATCAGGCAGGCTATTTGCGGATTGTTTTTCATAGGGCATCCTTTCACGGCGGGCGCTGATATAATGTCGAAATTATATTCCAAACGTCAGGACATTCAAAATGCAGGAACGCCTTCAAAAAATATTAGCACAGGCTGGGTATGGATCGCGCCGGGCTTGTGAAGATTTTATCACCGCGGGACGCGTGCGCGTCAACGGGCAGATCGCTTCTCTCGGCGGGAAGGCTGATTCGGCTGTGGATAAAATCACCGTCGATGGAAAACCCGTCGCCGCCGCGGAGCGATTGACGTACATCGCTTTGTACAAGCCGCGCAATGTCTTGTCCACAGTGGAAAAAGAGAGAGAAGACGACCGGAAGACCGTGCGCGAACTGGTGGATGCGCCGGGACATCTATACCCCGTCGGCAGGTTGGATTTCGAAAGCGAGGGTCTCGTGTTGATGACCAATGACGGCGATCTGACTAACCGCCTCACGCATCCACGTTATGGGCACGAGAAAGAATATCGCGTCTTGTTGGCGCGGCGCCCAGACGAGAAACAGATCGAAGCGTGGAAACGAGGCGTCGTTCTTGAAGATGGGTACAAGACTCAGCCGGTCAACGTCCGCTATGAAACCGGTCAAGGGAAAGGGGCGTGGGTGCGCGTGGTGATGGGCGAGGGCAGGAAGAGGCAGATCCGCGAAACCTGCAAGCAATTGGGCTTGCCGGTGGTGAAAATTTTACGCATCCGCATCGGCGAACTGCGGCTCGGAAATCTCAAGCCCGGGCAATGGCGCGTGCTCGATCCGCGCGAGGTGGATGCCTTGAAGGGTAAATCCTCTGAGAAAAGAACAAACCGGCGTTGAGCCGGTTTGTTCTTAGTTAACTGATCCGAATATCCCAAAACTTTTTTACAAACTTCCCAAGTTCGCGGCGAATGGAATCCTTCCTCATGCCGATCACCTTGAAAGTGACAACTTTCGAATCGGCGTCGGGTCCTGTGAACATGCCGAGCGAGATGATGTTCCCCCCCGCGCCAGCCACGGCCTTGGTCAACTTTCCCAGCGTGCCACGCTTGTCGGGGATGGTCGCGGTGATGCGCGTGGCTTTCTGGCGCGCGCCCATCAGCTCAAGGAAAATTTTGAACAAGTCGGTTTCCGTGATAATGCCGACCAATCTGCCCTCGTTCATGACCGGCAAACCGCCAATCTTGGTATCCGCCATGATACGGGCGGCTTCTTCGATGGGCGTATTCACGCTCACTGTTCGTACTTTTCTGCTCATCACCCGGCTGACCGTCACTTTGCTCAGCAGGTAGTTCATCTCCCACACGCTCAACGTGGTGACCGGAGACGGCGAAGCGTTCAGCAAATCTGTTTGCGAAACAATGCCAACCAACTTCCCATCCTTGATCACCGGCGCGCGGCGGATGTGTTCCTTACGAAACATCGCAAGCGCGTCATTGATGGGCGTATCCGGCGAGACTGTAATCACAGGGCGAGACATTCGTTCACCGACTAACATGTTTCCTCCGTTTCTGGGTTTTCATCCAACCTCATTATATGCCCGTCACAGAAAAAGAACGTCACCAATTCGGAGTGAGTTAGGTCATATTCATTTTTCTACCATAGCACAGCCTCCCGAAGGGTATGAACGCTCAACAAGGCCTTTCACGACACTGAGGTGGATAAGACTCTTTTTCAGAATAACCGTGAATGGTTGACACGTAGTGACGACTTTAGTCGTCTTGTATCGGCTAAAAAGCGACTGAAGTCGCTGCTACGCTGTCAGGTAATATAAGTTACTCTGAATTAGAGTTGAAAAAGGGTCAAAATAAGGTGGAGTGATTTGTTAAGGTTGAGTCTACTGCAAGTGCATGGGGCTTGCAGAATTCCTTAACTGGTGAACTGGTTTTGCTAAGAGAACATCTGTTGCTCTAATTGATACTCTCTTTCTGTCGGTTTACTTGTTTAAGAACTATACAAATCACCAGTACAGCCCACGCCGCAACCTGCGCCAGCCGAAACCCGCCGAAGATTAGCGTGCTATCCCCTCGAAACGCTTCAAGGAAGAGACGCGCGCCAGCTGTGAGCGCGGTGAAATTGAGGAAGAGAGTGCCGGGGGATAGTTCTGTTTTGCGAAACCAGATCAATGCGAAGATAGCCAACGAAGCGATCATCTCGTAGATTTGGGTTGGATGCCGCGTTGCATTCCACAGGTCAATGCCCCATGGAAGGGTGGTTGGACTGCCGAAGGCTGTCCCTGCGGCGAGGTGGGAGAGGTGGAGTCCGATGGCGAGAGTGGCGAAGATTGGGGTGAGGGCGTCGAGCGTGTTCCAAAATGACAGGTTTTGTTTCTTGCCATAGATCATTCCGACAAGAACCGCGATAAACAATCCGCCGATTGGGTCGAACAAATCAGTGTTTAGGGAGAATATGTTGAGCGGAGAATCTGTGAACGCCGAATAATTCGCCAGCGCGAAGAGAATCCGTCCGCCGAGGAGGTAGCCGAACAAACTGTAAAAGACGAGGTTGTTGAACGCGTCTTTCGAAACGCCGTGACGCTCGCTCCGTTTTTCGGCGAAGGCGAGTCCGATCCAGAGGGCGGCGGCGAGGAGGAGGATGTCACGGGGAGGAGCGAAGAGGGCGCGGAAGGATTCGATCATGTCAAGAATAATGTCGCTGGTTGAGTAGACGGCGGTGTTCGTCCGCCATCGTATCGAAGCCAGCAGGTTTCAAAAATACTTTTTGCAACAAAATTCCTCTGCTTACTGGTGGTTTCGATACGTCCCGCGATGCTTCGTCTTCGCTATCGCTCCGCTCAGCACGCGGGACTACTCAACCACCGATTACTTTAGAATTTCCTCCACCCTCGTCCGCAATAACGCCTCTGCCATTGGACCGCCGATGACGACTTCGTTGATGATTCCCTCGCGGGTGATGAAGAACGAAGAGGGGAGCGAGCGCAATTGATACGCGCGTCCGACGAGTGCAGATTCATCGAGCAGGATGGGGAAGGTGAGTCCGTGTTCTTGGACGAATGGCATCACGGCGGAAGCGGAGTCTTGATACGTCATGTTGACTGCCAGCACAACCAAACCATCGTCTTTATATTCGTTGTAAATTTTTTCGATGGCGGGCATTTCCGCGCGGCACGGCGGGCACCACGTTGCCCACAGATTCACAAGCACGGCTTGTCCACGCAGATCGGAGAGGCGAATCGAATCGCCATCGGGAGTTGGCAGAGAAAAATCGGGGGCGAGAAAGCCGACTTGGGGCGCGGCAGTCGTCCCTGCGAAAGAAGCGGCGTTTTTATCCGCGCTTAATAATATCCACGCGAGTCCGAGTAGTAAGATAAAGATATACGCGAGTCGTCGTTTAAGTGCAAGCATATTTCTTAGTGGGACTGCTTCGTTGAAATCTTACGATGGTACAATGAACCTATGAACAACGACCTTCAAACACAAGCGATCAACACATTACGATTTCTTTCGGCGGATGCCGTGCAGAAAGCCAACTCGGGTCACCCCGGACTTCCGATGGGCGCGGCGGCGATGGCTTACACAATTTGGACGCGCCATCTGCGACATAACCCGCGCAACCCCAAGTGGATGGGACGCGACCGATTCATTCTTTCGGGCGGGCATGGTTCGGCGCTTCTGTATTCGCTCCTCCATTTGACCGGGTACGACGTGAGCCTCGACGACCTCAAAAACTTTCGGCAATTCGGAAGCATCACGCCGGGTCATCCCGAACACGGACTGACGCCCGGCGTCGAGGTGACGACGGGCCCGCTGGGGCAGGGATTCGCGCAGGGCGTGGGCATGGCGATCGCGGCGAGTCATCTTGCGGCGTTGTTCAACAAGCCTAATTATGATTTGATCCAATCGTATATTTACGGCATCGTCACCGACGGCGACTTGATGGAGGGCATTTCCTCCGAAGCCGCGTCGCTGGCGGGGCATTTGTCTTTGGGGCGGATCATTTATTTGTACGACGATAATCACATCTCGATTGACGGCTCGACGAATTTAGCGTTCACTGAAAACCGCGCGGCGCGTTTTGAAGCGTACGGCTGGCACGTTCAAAAAATTGACGACGGCAACGACGTGGAGATGATTGACAAAGCCATTCAAAATGCTAAAAAGGATCCGCGTCCTTCGATCATCATGTGCCGCACGATCATCGGTTTTGGCGCGCCGCACAGACAGGGGACATCGAAAGCGCACGGCGAACCTCTTGGCGATGAAGAACTCAACGCCGCAAAAGAAAATTTAGGCTGGCCCCTCGAGCCGCGCTTTTACATCCCTGACGATGTGTTGGCGTTCTTCCGCAAGGCTGTGGAGGTTGGACGCGAGCGCGAAACCGATTGGAAGATGAAACTCGAAGCGTACGGTCGCTTGAATCCGCAATTGGGCGCGGAGTTGAATCGCCGCATTGCCGGTACACTTCCCAAAGACTGGGATGCGAACTTGCCGACATTCCCCGCCGACCCGAAAGGCATGGCGACTCGCGCTTCCTCCGGGAAGATCATCAACGCGCTTGCGCCGATCCTGCCTGAACTCATCGGCGGCTCCGCGGATTTGGCTCCCTCGAACAACACGATGATCGAAGGAAGTCCGTCGTTCCAAAAAGAATCGCCCGAAGGGAGAAATTTCCATTTCGGCGTGCGCGAACATGCGATGGGCGCGGCGCTGAACGGAATGAACCTGTACGGCGGCGTCATTGCGTACGGCGGCACGTTCCTCATCTTCTCCGATTACATGAAGCCCGCGATTCGCATCGCGGCGATTTCACACGCCCCTTCGATTTTTGTCTACACTCACGACTCTGTCGGACTCGGCGAAGACGGCCCGACTCATCAGCCCATCGAGCAACTCGCCGCGCTGCGAGCGATTCCCAACATGGTGACGATTCGTCCCGCCGACGCGAACGAAGTCCGCGAGGCGTGGAAGGTTGCCATCTCGCGCCGCAACGGACCCACCGCGCTTGTTCTCACTCGCCAAGCTTTGCCCACGCTCCCCGTACGACAAACTTCCAGTTTGTCTAAAGGCGCGTATGTATTGCAAGACTTTGGAAACCCCGAAATTATTTTGATGGCGACAGGTTCGGAAGTGAGTTTGATCTTCGATGCCGCGCAGAAACTTCATGAAGAAGGCAAAGGCGTGCGCGTGGTTTCCTTCCCATCGTGGGAGTTGTTCGAGAAACAAGACGAGGCGTACAAAGAATCCGTGTTGCCGAAAAATCTCACTAAGCGACTCGCCGTCGAACTGGGAGCCAGCCTCGGCTGGGAGCGCTACGCCAAGTCCACGCTGTGCCTTGACCATTACGGCGCGTCCGCTCCGTATAAGGTTATCTTTGAGAAGTTTGGGTTCACGGTGGAGAATGTTGTGAAGAGAGCAAAAGAGCTTTAAACACAAAGGCTTGCACTGAGCCTGTCGAAGTGACACGAAGAGCACGAAGGTGGGTTGAGTGAGGGCTTTGGTGTTGGCTCTTGAGTTTGGTTTCGAAGGATTTTGTCGTAAGGATTGGTTGAAAGAAAGTCTAAATGAAATCACCACGTTGCGCTACGAAAACCTTAGTGACCTTTGTGTCCTTCGTGGTAAAAAGGTTTGAAAAAAAATGAAAATCGCCGTTGGCTTTGACCACGCGGGCTTCCCGCTCAAACAAACTGTCCTCGACGCCGTCCGCAACGCGGGGCACGAACCGATTGATAAAGGCACAAATTCCGCCGAGAGCGTGGATTTCCCCGACTTCGCGGAGGCAGTGGGACGCGCCATCCAAAACGGCGAAGCGGAACGCGGGATCATCGTCTGCGGGTCGGGCATCGGCGCGTGCATCGCCGCGAACAAGATGAAAGGCGTGTACGCTTCGATCTGTCACGACACGTATTCCGCCGCGCAGGGCGTTTCCCACGACGATATGAACGTCCTCTGCCTCGGCGGCCGCGTGATCGGACCTGAACTGGCGAAAGCGCTCATCTCCGCGTTTTTAAGCGCGGAGTATCAAGGGAATAAAGCGGGGGGCGAGAGGCTGGCGCGGCGGGTGGAGAAGATTCATAAGATCGAAGATGGCGGTTTGGTTCAGTAGATAGAAAACGGTATAATTTTTCCGTATGAAGAATCTTCAACCGAAACAGCCGACCGAACTATCTCCTTACGCGCGAGCCTGCTTAACCGCGTTGGTGAAAGCGAATCTGGCAAACCATATTTCTTTGGGCGGAGCGTTCGGTTTGTTCCATTATCTTGAGTATCGCACAACGCACGATGTAGACGCATGGTGGTCGAATGACGCGACAACATCTGAGAGAAGAGCGGTTGTGGATGTGTTGAAGAGCGCACTAAGCGAGTTTGGGCAGGTTGACCTGCGTTCGTGGGGTGATGTGGTTAGCGTCGAGTTGTTGCGGGAAGGAAAAGCGGTTTTTAGTTTTCAGATCGGCGCTCGTTCTGCTCGAATCCAAGAATCGATTCCAGCGGGTTGGATCGCTGTTCCATTAGACAGCCTGCCCGACCTGGTTGCCAGCAAGATGGTTGCATTGGTCGAACGAGGCGCGCCGCGCGACTTTCTTGATATTTTCTCGATTTGCGAAGCTGGGCTCCTGAGCGTTGGCGAATGCTGGTCGCTTTGGACGCGACGGCGGAGTATTTCAGGCGACGATGCGGATTTATCTCGCGCAAAACTTGCGATTGAAACTCATCTCGAACGGATTGCCCTGCATCGCCCTCTGGAAAAAATCGCCGATTTAAACGAACGCGAGCAGGCTCGCAGAGTGCGCGAATGGTTTAACGATATTTTTATGAAAGGGAATGACAATGAATAAATACCGCTGGCTGGATGGCTCCCTCTATCCCGATACCGACGCGCCCGAAGCGCTGACAACTCTGGCGGATCAAGTAGATTTTCTATCTCGCTTATGCGCCGCGTGGGATTTCGGCGTTTTGCCTCATCAATCTACCGTACAAGAAATCCGCAAAAAGGATTGGCAACCCGCTGTCGACGCCTGCCGCTTGCTGACATCTCCTGCCTATCATTTACTGCGGCGTTGGCACAACCTCCCGCGCCTTGCTTATCTCGGAGGACAAACTGCGATCATTCGTGACGATCCATGGCTGGCTTATGTATAATCCGTCTTTCGGCGGTCGCGTGATCGGACCTGAACTGGCGAATGCCCTCATCTCCGCGTTTTTGAATGCGCAGTATTAAGGGAACAAGGCGGGAGGAGAGAGGTTGGCGCGGCGGGTGGGGAAGATACATAAATTGGAAGATGAAGCGGGAAGATAGTTTTTTCATCCATACTCCGCTGGTTGAGTAGTCCCGCGTGCTTTTCGCGGGACGTATCGAAACCAGCAAGTAACCTGCAAATAATTGATTATTTGAAAACGCTGTGGTCTCGATACGTGCCGCCAACGAACGGTGGCGCTACTCGACCACCGAATAAAGAGGAAAATATCATGTCAGAAACAATAAAAAAACTCACCTCCCTCGGACAATCCCTCTGGTACGACAACATCCAGCGCAAGATTCTGGAGAACGGCGAATTCAAAGCCATGATCGAACGCGGCGACATTCGCGGCGTCACGTCGAACCCGTCCATTTTCAATAATGCCATCGCCAAGTCAACCGATTACGACTCGGCGCTCACCTCGCTCGCCTGGGCGGGCTGGGACACGAAGAAGATCTTCTGGCAACTCGTCATCGAAGACATCAAAGCCGCGTGCGATGCCTTCCTGCCGTTGTACGAAGAATCGAACGGCGGCGACGGCTACGTCAGCATCGAGGTCACGCCCGATCTCGCGTACGACACCGAAAAAACGGTCGCGCAGGCGCAGCAACTTTGGGCGCGGGTGGCGCGCAAGAATCTCATGGTGAAAATTCCCGCCACCAAAGAGGGCATCCCCGCGATCCGCAGATCAATCGCCGCGGGACTCAACATCAACATCACGTTGATCTTCTCGCTCAAGCGTTATGCCGAAGTGATGGATGCCTACCTCAGCGGACTCGAAGACCGCGTCAACGCAAAGCAATCCATAGACCACATCGCCTCGGTCGCATCGTTCTTCGTCTCGCGCGTGGACACAAAAATTGATCCACAACTTCCCGATGGTTCTCCGCTCAAAGGCAAAGCCGCCATTGCAAACGCAAAACTTGCCTACGACGAATATCACAAAACATTCGCGGGTTCGCGTTGGGAGAAACTCAAAGTCAAAGGCGCGCGCGTTCAGCGTCCGTTGTGGGCAAGCACCAGCACGAAAAATCCCGCCTACCCCGACACGTATTATGTGGACAACCTCATCGGTCCCGAAACGGTCAACACCATTCCGCCCGCCACGCTCGACGCCTTCAAAGATCACGGCACGGCGGCGCTCACCCTCATGCGCGGCGTGGATGAGGCGCAGAACGACATCGCTCAACTCGAAGCGCGGGGCATCTCGATGGATGTCGTGACCAAAGAATTGGAAGATGAGGGAGTCAAAGCCTTCGACGAGGCGATCACGCATTTACTTGCCACAATTGAAGAGCGGAGGAAGAACGCCGCTTCTTCTCTCGGACCTCTATCTGATTCTGTCGCGCAGCGTTTATCGCAACTCGATTCAGATTCGGCTCCCGCGCGCCTGTGGAAGCATGACCCGTCTCTTTGGGCGCCTGCAAAAGACAAGGCTGGTCAACACGAAGTGACCATCCGCATGGGCTGGCTGGACTCAACCGACAAGGCTCGCAAGAAATTAAAAGAATATCAAGATTTTGCCAAAGAAGTTCGAAGCGCAGGCATGGATCGTGTTCTAGTATTGGGCATGGGCGGCTCGTCATTGACCGCGGAAGTGTTCAGTTTGCTCTTTGACGATAGACCACGGACGATGGACAATAAATCGTCCACGGTCAATCGTCCATCGTCCGTGAAAGTCGGCATCCTCGACTCCACCGACCCCGCGCAGGTTGCAGAAGCCGCGAAAAATTATCCGCCTGAAAAGGCGCTGTACATCGTCGCGAGTAAATCGGGCGGCACAGCGGAGGTGATGGCGAACTTCAATTACTTCTGGAAGTTGAGCAAGAAAGACGGCTCGCACTTCATCGCCACCACAGATCCCAACACCTCGCTCGAAGCGTTGGCGCGAAAAAATAAATTCAGAAAAGTTTTCCTCGCCGATGAATTCGTCGGCGGACGTTACTCCGCGCTGACCGATTTCGGTCTTGTCCCCGCCGCCCTGCTCGGCGTAGACTTGAATCACCTCCTCGACCGCGCGGATTGGATGCGGAGTCAATGCGGCGAAAATGATCCCGCGGCGCGCAACCCCGGCATGGCGCTGGGGGCTGTCATTGGCGAATCCGCTCTCCACGGGCGAGACAAGCTGACCGTCGTGGCTGACCCGCCTTTATCCGCGTTCGCAAATTGGATCGAGCAGATCATCGCCGAGTCCAGCGGCAAGAACGGCAAAGGAATCCTGCCTGTGCCGCTTGAACCGATAGGAAATCCTGATGCTTATGGCGACGATAGAGTTTTTGTTTATCTGCGTCAAACAGGCGAGCATGATGACGCCATGACAAAACTTCGCAACGCAGGTCATCCCGTCATCCAATTTCCAATTTCTAATTTCTACGACATCGGCGCGGAAATTTTTCGCTGGGAGATCGCCGTCGTCACCGCCTGTTCGATCATTGGCGTGAACGCGTTCGATCAGCCGAATGTCGAGTCGAGCAAGAAGATCACGAAGGCGAAGATCGCCGAGTACCAGAAGAAAGGTAAATTGAAAGAGGGTAAGCCTGCGTGGAAGAAAGACGGTGTGAGCGTGTTTTCGCCGACCGCCGTGACAGGCGCGTCGCTGAATGTTGTGTTGAGCAAGTTCTTGAAGAAAGCAAAGCCCAGCGGCTATGTGGCGATCAACGCGTATCTGCCGCGCAACGATGAAATGACCGATGTTCTGCAAAAGATACGCGTCGCGATTCGCGCCAAGACTGGCAATGCCGTGACCGCTGGATTCGGTCCGCGCTTCCAACATTCGACGGGTCAATTCCACAAAGGCGGACCAAAGAACGCGCTGTTCCTCGTCGTCACCGCTGAGGCTGAAAAGGATATTGACATCCCAACCGAGGGATTATCATACGGCACGCTCATCCGCGCGCAAGCCGTCGGCGATTACGAAGCGTTGATCGAAGCGAAGAGGAAAGTATTGCGCGTGCATTTGCCGTCGGCGGGCGATGTGAAGGGGTTGTTGGAGGCGTTGGCGTAAGAGGTAGACAGGGAAACAGGTAGACACGTACACAAGTGGCGCGTGCTACATCTATTGTCTATTACGGAGAATTTTCATGATGGATGTCAGCGGACGAATTATCCATATTCACATCGAAAAATTGCCCGAGGTTGTTTATCTTGCAACGTCCGATGATGTGCAAGGGTTGGTCGCGCAGGGACGGACGATTGCAGAGACATTCGAAATCGCCCGTGATGTGGCGCGTAAATTATTGGAAGCGCAGGGAGCCGAATAAAGAAAGATGGAAAGATTATCTCAACTTAACTGCGTCGCCTGTCGTGGCGGCGACCCATCCCTGACCGAAGCCGAGATCGCCGAACTTCTCCCTCAAGTCCCCGAATGGCAACTCGTGGAGCGGGATGCCATCCCGCGCTTACAACGCATGTTCAAATTCAAAAACTACGCCCAATCGTTGGATTTCACCAACAAGGTTGCCGCCATCGCCGAAGAGGAAGACCATCATCCGCTGATCATTCTTGAATGGGGGAGGGTCACTGTCCAGTGGTGGACGCACGTTGTGAAGGGCTTGCACAAGAACGATTTCATCATGGCGGCGAAGACAGATGAATTGTTTTCTCGTTAAATATAACTATTGCATGACTTACGCAGATCAAAATCTTCTGCCGCGAATTACGCGAATTATCGCAAATTTTTTAAAAAATTCGTGTGAATTAGCGAAATTCGCGGCTTATTCAGAGTAACACATATTGCCTGACAGCGTAGTAGCGACTTCAGTCGCTTTTTAGCCGTAACAAGACGACTAAAGTCGTCACTACGTGTCAACCA
>JAJTXU010000073.1 GCA_021462845.1 Anaerolineales bacterium
TTTGCCGCGAATTTCACTAATTCACGCGAATTTTTAAAAAATTAGCGGAAATTCGCGTAATTCGCGGCTTGGTATTGGGGTTTTGCGTAAGTCCTAAAAGTTTAATATTCCCCGGAGGAAACTATGACGCAAATCGACGATCTCGTAAAAATGGGCGACCGCGAAACCCTCTACGAACTGATGACCGAGAATGACGAATGGCTGACGCGCCTCGAATCTGCCGAAGGTCTCATCGAGTTGGGCGACCAGCGCGGGTATGAATTTCTCATCTCGGTGACGATGGGCGATGACGAGGAAATGCTTGAAGTGGCGAACGAGATCCTCGCCTCGCCGCAAGCGATGAAGATGAAACGCCAGATCGAGTCGGAGCAACAGGCTGAACGCCGGATTCGAATCGAATCGGCAAAGAAGCGCCTGTCGCAAGGCGGAAAGGTTTACCGTTACAAAATGGTGCACCTGCCTTCGAACGCGTTGATGGGTGACGATCCGTTCAGCAAGGGATATGAAGTCCCCGCGCTCGACAACATCGGCTTGGATGGATGGGAGGTTGTGCATGTGCTTCCGATCCGGCGCGCCATAGCCACCGGCGGCGAAAACGAATTGTTCACCGGGGTGTATTGCCTGCTCAAAAAAGAAATCCTGCCGGGCGAAAGCATCGATCTCGAAGGCTGAGACGCTCTTTCTCAGGCAAACGGCAATTGCCTTGAAATATTCATGCGGAAAAATAAAAACCGAATCATCGTCCTGCTGGCTCTGTTCGCGTTCCTGTTGACCCGCGCCGGAACCGTTTATGCGCATCCCGCCGATGGATACACTCACATCATCCGCGCGGAGGTCACAGCGGGAAGCCTTTCGATCAATTGGGAGGTGAAGCCTGGGCTGTTATTGGTTGCCTATGCCTGGCATCAAGTGGATGTGGACAAAGACAACATCCTCAGCGAACAGGAAAAACAAAATTGGGCGCAAGCCGTTGCGCGATTTCTTTCCGCTTCCATCGACGGGGCGAACCTGCCTCTCCAGTTGGAGGATTCAGCCTTCCCGTCGAGCCTGGATTCGTTTCAATCCGGCATGGAAACGATCGCCTTGCGCTTCTCCGCAAGATGGGCAACCCAGCCCGGCGAATCGTTCGAATTGGTTCTGTCGAACGACATGGAACCGGCGAAATCGACCAATTGGTATTTCGTCGTTGCGCAAGACGGTCTGAAATTTCTCACCCCGTTGCAGGAGGGGGGGCAGGTCTCAGTGACGATACTCCCGCCGGCGAAACAGCAGACGGGCGAAACGCTCTTATGGACGGAATGGGATTCTGGCCTGCCGTCGATTCCATCAGCCTCTCAAGATACTTCACAACCTGCGGAGGGCGCGGCTCCCAGTTTTTCGGATGCCAACTCGCGCGAAGTTCTGCTTGACTTGATTCGCAAGCAGGAAGTTTCAACATCGTTTTATTTGGTTGCGCTTACCATTTCGCTTGTGTTGGGCGCCTTGCACGCGCTCACGCCCGGTCATGGCAAGACGATCGTGGCGGCATACCTCGTCGGCTCGCGCGGCACTGCAAAGCACGCGGTTGTGCTTGGAAGCGTGGTGACGCTCACTCACACCGGCTCTGTGTTGTTGCTCGGCGTTGTCACGTTAACCGTCTCGCAATATTTTTTGCCCACCGTGTTCATTCCGCTTCTTGAATTGCTCTCTGGCTTGCTCATTGTAGGATTGGGGCTGTATCTTCTGATACAACGCTATCGGGCGTGGAGGCAAAAGCCCGCTCCGCCACAGCGGAAAATTTCGTTATCGCCGGTCACTACCGGTAAAATCTTGGGCGCGGTCACAATTCAAGCGCCGATGGCTGGATTGCATCATCACGGCGATGGCAAACTCCACTCGCATGATGTGCCGGAGACGATCACCTGGCGGTCTTTGATCGCGTTGGGCGTCAGCGGCGGGCTGGTTCCGTGCCCCGATGCGATTGCCATCCTGCTGGTGGCGATCGCGATCAACCGCATCCTGCTTGGGCTGGCGTTGATCGTTTCATTCAGCCTGGGGCTTGCCCTCGTGTTGATCGTCATCGGCTTGGTGATGGTGAATAGCCGCCGCTTGTTCGACCGCTTCGGCGCCCTCGACCGTCTCGCGCCGATCTTGCCGGTGGTCAGCGCGTTGGTGGTCTTTGCCCTCGGCGCGGCATTGACCGCTGGCGCCTATGCCCGGTTTGCGGACGAACTCGAGTTGGCGAAGGCAGGCCCCACTCCGGAAAACGAATCGCAGATCCTGTATCTTGCGAGAGGGGAGGACGATATCCAACAGTTGTTCGTCACATCTCCCAATGGGGCGGTTCTGTTAAGCGGCGAGCGTGATGATGTGGCGGGATACGCGCTTTCTTCAGACGGTTCGCAAGTGATCTACAACACCCGCACAGAAAAACTCGAAAACAATCTCTGGCTGGTACACCTGAGGGGGCGCGAACGAACAAAATTGCTCGAGTGCGCGCAAGCGCTCTGCTCACGACCGGTCTTTTCACCCCACGGCAACGAGATCGTTTACGAATATCTGAACTATCCCGATGGCAAAAATATATCGATCAGCCCGCGCTGGATGGACCTGCGCACCGGAGAAAACAAGCCGCTGTTCAAAACGATGAACTTCCCCGGCTCAGCTCCGCGCTGGTCGCCGGATGGCGCGTGGTTGAGTTATTCTGCCGCCGGCGGTTTGCGGCTCTATAACACGCAAACCGGCGAGAACCGCCTGGTGAAAAGTTTGTATTCCTATGCCGCAGAATGGGCGCCGGGCGGCGATGCGATTTTGTATCTCGATGCGATCATAAAGGGCGACCAGCAAGTTGTCGCGCAAGTGTTCGTGTATCGGCTGGCTTCTGATGAGGCGCGCAACCTCAGCCCGGATACCGATCATGAAATTCTCTTTGCTACCTGGTCGCCGGACGGCAACTGGATCGCGTTCATCCGCCGCGACTTCGCCACAGAACGTGGCAACCAGATTTGGGTGATGCGCTCAGATGGCGCCGATGCGCGCGCCCTCACCGATCTGCCGAACCGGGCGCATGGCGGTCTTGCCTGGTCGCCGGACGGAAGCCAATTGCTGTACGACGTAGAATTCATCGATTCGGAATCGTCAGAGCCGCAACTACAATTGATCGATATCGCCACCGGGCAAATCACAGAGTTGGGTATCGCCGGTTTCAACGCGCAGTGGCGCGCTCCGTAGTTTGTGCCGGTATTTTTTAGGAGACGTTCCATGCCTCGCCGTCTTTTCATTCCGATCATTTTTTTGACGATGCTCTCTGCCTGCGGAGGGACGCCCGCTTCATCTCCCAGTGAAGTTGCCTCGCCCGCTTCGACCGAGTCGCAACTTGAGGCGCTTGCCACCACTTCCCTGCTGGCAGACATTGCGCAACACGTGGCGGGCGAACGCGTTCACATCGAATCGATTCTCCCCGTTGGCGCGGATCCGCACTCGTATCAATATACGCCGCAAGATGTGGCGAAAGTTGCCGATGCGAAACTGCTCATCCTGTTCGACGATACATCGTATGAAACTTTTCTTGAACCGTTGCTTCTAACCGCAGGCGGCGATACAGAGTTTGTCTTTGCCGGCGCCGGGGTGGGCAAACGCGCCGATCTCGACCTGGGCGGCTTCGACCCTCACCTCTGGCTCGACCCGAACAATATCATCCGCTGTGTTGAAAATATCCGCGAAGGGTTGACCCATCTCGACCCGACCGGCGCGGCGGTGTTCAAATCCAACGCAGACGCCTATGTCGCCGAGTTACAATCCCTCGACGCGTGGATCGTCGAGCAGGTGAATCAAATCCCCGCTGAACGAAGATTGTTGGTCACAAACCACGAATCGCTTGGCTACTTTGCGGAGCGGTATGGTTTTACCATCGTCGGGTCAGTGCTGGAAAGTTTCAGTTCTGGCGCGTCGCCCTCCGCGCAACAGATGGCGGCATTGATCGACCAGATCAAATCCAGCGGCGCGCCAGCGATTTTTTTGGACGCTGGCGACAACCCCGCACTCGCGCAACAAATCGCCGATGAAATGGGCATACGAGTCGTCGCCGACCTGCATCTCGAGTCGCTAACCGATGGCGCGCCCGCCGGGACGTATATTGACCTGATGAAATACAATGTAACGCAAATCGTCACCGCCCTCAAATAATCCGCGTAGCTTGTAACCTGTAACTCGCTCCTCCCATGTACCCTCACACCCACCACCAAACCAACCAACCTATCCTCGACGTTTCGCATCTGGCTGTACATTACAACGGACATGTTGCGCTTGAAGATATCACCTTCCATTTGCACGAAGGCGAACGCGTTGCAGTTGTGGGTCCCAACGGCGCGGGAAAAAGCACGCTCATCAAAGCCATCGCCGGTGTTTTACAGCCGTCTTCCGGCGATGTGAACATCTACGGATCGCATCCCGATAAACACGTGTGCATCGGCTACATCCCGCAACGCTCGCAAGTGGACTGGAATTTTCCCGTCACGGTTGCGGATGTGGTGATGATGGGACGCTCCGCGAAACTTGGTCCGTTCAACTGGCCCCGCAAAAAAGATTGGGAGTTTGTGAATCACGCGCTTGAAACGGTGGAGATCAGCAACCTCGCCTCGCGCCAGATCAGCCAACTCTCCGGAGGACAGCAGCAGCGCATGTTCATCGCCCGCGCCATCGCGCAAGAATCCGAACTGATGCTGATGGACGAACCGCTCACCGGCTTGGATGCCCCCTCGCAAGATGGAATTTTGAATCTGCTCGATAGACTCAAAGCGGAAAAAGTCACCGTCATGGTCGCCACACATGACCTCGACCAAGCCGCGAGTCACTTTGATCGTATTATGTTGTTGAATCATCGCATCGTTGCGTTTGGTGTTCCGCAAGAAGTGTTGAAGACAGAAAAACTTTTAGAAGCCTATGGCGGACGTTTGCGATCAACCGAGAATGGAAATGTGGTTGCGGTAGATGATTGTTGTGATGATGAACACGTCTGATTTACGATTTACGATTTACGATTTACGATTGCCGATTTACGATTGAGAGAAGGTCGCGGTGATTTTCCAAGATTTTCTTGTTGAAGATAAGAAAAGGAGATTGATATGGACGAGAAAATGTTCAAAGCGCGGACGAAGAAATTGGCTGTGGCGATCATCAAGCAAGTAGATAATCTGCCTAATTCACGAGCAACGGATATCATCGCCAGACAGGTTATCCGTTCAGGAACGTCCATCGGGGCAAATTACCGCGCCGCTTGCCGCGCCAAATCCACGCCGGACATGATCAACAAAATGAAAATCGTCGAAGAGGAAGCCGATGAGACGGAATACTGGCTCGAAATTCTTGTCGAAGCGGGTCTTGCCCCTCAAGAACAAATTACTGCCATTCACAAAGAAACCGATGAAATCTTAGCCATGACCGTCGCGTCTATCAAAACTCTTCGCAATCGCAGATCGTAAAATCAATCCTTCAGATAGCGCGGGTTGGTTTTCATAAGAACGACTGAAGTCGTTACTACGGACTCGCAATCTACAAAAATCAATCGTAAATCGTAAATCCAAAATCGTAAATCGAATGTCTTTTCTCCTCACCCCTCTTCAATATGAATTTATGCAACGAGGCATGATCGCAGCCGTGCTAGTTGGTATTGTCTGCGCAATCGTTGGCACGTTCGTCGTTTTACGCGGCATGGCGTTTTTCGGCGACGCGCTCGCGCACACGATTCTGCCCGGCATTGCTCTTGGTTATCTCGTCAGTGGCGGCGCGCGCGAACCGCTTTTTTGGTGGGCGCTTGGCACAGCCATCGTCGCATCGCTGGGCATCGGCGCGATCAGCAAGAATTCTCAGATCAAAGAAGACACCGCTATTGGAATTATTTTCGCGGGCATGTTCGCGCTCGGCATCGCGCTCATCTCCACCGTCCGCAGTTACGCCGTGGACTTGAGTCACTTTCTCTTTGGAGACGTGCTATCTGTTTCGGCTCAAAGTTTGTGGCTGATCCTCCTCTTCGGGGGAATCGTCCTCTTCACCATCTTCGCCTTCTACAAGGAATTCGCCACGCTGTCGTTTGACCCCATCCTTGCCGCCACGCTCCGCCTCCCTGTGGACTTGCTCAACAACCTTCTGCTGGTACTGATCGCCGTCACGGTCGCGGTCTCGCTTCAAACGGTCGGCGTTGCCCTCATGGTCGCCATGCTCGTCACCCCCGCCGCGACGGCGTACCTGCTCACGAATCGCTTGTCAAAGATGATGCTTCTCGCCGCGATCTTTGCTTCGCTTTCGGGGGTGATTGGGTTATACCTTTCATATTACCTGAGCATCGCCTCCGGCGCGGCGATTGTGCTTACTGCGACGGTGTTTTTTATGGTGGCGTTTGGGTGGAGGAGGTACTTATAGCGCTCTTGCCTTTTGGTTTTCGCTTTGCTTTTGTAGGTGGCTGCAAAGCGTAACTTTTTACAGATAATTCTTCAAGTAGTTTCTGGTCGCGTTCTTTTTGATCTTTATTCATTTTTTTGCAGAGGAGTTTCCATGACTCGTCGGAAATTTTCTTTACTCCGTCAAATGGCTCGTCTAAATCTTCAATGATCATATAGATATAGATCACCAAAAAAGTAACCCCAAGAACCAATACGGTATCCAGTAAATAAAAATACGGAAACCCGATAGATCTTGCAAAATAAGTAGGGCCCACAAAGTAAAAAGGGATAAGGAATATAATTGATGTTATCAATGCCCCGTAATGTAGATTTTCAAAAAGCCTTTGGCTTGCATAAGAAATTCTGTCTCCCCGATTGTCTACCAATTCGTTGATTTTTTCAAGTAACTCGTTGATAAGTGTTTCAGAGACAATAGTCTTTGTTGTATTTAAACGAACTATGACCTTGAACTTTTCTCTCATGTCCTCAAGTATTTTATCTCCCGCCTCCTTGCTTTTTTTATCATCATCTAATTGTTTAATTTCATATCTGTAATTTACTGCAACATGCTCAACATATTTGTGTAGCAATTTAGTAATTTCATTACCTGCCCTGCTGAATTTAACAGGTAGATCTGATAAATAGTCTAGATCGTTGTAAAGCATCTTGGCAGTATCTGCTTCTCGATCAAATTGGCGGTCGATTTCGTCTAATTGCTCCCATGCCCTAAGAAGTATTAGAGGCAAAAGCATGCCGTATAGTACGCCGAACCATTCGATGAAACCAGCAACGAACCAGTAATCGGTTGTGTTAGGTGATGCGAATGTAATGCCAAAATACTTAAATAAAACCTCCGTTTCTTTGGCTATGAAAATTGAAAGGGGGATATAAAAAAGAGATGATGGTATAGATTTGAACCAACTCATTGCGACACTTTATATCAGCACCTGTTTTGAGTTATATTTCTTTTCTGAATATAACAATTACTTTTTTTTGGAGTTCGTTTTTATTCCGGTTATAGAAATTATAATGATAATTAAGGGTACTGCTATCGTTAATAGGGCCCAATCTAGTATTTCGGGCTTGGATGAGTTTGCTAGTATTGCATTTATACCTATCATTGGTATGAAAATGCAAAAGGCAATAACTATCGCTTTTACAAGCATGGATGACATGTTTTTTCCTTGAAATTCGTTAAACCAAGGGCTCTTTGCCAAGAAACCCTGGAGCCAAAATCGGGCACTATGATATTAACTCCTGATCTCGGATTTTTGTTCCCAAGATCATATCATGCTTTTTGTTGACGTCGATAATTCAGCTGCCAGCTATTTGCAAATTCTACCGTCTGGGTAGGAATAGTAAATATCATCTATCCAGATCGTTTCTAGCCCATCGTCTCGTATAAACTTAAGTTCAACATGCTTGTAGTTCCCCTTAGCTACAATAATCGGGTGTACGAATTCGATGTATTCTCTTGTGTTATTAAGACTTGCAATACGTTTTATTACGGCTATCTCTGTCGTGTAAGGTTCTCTTTGAGACCAGAATGTAAAGGTATAGGGAGACTTGCCGTGTGAGATTATAACCCCATATATCACCACAGTATCTTTACATCCTTCATTGTAGTCATCCCAATCTTGTACAGCAAACAAAAGAGGGGCATTTGTTACTCTAGGCCCGACCACCGGACTAGAAAAAGGGGCTGTTTTTGTTGCTATTGGCGTAGGAGTAGTTGTTGAGGTAATAATGAATGGATTGTTGGGCGTGTTTGTTGCGGGGGTTGGTAATGATATGGTTGGGGTATCTGTTGTTGTGTTTATGGGTGGAAGTGAAGGAGAAAGCGTAGGCGTAAAAGTAAGAGCGAATGAGCTTGCAGTAAAACTAGGTGTAGATTCAGTTTGCGTCCAATCAGGAACGCGGCTACTTAGCCAAATTATAGCAGTGAGCAATAGAAGAGCAACTATTGCTACTATGATAGCCATAACTTTGTCGCTTTTATTTTCCGATTGTTCTTTTTTAGAAAGGTTTTCCGTCATTCATGGCCTCCCGCACGCTAATAAATAATTTTGGCGGCTTTCGATCCCTTTTTTTCTGAAAACGTCTCGCACACCAAAGGAAAGCATCTTGCCTTTTCAGGTTTCACAACTAAAAAAGTAGGTTCTCGAACTTACATTGTTACATTTGGGAGGATGCTAACTCTTTCCACCCAGCCAGTAGCCCAATAGTACCATAGACACATTCCTTTGTTAACAATTTCAGCAACCGGAATGAGGGGGAAGTTGTTACAAATCGCTATATTTGTCTAGGTGTATTTGAAGATTCACCGACCCTGATCTGGTGATTTTGTCTAAAAAGCGGAGGCAAAAATGACAAATTCAATATCATCGCGTTACGATCATATTACCTGACTCAAAATGAAAGTAGTGATCACGCGAAAACCCCGGTCTGCATCCCGTTTGAGACAGTGAAAAGTGAAGCAGATATAATTTGCCTACCGTTTCCGATTTCAATCCAATAGCAATCATTGAGGTCGGCGCAAGCGTCAATAGACCCTGTCTTAAATGCCTTCAAGTTCATCACCAAACTCTCCTGAAGGAATAAAGCCTCCCGCACGGAAATATCGCGGGAGGCTTTATCGTTAAGCAAGGGATACTCTGATTCGGTTAAAATACCATCCATGTCCAAACCCATCGCAACGCGCGTCATTCTTTCCTTTCTTCTCTCTTTCCTCTTTCTTCTTTCCTCTTGCTCTCCCTCAACCCCTCCTCCTCTCCCAACCGAAACCCAACCTCCCTCGCCAACTACCGCGCCTCCTGAGACTGCGCTTCCAACCGAAACACCAACCGCATTCCCGACCCTCGCGCCCGAGTTGGAACGTCCGCAGTATGTGATCGATTTGCAGATGAATTACTCCTCCAAAGCGGCGGAGGTGACACAGGTTATCACCTATCCCAATTGGACCGGTGAGACGCTTACGAATCTTGTGCTGGCAGTTGAACCCAATTTATGGAGCGGCGGATTCAACCTTCGATCCCTTTCCGTGAATGACTTACCGGTTCTTAATTACACGCTCGAAGCGCTCAGCCAGCGGCTTGAAATTGTTCTACCTCAACCTTTGCCTCCGAGCGGAACTCTCACTCTCAATCTGACCTACAGCCTGATCCTCCCGAAGATGCAGGCGTACAGCGACCCGAACGAAGTCCGCCCGCAGATTTATGGATACTCCGACAGGCAGGTCAACTTTGTGGATTGGTATCCGTTCATTGTGCCGTATCAAGCGGGCGAAGGATGGATATTGCACAACCCCTGGTTTTACGGCGAGCACCTTGTCTATGATGTTGCGGATTTTGACGTGACCGTTTCATTCACCGATGGGACGACTCCGCAGATTGCCGCGTCGGGGGCGGAGGTGGCGTCAGGGTTAGCGACCAGCCGCAAGTTCGAGTTGGAAGCGGGGCGCACGTTTGCCCTATCCATGAGCACCGATTACAAAGTCGCCACGCAGACCGTCGGAGATGTGAAAGTCTTCGCGTATTATTTTGCGTTTTATGATGAAGAGGGTGAAGCGTTATTGCAGACGACCGCGCAGGCGTTGCGAGTGTTCACTGAAAAGTTCGGACCGTATCGCCATAAAACGATGACCGCCGTGCAAGGCGATTTCAACGACGGCATGGAATATTCGGCGTTCTATTTCATCAGCCGCGATTATTTTAATTTGTATGATGGCACGCCTGTGAATTATCTCGTGATCATCGGCGCGCATGAGACCGCGCATCAATGGTGGTTCGACGCGGTGGCGAACGATCAGGGCATCGAGCCGTGGCTCGATGAGGCGCTTGCCACATATAGCGAGCGCATCTATTACGAAGCGATCTATCCCGATCTGGTTGCTTCGTGGCAGAGCTATCGTTATTTTGAATTTCAAAACGCGGGCTTTGTGGATACGCAAGTGTACGATGGCGGCGGGCAGAGACCGTATTGGGATAAAGTGTATTTAACTGGCGCGCGATTTTTTCAAGAGTTGCGCGAGCGCGTGGGCGATGAAATTTTCTTCGCATTCCTCAAAGATTATTACGCTCAATACGCGGACAGTCGCGCGACAGCGGTTGATTTCTTCCGCGTCTTGCGTGAACACACCTCGGCGGATCTTTCCGATCTGATGGCGAAGTATTTTGAAAATACATACTAACTTTGGTGGTCGAGTAGTCCCGCGCGTGCTGAGCGGAGTGGCGCGTGATGTTCGCGCCACGAAGACGAAGCATCGCGGGACGTATCGAGACCACCACGCAACAAGTGTGTTTTTGTTAACTGGTGGTTTCGATACGTCAACCACTAATGTAGGGTTGTTATCAATTTTATGAAAATTCCACCTCGATTGAATTTTTTCCTCCTTTTACTTTTTCTCGCCTCCTGCAACCTGCCTCAAAGGGGACAGGCGCTTCCTCCCACGCTTGTGGTTGTTACCCAGGACCTGGGCGCGTCGCCAACCCCGACGCCTTTTCAACCGGTGACATTGACGCCGTCTTTCACACCCGAACCGCCGACGAACACTCCGCCCCCGACATTTGCATTCACGTCAACGCCCCTGCCTCAGCCAACGTCGCCGCCGCAAACATCGAGGACGCAATACACCTTGTTCGCCTTGCTCGATTATTACGGAAATCAACTTGCAGTGGACGAAACGATTCGATACACGAATCAAGCAGGCGTTCCGCTGAACGAACTGGTGATGGCGGTCGAACCGAACCATCACGGCGGTTTCAATCTCGAAAATATATTGCTCAACGGCGCCGCATTGAATTACGATTTGAACGGTCACCGGCTGACGGTCTATTTGCCACAGTCTCTGGCGCCGGGAACGCAGGTGACGCTGGCGATGCGTTTCCACCTTTCGATTCCCGCCAAAGTGAAAGATCATCCGTACGGCTACGATGTAGACCAGGTCAATTTGACGGATTGGTTCCCATTCGTTGTGCCGTATAGCAACGGCTGGGTTCTGCATGACGATTATTATCTGGGCGAGCATCTCGTGCAAGATGCGGCGGACTTTGAAGTGAACGTCCGCGTCACGGAGGGGAATATTGTGTTTGCCACCAGCGGAGTTGGGGAGCCGAATAATGAGTGGACTCGCTATCGTCTCTTCGGCGCGCGCACATTTGCCCTCTCGGCGAGCGACCAGTTCCAGTTTGTGGAAGCAACCGCAGGGGCGGCGGTGATCCGCGCGTATTATTATCCCGGTTATGAAACGGAAGGGCTTGCCATCCTGAATGCGGCAGTGCGCGCGGTGGGGTTGTTCGAGTCGTTGTTCGGTCCGTATCCGTATGGGAGTCTGTCCATCGTGCAATCGGATTTAAACGACGGGCAGGAATATGATGGGTTGGTGTTTTTAGCGACGAAGTTTTACAACGAGTACGACGGCTCGGCGCGCAGTAATCTCGTGGCGATTGGCGTGCACGAGATCGCGCATCAATGGTGGTATGGGCTGGTGGGGAATGACGCCGCCACGGAGCCGTGGCTCGATGAGGCGCTGTCTGTCTATAGCGAGGCGCTGTTCTATGAATATATCTATCCCAACTCGTACGATTGGTGGTGGCAGTGGCGCGTGAATTATTTCGGTCCGTCGGGCTATGTGGATACGAGTATCTACGAAGCGCCGACCTTTCGCGCGTATGTGAATGCGAGTTATCTCAACGGCGCGAACTTTTTGGAAGCGCTGAACTATCGCATGGGCGATGATGCGTTCTTCGCCTTCCTGCGCGATTACGCCTCGCGCTACGGGCGCGGACGCGCCACCGCGTATGACTTCTTTGCCGTCGCAAGGCAGAACACGACGGCTGATATTTCGGATCTGATCCGCGCGTATTTTAGGGGAGGGTATTGAAAATAGTGCTATACTTTGCGAACCATAAGTAAGTCATCATAACTTTTAGGGAGATGAACGATGGAACCAGTAACACTTATCGTTTCGGCTTTAACTGCTGGCGCAACAGCAGCCTTGCAAGAAACTGCTGGGACCGCGATAAAGGACGCCTATCAAGGGTTGGCAGGATTGGTCCGAAAGAAATTTGGTAAAGACACTAAAGCCAAAACCGCTTTGGATGGCTCTAAGGAAGATCCGGAAACCTGGCAGAAACCATTGGAAAAGTCTGTCCAAGAATCTGGTATTGCCAATGACAAAGAGATTCTTGGCTTAGCACAGGAGTTGATTAAACTTCTGAAGTCGCAAAACCCATCATCAAAATACAATGTCAAAATTAAGGGAAGCAAACAGATTGTCGTTGGGGACAATGCAAAAGTTACTATGAATCTAAATGAACAACCCAGGAAATTAAAAACTCGAAAGCCATCCAAAAAACAAAAGTAGAAGAGGGGAAACATGCCGCCAAAAGAAAAAAGAAGATCAAAACAAAAAAATATTGAAATCAAGAAGTCGCAAGGATTCGTCATTGGCGACTTTGCTACTGTTATAAACAACTTCTGGGATGAAAAGATTATCAAGCGTTTTAGTTTTGAGCAAAGACTCGGATTCGTGATTATTTTGGTGACGGTTATTGGTGTTGGGCTATGGTTGTTTTTAAGCTTGAAGCCAATTCAAAAAGAGATTATGACAGGAGAATTCAGGATCGCAGTTGTAAATTTTTATGAGAAGGGCGAGAACCTGCGCGATGATATCGGGTACACAATTGCGAGCGGTATCACGATCCGTTTGAAAGATGATTTACAAGAACTTGCTGTTGGTCCAAAGGTTGAAGTTTGGGGACCAGATGAGCTGAAGGATGCCATTGTTGGAGAATCATCGCTAGAGCGGGCAGAGAAGGCAGAATCCCTTGCAAAAGAAATTCATGCTCATATGGTCATTTATGGAGTGGTTGAAGAAAATGAAAATGGTATGCAAGTTATACCAGAGTTTTATCTAGATACGCAGGGATTTCATGAAGGGAGTGAAGTCATAGGTCAGTATGTAGGTTCTCCCTTCTCTCTACCGGGATCTGACAGCCCTTCTTGGCAGTTCAATTTTGACAAGCAGATGCAGATACGCACTGATATTATTTCGTCTTTTGCGAGAGGTCTCACCTTTTTCGCTGTGCATGAATATGACGAAGCGTTGTCTATATTGCAAGGCATTGAAGAGATTGAGGGCTGGCAAGATAATGAAGGCAGAGAAGTTCTTTATGCGCTCATAGGTTTTGCGGCGGGTAAGGCGGAGAATTACGAATTAACCCAATCTTCGCTCGAGAAGGCAATTGCTATTAATCCAGATTATGCCCGTCCATATATCGGTCTCGCCAATTTGAATTACATTCTCGCATTAAAGCCGTTTGAGGCGTCGCAAAATGTCAATGATGTCGATCAGACATTGCTTGATAAATGTTTTGAATATTTAGATCTAGCAGTTCAATCTCCTGAGAAACCTCCGCTTGCTGAGGCGGAAACCAAAATCCACTTTGCCCGAGGGCAATGTTATTGGCTGAAAACTTTTACAGGGAAATTGCCCAATTTCGATCTGGCTGTTTCTGAGTTTCGACAAGTTATTGATGCTTATGGAGATGGGGCTAACCCGCGTGTATATGAGTTTGCTGGCGAATCCCACGCTCGACTGGGGCTTATTTATAGGTTGGTAGGCAAATTGCCTGAAGCGGCTGAGCATTATCAGAAAGCAGTCGAAATTTTGAGTCCAATCCCCGAACGACAGGCGGTTTATCAAAAACGCTTGAATGAAATTAATGCCGAGTTGCTACGGTCAACGCCGTGAAGGTTACGGAGGAGAAGATGTTGAGAAGAAGTTTTGTATTTATTTTTTCCATCGTTATCATCTCTTGCGGATTCTTGTCACCGTCTACTGAACAAAATAACCAAGACATTCAGCTAGAGCCAACAAAGGGGCCTTTCACTGGCAGCGAAGCACCAGAGGCGGCCGCTAACCAAGATTTGTTTCTTACAAACGATGACCTAAATCTAGTTCCTCCCGATGACATTATCCAAGAGATAGGTTTTTTTGGTGGGCTTGGTGGCGCTGGAAGCGTATGTGACTATAACAATTACCAGAGTCCCACTTTTACTTATCTTGCAGACAGACCCTATGAGTGGATGCAAAATGTTTCTGTTACTATCTGTGGCTTGACAGTTGGGGAAGAAGCTCAGGTTGTTGTTAATTTGCCTAATGGGGCAACTGTTAGAGATACGGCTATAGTCCGCCAAACCGAAAGTGAAAACATGGGCGAACTTTCCTATGACTATATGCCTTTAGTCTATGATCCGGTTGGAGAATATACAATTACGTTTACAGGCAATGCTTGGGTACTTGAATATCCATTTATGGTGATCGAGCCTCCCGATGCCCGTTTGTATTTGCATGAGTCTCAGTTGCTTTTGATAAATTTTTTTCCAAATGAAATTGTCCGGTTGTTTGTTTACAGCACGTCCAATTCTAACAACTCGAAACTGGTTGGCTGGAAGAAATTTCAAGTAAATGATGATGGGGATTTAATTTTGAATCTTGAAAACAACGATAGCTATGTTGTAATCGGTGAATTTTCGGGTCAAGTAAGCGTTAATATAGAATCTGGAGATGTTTATTGTCAAAATACCCGCAATCCTGTTGGCGTCTTGCCAAATGGATATGCACAGGTGACAATTGATGACCTGCCTACATTTTCTTTCGATGCAAACCAACACGTATGGGTTAAAGGTGGATATTCAGGATTAAAAGAAGGCGAAATTGTCCAAATTGTTTCCAATGCGGCTTGTGCGAATGAGACTTTTTTATGGGAAGTCCGTTGTGTCAATAACAATTGTAAATATGCTATAGTTCCGGAATCAGGATCGGATGGTTACTATCTACGCCCTCTTGAAGAATTGCCTCCGACGTCAACTGCTAATCTGTCAATAATACCTACATGCTTAGGAACACAACCAACGCGCTTACAGATCGGTATGAATGCAGAAGTCACCCGAAGTGGCATGGCTCCCCAACTCTCATTACGAGCGCAACCCAGTTTAAGCGCGGAGAAAGTTCATGTGATTGCTGCTGGACGCAAGATAACCATCCTTCAAGGTCCTGTTTGTGCAGATAGTTCATATTGGTGGTACATCCGAAGTGAGCAAGGGTTTGAAGGCTGGGCACGCGAAGGCGACAACGAGGATTACTGGATTGATCCGTTACCGTAGGTCATGCGGAGGAAAATATGAGAATCAAAAATTTTTTCGGAATCATTGTTTGTGTTGGATTGATTCTTGCTAGTTGCGCTCCAAGTCCTGATCCATCAGATACAGGTGTTGACGAAGAACAAGATAGTAGCCCTGTGGAATCTTTACCTCAAGGAGGCGGTATTTCAACCGATGAATCTGTTGTGTCGGATGAAGCGGGTGAATTTATTTTTGATCCAACAAATGTCAATACAGCCCTGCCGGAAGATATTAATGATGTTGTTGAGGAGATTGTGTATTATGGTCGAGGCGGCGGCAGTGATCAAGAAGACCCTTGCGTAGGTATTGATTCACCTACCATAATTAGCGAGTGGTTTGATGTAGAACAATTAGAGCGCGCCTGGGTAGTTAGTTGTGGCTGGGATAAAGATCAGGAAATAAGAATTACTCCAATAAGCCCAAGAGGGCTAGCTATTCCCGCCGAAAAATTAGGATCATACGGATCAAATTGGCAGTCCGATTTTGGACTGCTTTACTGGAGTTACCTGCCCACTGCTTTTGATGAGACAGGCGAATACCATGTGAACTTTTCGAACGGCGCACAAACTCTTGAGTATCGATTCAAGGTAAGTAGGATCACTAAATCGGGTGCAACATTATTTGGGTTTGATGATGAAATTCAGGTGTACAACTTTGCTCCGAACGAGAAGATTAGAATGTTTGTGTATTCATCACAGTATGCAACGCTTAAATTTGAGGGATGGAAAGGCTTCACTGTAGCGCCTGATGGTAAGTTACTTATAAAGTTGATTCAGCCTAATCAGCAGTATTTAAACTATGCAATTGTAGGTGAGCAAACAGGAGAATATCACCTTACAGATGGCTTTGCAGAAAGTATATTAAGAGCGAATACCCCAGTGCTCAGCAACACTCCATTGTGCTCAGGCGCACCTCTGTCGCAGGTAGGCGTCGGCTCCACAGCGCGTGTTACGTTTACTGATGGGACTCCAACTCGTATACGAAAATCGCCGACGACATCCAGCGCTATAGTTGGCCGTTTGCCTGAAGGTACTAGATTCTTGATCATCGGCGGATACAAATGCAATGATGGGTATACATGGTGGCAAATTGAAATCCCAAATGGTTCTCGCGGATGGATGGCAGAGGGTAAGGGAGGAACATATTATTTAGAGCCTATGAGCTTTGCTCAACAAACATGCTCCGAAACGGTTTCGCGCATTTCTGTTGGAGATCAAGCGCGAGTGGCTCAAGTTGACGGCAGTAATACCCGCCTTCGTAGCCTGCCTGGTTTTACCCAGAACATTGTCGGAAAAGTACCTGAAGGAACGCCACTCACTATTTTGGATGGGCCGGAGTGCATTGACGGAAATAACTGGTGGTATGTGCGAACAAATAATGGACTTGAAGGTTGGATGACTGAGTCTCAAAATGGTATTTACTTGATTGAGCCAAGATAGGTAGGTGGTCTCTTATGAGACAAATTATTCTCCTTTTCCCCCACGCTTCCCCTACGAAACCTGAGTCACAACCCAAACACTCACCAAGAATTTAAGTCCGCCATCCATTCTTTGGTACAATCCCGCCGCGCTTTGTTTGGAGGCGTTACCTGTAATGGAACTT
>JAJTXU010000074.1 GCA_021462845.1 Anaerolineales bacterium
GCAAGTTGAAAAGCGTCAGTGAGAGAAATGTTATAACGCGCGCGCAAGTCGGCGGCTCGGCTTGCGACCAAATCGTCAATGGGATGGAATAAAACATTCTCGTTGTTGACGAGCAAGTCGGTAAACAGCTGGGCAATCTCTGGGTTGGGGATTTTATAGGGGATCACCAAACATTCAGCCAGCGTGATCGGCGAAACAACAGCGACCAGCGATCCCTCATCGAGTTTAGAAAATACCGGTTTAACTTTCTCCGCAAAATCAGGGTTCTTCTCGACGAAGTAAATAACGGGAGCGGTATCGAGGAAAACCTGCCGAAACAATTCGATCTGCTCGGCGAGTTTCATTTTCCTTCTCGAATGACGCGCGCGCGGCGGCTGGTATCGTCGCTGCGGGCGTGGCTGATGTATCGTTGCGCGTCCATGCCGAGAGCGGGATAAGGCAGAAGCCCTGCCACGTCGCTCCATTTTCGACGCTTTTGTTTTTCGGGCAATGCGCCAAGCCGAACGCCTTGGATCAATCGGCTGGCAAGCAAGAGCCGGTCGGAAGGCGTTAGTTTGTCTGCGCGTTTGAGAATTTGGTCAATCGTTTGAAGCGCCATAGGTAACCTTTCACGTCTCTGTTCACATTATACCGCCGATGATTGGCGCTGCTCCTGTCAACAACGGAATGGGTTGAGGAAAGATAAAAACAGTCTCCGACGCAACGCCCTCATCGCCGCTCCATTGCGATGGAACAACGAAACCGACACAAGCGTTAGAATTCATGGAATGAGCAACGGCAATCGCTCGCGCATATTTCGACCCAATCCCGCAAGAATCTTAATCGCGGGAGTCGTCATTATCTTGGGATTCTTTTTTTATGTCTTTTGGGATCTACCCTCGCTGGACTCCCTTTCGGAATCGTATCTAACCCCAAGTGTCCGCATCACGGATCGGAACGGACAATTACTGTATGAGATCCTTCCGCGGGAGGGCGGACGAAACACAGTTCTTTCCATCGCCAACATTCCTCCATGCTTGAAGGAAGCCACGATTGCGGTGGAAGATAAAAACTTCTACACCAACCCCGGTTTCGATTTGACCGGGATGATCCGCGCCTTGTGGATCAACATTCAGGGCGGGGAAACAATCGCGGGGGGAAGCACGATCACCCAGCAAGTGGCGCGTACCCTCCTGTTGAGTCAGGAAGAGCGGACAGAACGAACCTTGAGGCGTAAACTTCGTGAAACGGTTCTTGCCGCGCAGATGACGCGCAAATTTTCCAAGGATGAAATCCTTGCTTTGTATCTCAACCAGATCAACTACGGCGGCATGGCGTACGGGGTCGAGGCGGCATCGCAAACATATTTTGGCAAACCCGCCAGCGAGTTGCTTTTACCCGAATGCGCGCTGATCGCGGGACTGCCTCAGGCGCCCGGAGTCTATAACCCATTCACGAATCCCAGTCTGGCAAAGGAGAGGCAAAGCATCGTGCTGGGACTCATGGAGAAGCAGGGCTATATCACGCGCGAACAACGCGTCAACGCGGAATCAACCCCCTTGAGCTACAACCCTCTGCCCTATCCGATGGAAGCGCCGCACTTCATCTGGATTATCAAAGATCAAATTGACCGGCTGACTTCGGAGGGAATTCTTCAGCCGGATCAAAGTCTCATCGTGCGGACGACGCTCGATCTCGACGCGCAGCATTTCGCGGAGGAGATCTTGAAACGGCGCATCGAGGGGTTCAAACATGAAGACGCGGCGCTCAGCCACAACGTCAATAATGCCGCGCTGGTTGTATTGAATCCAAGCAACGGGGAGATCCTCGCGCTCGTCGGCAGCGCGGATTATTTCGATGATTCGATTGACGGCGCGCTGGATATGGCGATCTCGCCGCGGCAGACCGGTTCCGCGTTCAAGCCGTTCGTATACGCGCTGGCGCTCGACCCCGCCCGCGCAGACGCGTGGACAGCCGCGACGCCCATCCTGGATGTGTCCACAACGTTCACCCTGCGCGATGGCACATCGTATATACCCGTGAATTACGACGGCTTCGAGCATGGGATCGTCCCTGTGCGCGAAGCGTTGGGGTCTTCGTTGAACATCCCGGCAGTCAAGGCTTTGCAACATGTGGGGATCGAGAACACGATCAATCTGGCGCAGCGGCTTGGCATCACTTCGCTCGGCGACGCGGGGAAATATGATCTGTCGCTCGTGTTGGGCGGCGGACAGATCAGCCTGCTGGAACTATCAACTGCGTATGCGACACTCGCCAACAACGGATACTATACCGGGTATGTGTCCATAATGGACATTCACGATGCGGATGATCACTTGCTCTACACACCGGAATCGAATCCGCCGCTTCAAATTCTCGACCCGCGCGTGGTCTGGCTCATCAGCGATATTCTCAGCGACGACTCTGCCCGCTCCACCGGGTTCGGTTTGAACAGCACGCTCAAACTCGACCGTACTGTCGCCGTCAAAACAGGGACAACGACGAACTTTCACGATAACTGGACGATTGGATACACTCCGGATCTCGTGGTCGGAGTCTGGGTCGGCAACAGCGGATACGAAGCCATGCACAATGTGACCGGTCTCACCGGTGCGGCGCCCATCTGGTACGAAGTGATGCGCGGACTTTTGGAGGGACGCCCCGACCATCCCTTTGCGCGACCCGATGGTTTGATCCAACTGACGGTGTGCGACCTCTCAGGCTTGCTCCCCACGTCAGCCTGCCCAAATCAATACAAGGAATGGTTCATCGTTGGGACAGAACCCACGCAAACGGATTCGATCTATCAACAAGTGTGGGTGGATGCGCTGACAAATTCCCTAGCGACTGATTCGACTCCCATCGAACGTCGCCAATCCATCACTGTCTTGAATCTCCCTGTGGAAGCGCGGGAATGGGCGCATGAGCAGGGACTACCCTTACTGTCAGATTATTCTCAAACGCCAGGGAATATTTCTCAACAAGCGAATCAACTGGTCTTGCTCTCTCCCCATCCCGAAACCACCTATCGCATTGACCCGAACTTCGACCCAGCCTCGCAACAAATCCAGATCGAAGTTGCGGCAGGGCAAGATATCTCGCAAGTCACGATCTGGGTGGATGGAAATTTGCTCGCAACAATTTCTTCCCCTCCTTACCAAGCCTGGTGGACGTTGTCCGCTGGCAGTCATCGCTTCTGGGCAGAGGGGATGAATGTGAATGGACAGAGGGTGAAGAGTGAGATTGTGACGATTACAGTGATAGGTCAGCCGTAACCCAAAACCGCCGCGCGGTTCATGCCAAACAATGGACTCTATCGTAAATAAAGTTGGGACGCAGATGAACGCAGAAAAACGCAGATTTTTTCTTTTGAATCAGCGTGAGTCAGCGTTCATCTGCGTCCAAAAACCGACTGATCCCTAACGAGCTGACGAAGTTAGATGGTTTCGGATAAAGTCCGCCTAAGGCTTTACCTCAAACACACTGCCCGCCCCTCTACCTCCCACATCGGGGAAATAGAATTCGCTCGCCGTGGGCGGAATGACCTTGAATGTTCCCGCTGTGCTGGCGCGAGCGAGATACGTGTATACGTACGTGCCTGCGGGCAGGTAATCTGCCGAGAGTACCACCTTCTCGTCGCGCAGTTCGATATGACTGAAATACCACCAGCCCCAGCCGCGTTCGTTGAAGTCGGTGAGGGTATATGAGTTGGGAACAGCGGTATCGGTCAGAATGGTCGAGTCGATGGCTTCGAAGCCGGCGGGCAACGGATCGTCCACGACGATGTAATGCACCCCGGCAGGGACGACGACCGTCAAGCGGACTTGCACCAGATCGCCGCGTTGGATTTCCGTAATGGGTTTCTTGAGGTTATCCAAGGCAAAATACTGTCTTGACAGACTCACACCCTGATCCAACGGTTCGATGGATTCGACCGGCAGTTCCGCGCTCATGTAGGCGGTGTAATACATATTGCCAGTCCCGTCGCCGCGCGTGAAGACGAGATAATTCGCCGAGTCCTTCAACAGTTCATTCAATTCGATCTTCAACTTGACGGTGTCGGTCAGATTCTCTTTCGTGGCATTGCCTTGATCGAGCGCCTTCCCGTTCAAACCCACCGCATACGCGTACTCGGTCTCATATTCATTGGAGGCGCTCATCCAATTGGTCAACGCGATCAGCGACCAGGCGGTTTCCTGCGTTGTGTACCAATGTCCGCTATCGCGGTGAGCCATCAACCAGCGAACAGCCTGCGCCGTCAGCGGGTTCGCCGCGTCCATTTGCACGAAGGCATTCAATACGATGGCGGTCGTGCGCGTGTCGGTGTTCCAGTTCCAATAGTCTGTGCTGGATTCCTCCCAGTGCGCGCCGGAGGCAGAAAGGATGGAAGCAGACTGAAGGTCGGAAAGAAGCGAGGCGCTCCGTTCGTCTTGCGGGTCCAGCATGTGCATCGCCTGCGCGAGGTACGCCTTTCCATACAGACCCAGCGAAGTCCGATGCTCGTAAATGAAGTTCACCTGCGAGGGGCGCAACTCATCGGCGCGCGCCAGCACGTAGAGCAGGAACGCGGCGCGGTTGTATTTCCATTCGGGGTCGTTGCGCTTGAGGTCGGGCGCATTGTTGAGCAGAAATTGAATCCCTTGCTCCAACACTTTTGCTGAAACATCGTAACCCGACGCCTGCGCCTCGATCAGACCATAGACCACATACGCGCTGGTCTGCGGGTCGCTGTGGTCGCCGTCCCACCAGTTCCAGCCGCCGTCATAATGTTGCTTGGCATAGATGCGTTGCAGCGCGGTGTTCACCTGCGCATCGAGGTTGCTTTGCAAACCCGATTCAATGCCCGCGTTCTTCAATGCCCGCGAGGTGATGACGTTCGGCAAAAAGCGCGAGACCGTTTGCTCCATGCACAGATACGGATAATCTTCGAGATACGTCAGCCCGCTTTGCATGGATGCCGCGAGCGATGGCGAAACCTCGACGGTAAGTTGCGCGTCGGTGAAGTTTATCGTTTGCGGAAGTTGGATCGCTTCGGTCGCCGAGTTGGCGTTTTGCAACATGCCCGACGTGCCCACCGTTTCGGTCGCGGTGTAGTTGTAGACCGGGATGCCCTGCCCGGATAACGTGCCGAGCGCGGGCTTGCTGGAATCTTGATACGCGCCGCTGACCGCGCTCGCTGTGAAGTCCACCCGCTTCGCTCCGCTTTGGACGATTGCCTCCCAGCGCGCGACCTGTTGCGTCCCAGCCGGCACTTCCACTTCCTGCGCCGCAGGCGAAAGCAGATCCACACCCTTCGCATCGAGCGAGACTTGGACGATCAATGTTTTATCGGTGTTGTTATGCACCGTCGCGCCGATCGTTGCCTGATCGCCATTGACAAAGAAGCGCGGCGTTTGCAGTTCGATAAAGAGAGGCTTCGTGCTAAGCAGGTCGCTCGTGGTCTGGCCCACTTTGCTGTCCGGCGTCACCGCGCGCGCGTCTGCCTGCCAGGTGGTGAGATTCTCCGGCAGCGTCACCGTCACCTGCGCCTTGCCGCTTTCATCGGTGAGAACATGAGCCTCGAACCAGGCAGTGTCCTTGAAGTTCTGCCGCGCCGAGATAATGCCGAGGCTTTCCCCTTCCCCGCCGCCACCGCCTCCCCTGCCGTCGGGAATAGACTCGCGATACTCCGCGTTGAAATCGTCCGCGTTCGAGACCAGCCCCAGCGCGGTGCGAATGCTCAATGCCTGATCGGGATAAAACGCGTCAAGGATCCGCTCCGAGTTCATCGGAGCCAGCGCCAGCGCGGCTTTATCCACCACCGCCAGCGAAACGTCGGCAGAGACCGGTGTGCCGCGATAGTCCCTTGTTTCGATGGTATACGTGACCTCGTCGCCGGGACCCGCAGACTCTTTGTTCGCGGTCACCTGCACGTCCAACTCTTGATGACTCGTATCCACTTGGATGCTTGCCATGCCGATCTTGAAATCAGGCGTCCCTTCCGCTACCGCGCCGCTGATGACCGTCACAGTGACATAAGAGATGGGCGCCATCTCGGGCGTAATGGGCAACTTGTACGTGGCGCTGTTTCCTTTGAGCAGGATCACATCCTGTTTGTAGACGTGCCCGCGCTCATATGTGACCAGAGCATACACGTCATGCGTGAACGGCTGGGCGATCAGTATCTCGGCTGTATCGCCGGGAGAGTATACGTCCTTGTCCACAATGAGATTGAATGTGCGGTCATTGGTCTGCCGCCACGCGACATACTCCTCGCTTGAAATCCACGTATAGGCGGAGGCTTGATAGGCATGTCCCTTTGTATCGCGCACGGTGACAATGGCTTTATAGACGCCGCCTCTTGGCGGGATGAATGAGACGACCGCCTTGCCGTCTTCGCCTGTAACCGCATTCACGGTTGTGACGGGAATCTCCTTGACCGAGGTCTCCCATCTCAACGTCCCCTGCTTGTCTTGGACTTGCGCGCTGAACCAACGCCGCTCCACAAACTTAACCGAGACCTTTTGGTTCGAGATGGGGTTTGAGTCCCAATCCAACACCACCACCTCAAATGGAGTCTCCTCACCTTGCTTTCCCACATAACTGACCGCGCGAACGCCCGCGTAATACTCGCTCTGGTGCGCGACGACGCTTGTGCTGCCGCTGACCACATTGCCCGAAACGTCCGTTACATTGGCGCTGAACGTGACGGTGCGGCTGACCTGATTTTTGTCCAAGCCCAAGGTTTGTGTCACATCCAGATGCCCGGCTTCATCCGTCACGCCTTCGCCGTTCGCCAGCGTTCCGCTTCCACTTTCCTGTTGCGGCGACCAGTATATATCCCGGTCCCAGTCCATGAAGTTGAACTTCCAATACTCGGATGTTGGTTGGAAGTAAAACGGGGATGACTCCAGGAACCACTCTGCTTGCGCATTTCCAACGTTTCCGCCTGAGTAATACTTGGCATCGAGAGCGAACTTGACCTGATCGCCCGCAAGGATGTTCCCCTGGTCTGACGAGGCGTTCACCTCGAATTCCGGCTTGTGATACTCCGCCACGCGGAACGAAAGAAAACTGAACGGGTCGGCGCTGGGGCTGGTTTTCACGAATAGGTCGTATGTTCCCAACGCCGCGTCCTCCGCCAGAACGATCTTCCCGTCGAAACTGCCAAGTTCCGAAATCGGCAGGGACTCGGAATAGATATTTTCGCCGTATTGCATGACTGTCACATAGACCTTGTCGGCTTTGGGCAGGCTGTAGCGCAGGTCGTCGTTCACGCGAACGATACCCTTGAAGAACACTTCCTGACCTGGGCGGTAGACCGGTCTATCCGTATAAATATACCCAAACATAGAATTGGGCGGCGAGTAATAATTTTCATAGACGCCAAAATCACCCGCCCACACGCCGCTCCCCCAATCAATGGCGGTGAATGCCCCGTGACCGTTCCCATCCGCGCGCGCATAGGAGGGATCCTTCAACCCATCAAGATACGCCAGCCCATCCTTATCCGTGACGGCTTTGCCGATCTCGATCAGTTTCTCGTTATAGTATGTGACCGTAACGCCCGCTTGCGGCTTTCCGCTTTCCAGGTCGGTCACCCATGCAGACGCTTCGGATGGCGATGTCTTGAGCGTGATGTTATCCGTTGCGACGATGAACAGGAATCCCTGATAGAAGTGGGTCTTGTAATCCAGCGGTTTTCCCTGCACGCCGATAAAGTAATATCCGGGCGGCAACGGCTTCTCCCGCGCGTCCTGTAATATGAACTTCTCATACTGGGTTTGATTGCGCGGCACATCCACATCCGGCGTCCACTCGCGGAGCGGCTCGACCTTCGGGTTGAAGTTAACGGGATCTGAACTGCCGGAGAGCATACTTGCAAACTGGGAATACTCCAACCGATACAGCGAGACAGAAACCGAATCGAGATTCTGATGCTCGAAGTACACCTCCTGCACTCCTTTGGCGCGGTAGACCAACGGCGTCCACGGTAGGACCAGCCGCGCATACGGAGGGTAATCGCCCGTTGTAAATGTAAAGGATCGCTCCTCCTTGATCGTATTCCCGTATATATCCGACATGCCGGGCAGGATGCGCACAACATATTCAGTAGCGGGCTCTAATCCAAAGACATTCAACTGCCAGGTGGAATCATTGAAATACCACTGCAATCCATTTTTGGGTTGGGGCGTGATCCTGATCTTGTTCTTTAGGCTGTCCAACCGCATCGGGGATGCAAACGTGATCGTCATGTCCGAGCGAAACCCTTTCCCGCCGGAAATCGAAGCATTCGAACCCGGTTCAGGGAAGATCTCCACGATCCTCGGCAGAGGCACGGTGCCGAACTTGAGTTTCCATCCATCCTTCAACTTGCCGCCGTCGCGCGCGCGCGCCGTATCCGCAATGGTCAGGTCGTAGAAGCTGGCGATCGTATATCTGCCCACCGGCTCGATGGTCAGGGTGGTAAGTTCCTTATCCCATGTCAATTTGGTCGGGAACGATTTGCCTGTTTCGCGATTCACCAAAGTGACCGCAGTGCGGACGCTTTTTTCATCCATGGGCTGTAAAAAGGTGACTACAAAAGCCTGATCCAGCAACACGTTTTCGATTGTCTCCGGCGGATTCTGTTGACCATTCTTCAAGGCAAAGTTGCCGATCAGCGGCGCGCGCGTGCTGAAATTCCATGCGTAGGATTTCTGCAACGCTTCGCCGTTCACATCCGTGAGGCCCGCGTCTACCCTGACCCTGTAGTTGGTCCCGCTTAGCAAGCCTTGCTCCGGCTCGAACACATACACCGACGAGTTGACCCATTCCCCATGACCTGCGACTTCCGGCGATATGATCAGCGGTTGAGGCAGACCATTTTGTTCTTCTTCAATTTGAAGTGGAACAACCGGGTGATTGAAAATAACCGTGATATTCGTCGCGGGATCGATGTCTTCCGTCCTATCCACAGGAAAGACCTGTCCCACCGCGAGCAGGTCAATGGTCGTCAATTCGAGGCGGATTTCCTCCTGTAACGCCTGCCCATCAAGGGAAACGGCGGAAGTTGAGAATAATGCTTTGTATATGGAGGATGGTTCAAGCTTGGAAGACGGTTTGAATGAAAAGGTTTTCGCGTCGAGCCAGAGTTTCTCGCCGGATACAATGTTGTTCTCCGCATCGAGAAGCGTGAAGGCATCCGCCGTTTTGGTCTGATCCATGTCGCGGTCGAATGTAAATTCAAGGGAGGGCGAAAGTTCCAGCCGTTGACCGGCGGGCGGGTCTTGCGCAACCAGATAGGGTCCCACTTGAGCCGGTTGCGCCTGAATCGAAGGCGGTTCTTTTGTCGGTTCGACGTTTATGGGCGCGGGCGTCACCGGCCCGCAGCCCGACAATACGAATACCGAAACCAGGATGAGTCGCAGCAGGTTGGATATTTTGTTATTCATCGTGTCCGCCAGTTTCATAAGAATGCTTGTTGTATGAATTAAGACGGTTGGAGGGAAAGTCTGGTTCCCAGATAAAAACCTCGCCCATTGCGGCGATCATGGCGTCCATCCAAGCCCTATGGATGAATAATTTTGCATCCACGAGCCAGCCAGCCGAGCCGCGTCCGAATCAAGCGGCAGGGAAATGAACCGCTCGATCAACAATTCGTGCCTCTCCACTTCGTCGGCGTGAAGACCTCGCCATAATTCGGCTTCCGTCAGAACAGAAATGTAGGGCGGAAGAGAGCCATCAGTTGAAGTGGATAACAAATCTCCGAGTTGTTCGCTCGGACTCGGAGATCGGGTCAGCCGTACAATTCTTTTCTAAAGAATTCAGGCAGGGCGAATGCCCCCCTGTGAATTTCATGGTTAATGTACTTGTTTTCTCCCGGTGGATATGGCGTTTTCAATCCGTTTTCCCAGGGAGTATCGGAAACATACATGAAGCCAATTCCGCCGCCGGGGTAGGTGGGGATGTTGGCGTAGTAATATGCGGGGTGTTTTGTTTTCTCTTTTGCCGATCTGTAAATTTGCTTGATCAATGCGGTATCGAAAAACGGTTGCTCGCATTGAGTTGCCGCCGCGCCGCCGGGGGCGAGCGCGCGGACGACGAGTTTTTGAAATTCATCCGAGAAGAGACGCTCCGCCATGCCGATGGGGTCGGTGGTGTCGGAGATGATCACGTCGAATTGACCGGGATTCTCCTCGAGGTACGCGAAAGCGTCCCGCACGATCAGCCGGGCGCGTGGATCAGCCCACGGGTCGCCGAACGAGGCGGCAAAATGTTCGCGCGATAGATCCACCACGCGTTGATCCAATTCGCAGACGACGGCTTCCTCCACCGATTCGTATCGCAACACTTGTTGCAGTGAGCCGCCGTCCCCGCCGCCGACGATGAGCGCGCGCTTCGGTTTGCCGACCGCGAGCATCGGCACGTGGACGATCATTTCGTGATAGCCCATGTTGTCGCGTTCGGTGAGTTGGATGATGCCGTCGAGGATCATCGCATTGCCGAAAAATTCGGTTTCGACGACTTGCAAATGCTGGTATTGCGTTTGCTCGTCGGCAAGGATTCGTTTGACGCGAATCCCTTTGCGATAGTAGGGGTGAAGTTCTTCGGTGAACCAGATGCTCATGTTGCCTCTTTGTTTCGTCAGTTATAGTACGGCGCAACCATATGTCAACGCGCACAGAGAAATACGCGCACACGGACCACGCCCATTGACTATCCACCTCAGTGGTCGGTGAGTCGTTGCATCGAGCTTGTCGAGATGAGGTATTGCAATCCCGTTCCGTCGTTGACCGCAACCATCATCCCTGCGGGGAGTAGTGCTTCTTGGTTGCGCCATCTTTCACTTCGAACGGTCTGCCCGTACGGTCACAAAAGAAACACTCATAAAATCAAAGGCTCTTTGCCTACTTTGTGTCCTTCGGGTTAAGGCTGTTTCCCGTTAAATACGAGAGCGCCAAAAAAACAAAATATCATTGCGCATTCAAACCCTTCGCACCACCAGCATCGTCAAATCATCGGCGGGAGGCATATCCTGGATGAAATCAAGCAGAGATTTTTCCACCACATCGATCAACTCAGAAGCCGTTGTGCAAGTGTTTGCCAACAACGCATCGATGAGCCGCGCCTCCCCATAGAACTCGCTTTCATTGTTGAACGATTCGGTCAAACCATCGGTGTAGAAAAGGATGTTATCACCGCCAGCAAGTTGGATGGTCTTCTGCTCCACGCTATGATCCGCCGAAACGCCGAGGGCAATGGCAGTGCGGGTGAGTTTTTCAATCGAACCATCGCGCCTTACCCAGATCGGCGGATTATGCCCCGCGTTGACGTAGGTTAACTCGTTACTTCCAGTATCCAATACCGCATAAACCGCCGTAACGAACATTCCCTGGCGCGTATCGGGAATCAATAATTCATTGACGCGCGCCAATGCCTGGGCAGGCGACTCGGTTTCAAGGACCGCGGCGCGCACCAGCGTCCGTGTGAGCGCCATGAACAGCGCGGCGGGCACGCCTTTATCTGCCACATCGGCAATGAACAAACCGATCCGCCCATTGGGCAGGTCGAACACATCGTAGAAATCGCCGCCCACCTGGCGCGCCGTTTTCCAGCGGGCTGAGAAGTCCCAGCCCTCCACTTGCGGGAGCGCGTCGGGGAGGAAGGTCTGCTGAATTTGGCGAGCCAACTGCACTTCCGTTTCGAGGCGTTCGCGCACCACCATCTCCTTTTGCAGGAGGTCGTTCTGAATCGCCAATGCGGCTTGTTGGGCGATCCCTGTAATAATTTCCAGACGACGGGCGCGGAAACGCAAACCGCCTTGCGCCTCTTCGATGAGCATCACGCCGTATAACGTATCTTTGACGGCGATCGGGACGGCAAACAGCAAAGCATTGGGATTGGCAAGATTCGCTTCCTCCGACGGGCTGGCTGATAACCACGCCTGTAGCCCTCCCTGCCCTTCGAGTTGACACGCCAACATTCCCGTGGCGCCGCGGCACGAATCGAGGAAGGCAAATTCACCCGGTGAAAACGACCGCTCCCAGAATTGCCTTTCATCCTCGACGCTCAGCCCATAATTTTGCGTGGGCGCAAATTGCTCATGAGAGGCATCCCATTGATACAAAGCGGCGCGTTGCACACCGGTGAGGATCGGCATGATGCGGATGATGGTGCCGAGTATTTCATCGAGATCATTCAGGCTGACAATTGCCTGCGCCACTTGCAACAACGCCGCCGAGGCGTACGCCTGTTCCTGAGCCACATCGTACAGGCGCGTGTTTTCGATGGCAACCGCCGCATAACTGGCAAAAGTTGTGGCAACGGCTTGCGCTTCGCGCCCATATCTGCCCGCCGCGTTATGAGCAAGGGTGATCACGCCAAAGGGTTGGTCTCCCACGCGCAACGGCACAGCCAGCGCGGAATAATTCTGATTGAAACCTGCCGCCATGCCGGAAACCCAGAGCGGGTCTGTAGGTTTTCGGATCTCTGTATTTTGCGAGTGAACGACTTGCATCAATCCATCGTACGCTTCCGCCGAGCCGTACAGCGTTCTTTCGAGCACGTCTTCATCGATATTATGGCTCGCCGCAAGGTACAACTGATCGTCTTCCAGCAACCAGATCGCGGATACATCCACAGGCAGGTTGCGCTCCAATTCAGCGAGGATCACATCCAGCACATCGTCCACATCTTCGTCTGCCGAGATCAAGCCGGCAACTTCGCGCAGGCTGTCTGCCACGCGCCTTCGCCATTGCTCCGAACGGTAGAGAGCGGCGTTGTGAATAGCAATGGCAATATGATCTGCCACCGCCTCGAACATGAATTTATCCTCGGTCGTGAAGGCGTTGTAACGATCCGCTTGAATATCGAGCAAGCCGACCACTTCGTCATCATACAATAATGGCACGCAAATTTCAGATTTGGTGTTTTCCGGCGGAAAAGGCGAAGGCACATAGCGTTTATCCTTGCGCACATCGTTGGTAATCACCGTCTTCCCTTCGCGCGCCACCCAGGGAATGATGCCCAACGGATTATCCATCGAGATCGCGAACCCCTCCGAACCCGCGTCGCGCTCGCCGCTGCCCGCCTGGTATTCAATGACGCGGCGGTTGCGATGGACAGTAAACAAATGCACATGAGGAATTTTGAATCGCTCGTGGATCAAATCCGACACATTCTTCATGAGCGTGTTCAATTCCAGCGAGGCGCTCGCGCTGCGGCCCACGTCGGCGATCAATGCAAGATGGTCCGAATGGCGGCGCAGATCGCGGTAGAGCCGCGCGCTTTCGATTGCCCGCGCGATCGTGTCTGCCAGCGCGTTGAGGATCAACAGGTCGTTCGCGTGAAAGGCATTGACTTGATTGCTTTGCACATCCAGCGCGCCAAGCACCCGCCCCTCGGTCTTAAGCGGGATGACCACCTCCGAACGTGTTTCCGGCAACACTTCGATGAATCGAAAACGAGCGTCCTTTTTCACGTTCGGGACGACGATCCGCTCGCCGCTTGCCGCGGCTTCACCGATCAACCCCTGCCCGATCTTCACATCCAGCGCCACCTTTGCTTTTGATTTCCCCTTGCGCTGCGCCATGGCGCTCGAACGAAACCGGAGATTGGCGGAAGAATTATCACGAACCGTAAAAATTGCCACATAGTAAAAGTGGAATGTTTCCTGGATGAGTTGGGTGACGCGTTCCGAAAGTTCGTCGACATCGAGCACATTCGCGATCTGCGCGCTCACCTGACTCACCAAATTTAACTGGTTCAATCGAAATTGCTCAACCGAAATCCGGTGCGAGGCGGTGAGGCTCACGGCTACCATGCCTGCCAGCCCCTCAAGCAGGTTAATATCGTCCCGCTTAAAAACGGGTCCTTTCGGACGGGTGATTTGAATCGCCCCCAGAGCGGCGCCGCGATCGATCAGAGGGATCGATGCCCACGAATGATGCGCCGTGTTGTTCGACCTCCCGCCTTTACTGCCCGTCACGATTCGTCCGCTCGCAATGGCGCGCTGCATACCTTTGCTCGGCGGCTCGGGTGAAAAGATCGAGGCAGTTGTTCCATCGAAGATGTTCGGCAGTCGGAAAATGGATTCAGACAGCCACAACTCCGCGTCGCCGCCGAGCAAGCGCGACGCCACATCAACAACGCGGATACGTTGCTCGGCAAGCGAGGAGGCGCTGAGCAGTTGCTCTCCCAGACGGGCAAGATCGCGCCAATCTGACGATGAGGACTGCTTCATGCTTATGCCTTTCTTTTGGTCATTGTGAGCGTATTACCGCGCGCGCCTGAAACGTACTCGAATTCATCCATCAACTTGCGCATGAGGAAAATTCCCAGTCCCCCGATCTTACGATCGCCCAGGTCGGCTTGGATATCAGGCAACGGCACCTCCGACGGATCGAAAGATTTGCCATGATCGACCAAAATAATGGTCAGGGTGTTCGCTTTCACGCCGCAAGAGATCTCAAGCATTCCATCCGCGCCGCCCCCATAGGCATGTTCGATCACATTCGATGCCGCTTCGTCGGCGGCAAGCTGGATGTGGTAAACAGCCTGATCGTCGAAGCCGTTTTCGCGGGCGATGTTTCCCACAAATTCACGGATCTCGTCGAGGAAGTCGAACTTTGCCTGGAATTGGACCGTCTGCATCCGATAGAACCGAAGCCGCCTCAACCGGTGGCTGAGGACGGCTCCTCTTTCGTTGCCTTCGTCTCTTTCTCCAACCTGAAATGGGCTCCGCTATTTAGAAATGCCCAACAGCATGCAGGGGGTCGTCAAAGGTTTTGAAAAGCTCGGTAAAGCCGGCCAGTTCAAGCGCTTCACGAATCCGATCCGGCACGCCGACAAGCACAACCTCGCCGCGATTATATTTCTTTGCATTGCGTTGCGCGGCAAGCAAAGCGCGGAAGCCCGCGCTGGACATATATTCCAATTCGCTCATATCCATCACCAACTTGTATTTGCCGTCCTCATTTGCCTTCTCGAGGGCTTGCGCAAGTTGTGGAGCCGTCGCGCTATCCACCCGGCCCTTGACTTTGATCATTTCACAATGTTTGAATTCCTGAGTCGAAATTTCCATGGTACATCCTCCAGGTTGAATGAGCGTTTTATCGCGGTCAAAATTATAACACGACTGTCCTATCGGTTTTGTTGTGAATTTGGGACATTTAGTCGCCGCCAAAAGCCGGAAATGAGTTAGAATGTTCCGAAACAAGATATAAATTATGACGAAAACTACTGGGAGACCCTACCTTGTCATGCTCGTGGAAGATAATGCGGACCATGCCGAACTTGTCATCCGCACCCTCGAAGAGCATCGTATCACCAACGAAGTCCAGCATTTTTTCGATGGACAATCGGCGCTTGATTTTCTGCAGCATCGAGGCGAATACTCCAACCCCGAGAATAAATCGCGCCCCCAGATCATATTGCTCGACCTGCGCCTGCCCAAGGTAGACGGGATCGATGTATTAAAAACCATCAAAGAAGATGAAACGCTGAAAGCGATCCCGGTGATCATCCTGACCACCTCTGAAGCGGAGAAAGATGTGTCGCGAGCCTACTACAACCACGCAAATAGTTATCTTGTGAAACCGGTCGGCTATCCCGAATTCAAACAACTCATGAACGATCTCCTGCATTACTGGCTTGGGTGGAATACGCAAGTGCGTTTGAATAATTAAGCAAGACGAAGAACAGCCAGCGGACAAATCACGCTGGCTGTTTGATTTTAATTTTCCCTCATCCTAATTGACACCCCTCCCCACATCGGGTATCCTTCGCCCGTCCGGGCAGGACCGGCGCGGCAGAGCCTTTCGAAACCCGCCAGGGTCGAAAGACAGCAACGGTAAGGAAGTGTTTCTGGGTGCCGCCGATCACCTGCCCGGATATTTATCCATGAAAATCAATCGCTGGCTGTTTATCTTCCTCGCATTCGTGATCGGCATCGGCGCCGGACTTGCATACGGGTGGATCATCGACCCGGTCGATTTCTTCGACCTCACACCCGACACCTTGCGCGCCGACTTCAAAACCGATTACGTGTTGATGGTTGCCGAGGCATATCACTCACACCGCGACCCCGGCATCTCTGCGCGGCAACTCGCCATTTTCGGCTCGCAATCCCCCACATCCATCGCATCGCAAGCGTTGGCTTACGCGCGCGCGAACCAATTCGCCGAGGCAGACCTCGTCTTGATTCAAGCGCTCGTCACCGCCCTCCAAGCCTGGAGCGGGATTCCATGAGCCGCTTCCCCTGGGAGGCCCTCTTCGCGCTTCTTCTCGGACTTGGAGCCGGCCTCGCCTACGCTTGGGCAATCTCGCCCCTTCAAATTGTCGACGCGGTTCCCAGCGCCCTGCGCGACGATTTCAAAGACCAATACCGTTCCGCCATCGCCGCCGCCTATGTGAGCGCCGGGAATTTAGAACGCGCCAAAGCCCGCCTTGCCCTGCTTGACGACGCCGATCCTATCGAAGCGCTAAACGCGCAAGCGCAACGCCTGCTTGCCAACGCAGAATTTCAAAGCGCCGACCAGGTGGCGCTTCTGTCTGCGGCTTTACAAGGCAACGGCATCGACCTTGCCCCACTGCCAACATCAACTGCGCAGGTTGCAAACATACAACCCACCCTGCCGCAAAACACGGCATCCCCGATTCCAACCTCATCCACGCAAGATATTGTTACCGCAACGCTTGAAATTGCCCCAACTCAACCCCTGCTGGTCGCATCCACGCCTCGACCCACACAAACCCCGATCCCAACCATTGGCGTTCCGTTCAAGTTGATCGCGCAAGAATCCTTGTGCGATTCGAACCTGCCGGACGGTTTATTACAAGTGCTTGTGCTAAATTCAAATCGCAGACAAATGCCGGGTATGGAAATCCGAATCACATGGGAAGCGAACGAGGACCGCTTTTTCACCGGTCTAAAACCCGAGTTGGGCAACGGCTACGCGGACTTCCTGATGACGCCGAACATCGCCTACTCTGTGCAACTTTCGCAAGGGAGCGATGCCGCTTCGGGGTTAATCGCTCCCGCCTGCCAGACATCCTCGGGAGAAAACTATTTCGGCGGGTTCAAACTCACCTTCCAGCAACCAAAATAAGAACTCCCTCTCAACTGAGAGGGAGTTTCATTATCATAGGACTTACGCAAAACCCCAATACCAAGCCGCGAATTACGCGAATTTCCGCTAATTTTTTAAAAATTCGCGTGAATTAGTGAAATTCGCGGCAAAAG
>JAJTXU010000075.1 GCA_021462845.1 Anaerolineales bacterium
TGAGGAAGTGATTCGTCACAAAACCAGCGACGAAGCCGGGGTTTTCCAGCGTGAAGGTGAGCAGACGATCCCCGAGGCTTTCCTTTTCAAAATCGAATTGGCTGATGTCCAGATTCCCTTCAAAGGAATACTGCGAAAAAATGACCGCCATCTGCGAAGGGTCGTCGAAGGCGAATGCGCCAACGAGTCGGTAGTTGTGGATCAGCCAGGGCGTGATCGTCGCGGTCATCACCAACCCAAACGCAACACAGGCGATGAGCCACTCTTTTATTTTCTTTTGATAGGCAAAGAATGCGATGATAAAAACAAAGGGCAAAATGATGAGAGATTGCGTGCGGAGTAATAACAATAGACCGAACGATCCGCCCGCGAGGATCGCCGATCTTACATCGCGGCGTTCAAACCAGCGGATGACGACGAGCATCACGAACGCGATTCCCATCGAAGTGGCGAAGTCCGTGATGAACATCTTCGTGCTGGCAGTGCGCGTGTTCGAGGAGATCCACAGCGTGGTCAACTCGCGGAAGATGGCGAAGAGGGCGACCGTCACACCGGCGGCGCGGGAGTGGAGTTTCGCTCCAAGAAAATACAATGCAACGGGAAATAATGCGAAGACCAACGTCTGCGCGGCGATGACTTTGACGTAATCTTGCCCGAACAAGAAATGAAGCGCGGCGAGGAACGTCACATACAGCGGACGCGGCGCGATGCTTCCAAGATAGTCCGTGCCGATGAGCAGGGATTGGGAGAGGTAGTCGTAGAAGCCCGCGTCGGAATATGGGAATGGGGTTGTGTATGGAGGCGTGATGGGGGCGTAGAAACTGTTTTTGAGCGAATCGATCGGGACGGAGAGCCAGAGGGCGGAGGCGGTGAGGTAGATGGAGAAAGGAAGGAGAATTGAGAGAATTGGAGAATTAGAAGACTGCGTATTGCGTACTGCGTAATTGGGTAATTGGTAATTGAGTAATTGGTGAATGAGGATGATTGCGCCGAGGAGGATCGAGAGGATGAATTGCCAACCAAGAATCGAGACGCCGGGTTCGCCCCAGTAGGCGGTGTCTTTGGTGATGCCGAGTTTGGTGAGGGAGATAAAAATTAGCAAAAGAGCAAATACGGCAAATGAGACAAGCGAGGCGAGGAAAATTGGTTTGTTTTGTTTGAGCGAGGCGAGGTGAAATCCGTTTTTGAGGTAGAGGAGGTAGAACGTAAGTTGAATCGAGAGGATGAGCAGATACCACAGCAACGGAGCAAGTCGCGTGTAGAGCGGGAGGAGAGAGTCGGGGCTGAGATAACGCAGAAGGAACAGGAGCAGGCTGAACGTCAGAGAGAGAATCGCGCCGAGGAGGATGAGGAGAGTCCGCGCGAGGCGATCAGGTTGAGGCGGGCGGAACGTCAGCCATGCCGACATCAGAATGAAAGAAAAGATGATCGCGATGAGGGCAAGACGCGCGGGCGAAAGCGTGGCGCCTTCGGAGGGAATCAAAAGGAGCGCGACCATCGCGACCGCGCCCTCGATTGAGGAGAACAAATAAATCCAACGCGATTTCATTTAATTGTTCGGCGAATAGAATTGAAATCCACTGCGAGCGGGAACGACTTTGTATGAAAAATTTTTGACGTAGCCGAACAGGCGGTCTTGCAGTGTGACCCAGTCGTTCGAGTCGAGGATCTGCCGCGCTTGCATCACGTCGGACGCGAGCAAGCCGACTTGAATCTGCGGGTATGAGCCGTAGATGGTCGCCCACGCTTCGGCGGGTTGCAAGCCCATGCGCTGCACACCGGGGATGAATTCGCCGATGATGAATTCAAAATATTCCTGGTCGCGGTCACCGGCGATGTCCCATGTCATCAAAACTTTGACTGCCATTGTTTCCTTTTATGTCACTCTGAGGGAGCGTTCGTTGCGACCGAAGAGTCTTGCTCGCAACACCGAAGATTCTTCGCTTCGCTCAGAATGACATATCATCATTGACTCGCCTGATATTCCAACACGACGACGTGCGTTTCATCGGGGAGACCGGAGCGCGTCACCTTCAGGGACGCCTGAGTCTCCGGCTTCGACAGTCCCATCTCTTTGACGAATTTGCTGAGCGAGTCGAGCGAGAGTTTAACCGCGGGCGTGGAGTAGTGCATCGGCACGACGATGTTCGGCTCGATGAGGCTGATGACCTCCGCCGCTTTCGCCGCGTTCAATCCGCCTCCCCCGCCGACCGGCACCAGCGCGACGTTGATCGTGCCGAGCGATTCGATCTCCGACTGGGTGGGAGTTTGCTTCAAGTCGCCGAGATGCGCGACGGTGATGCCGTCGTAATCGAAGACGTAGATCGTGTTGTTCGGCGAGCCTTTGCCTTTTTTCTTGCCAGCCCCGCCGCCGTCGGTTGACACGCCGGTGACGAAGACGCCGCCGATCTCGAACTCGCCAGCCCCGTCAATGACGTGCGACGCGCCTTTGACCGCGTCCACGTTGTTGTGACCGGGCGCGTCGTGACTGACCGTGACGATGTCCGATTTCAGTTTGAGAGCCGAGTAGCCGATAGATTTGTTGTCGAACGGATCCGTCACCACCGTCGCCATGTTGCGCTCGGTGAGACGGAAGCAGGAATGTCCGTACCAGGTGATTTCCATGTATGAGTGGTCTCCGAGGGGGAATTATAATGCAAGGCAAAGAGTTTAGCAGATTGGCAATGGTATAATCTTTATCAACGTTTAGGAGAACGAAATGTTACAGGAAATTACCATTCAAACATCGAATGCCAAGCGACTTAAACCCCTGATTCGCTCGGTTATCGAGAACACGGTCTATGATGTCGAGCACGGCATCCAAAAAACACGCGCCAAATTGCAGGCTTTCGAGAAACAATTTGGCATGAGCACTGCTGAGTTCGAGCGCCGCTTCAAGCCTGGTGATCTCGAAGAAACGCTCGACTTCATCGAATGGCAGGGCGAGATCAAGACCCTGCGCCTGTTGGAAGAAAAACTCAATGCCTTCAAAGAAGCCAAAATCAAATGATCGAAGAGTATTTTGAAAGCATTAGGGCGTTACTGCACAGTCTCTCCTACTCTCAATCGCCCGAGGTCGAATACGATTACCGCGATAGGGAGACAGGCTTTTTGAAGGGGGATTTGGTTTTTAAGGATGGGTCACGTTTACACTTCCGTGAATTTGTTCATGTAAAACTTGGAAAGCCCGCTGATCGGTACATGTATGTCTTTCAATACATGCGCGCCAACGGAAGTACCATTTTTCGTTATGATGACGCTGACCATTTCCCCAACCTGCCCACCGCGCCTCATCACAAACACGTGGGAGACAACGATGTTATCGCGGCGGACGTGCCTACCTTGGAATCTGTCTTGAAAGAAATCGAGGAATTGATCGAGACGTAGGCAGGCTCGCAGGGGCTCGATGACCGTCGGATGAGACGAAAACATAAAAATCCGCATCAATGGCGAGACCGTACTGAACGCCTTTCCTGATAGAAATTTCAAGGCGTAATATGAAACTCAATTACTATCCCGAAACCGATTCGCTTTATATTGATCTTTCCGCGAAAACCAGTTCCGATTCACAGGAAGTCGCCCCGGGCGTTGTGGTAGATTTTGACGCGCAAGGGAATATCGCCGGCATTGACATTGACCGCGCCAGCCAGATCGTTGACCTCTCGCGGCTGGAAACAAACTCCCTGCCACTGGCAGACCTGCACATCGCAGGCACAAGAGTGTAGAAACAAACCGTCCGACGAAAATTCGTCGGACGTTTTTCGATTTTGTATATTTCCAAAATCACTATTGCATAATTGCGCTCGGTGAGACGGAAGCAGGAATGTCCGTACCAGATGATTTCCATGTATGAGTGGTCTCCGAGGGGGAATTATAACCGACGCAGGAAGACTCAGCACCAACCAGACCCTAAACTCTTCTTCAAAGTTATTTAAAATTCTGCTTTTCTATCTCCTTCAACAATTCGGGCGGAACATTATCGACCGAAGCGCCCTTCACCTTCTTCCAAACACAGTTTTCAACACGTCTTACATTTTTCCATTTTGAATCACTTAGATCTGCCCCTGTGAAATCACACTTTACTAAAGTGGCCCCTGAAAAATCAGCACGGCGAAATTTCGCACCCAGAAAAATTGCCTCTTCCAGTCTTGCACGTCGAAAATCACATGCTATAAAAATGGTGTTAGAAAAATCAGGCTTTTGATCTAAGTCTGGGTGATTATGCCGTCTAATCACTACCTTCGAGAAGTTAGCATGAATAGCAACTGCATCTTTCATGATGGTACCCACAAACTCTGCACCATAAAAATTTGTTCCTCGAAGATTTGCTCTACTTAAATTAGTTGCCCACAGACCAGCTTTGCTTAAGTCAGCGCTTTCCAAATTTGCATTTGATAAATCATAGCCTGACAAGTTTTCTCCTGACAAATGAAAGTTCCGCATACTTGGCTTAGGTTTCGATACTTCCCAGTTTGATGCAATTCGAAAGTCAGATAGTCGCCGATCCCTCTTTGCTCTCCTTTCATCTAACACATAAACAATCAGGGCAATCACCAAACCGCTGAGTATTGAAGGAATTGCATCAACTACAATTTTTTGCCAATCAAACCCACTCATTTTTCACCTCCAAAACTCTGACGCATCGACGACTGAAACTCCTCCTCCACAAACCTCCACCTCTTCATCTTGGAGTAATCCCCGCCATCGGGGTAAAAATATTTTGCATAATCCGCCCAGTTATCCTTCGTCCGAAAGAACGGATCAACCTCCCCATTCGCAAGTTCATAGCGCGAGATCCTTGCGTGAGCCTGTTCGCGTAATGGATTGTCGTTTCCCCAACCGACGTACATCGCCACCGACTCGGCGAAATCCTCCACACGGTTGAAGGACCAGTTCGAGCCGCTGGGTTTGTCGCCGTAGAAGTAGCCGCGCGCGTTACAGCCGGGCAGGCGTCCGCGCTTGCCGGGTTCCTCCGCTTTGGTGAAGCCATTGAGATCGGCAAGCCGCAAATATTTTTTCACCCATGAGAAAAATCGGGACGTGTACCCGCCGGTGTAACGTTCGAGCTGGCGGGATAATTCCCAGCCGCTCTTTTCGTCCCAGATGTGAGCGAACTCGTGGACAACCGTCCACGCGGAGAATGAACTTGTGCTCGATAACGTAATTTTTCCGTGCTGTGCTTCCCCTCCGTGCGAGCCGATCTCGCCTTTCTTCACGGTGACGTTTCCCACCTTCTTGAGGAAACTTTCGCTTCCGCCAAACAGATTCGCCAGAAGTGAAATCGAATCGTGCAATTTGTCTAACTCGGCGAGCGACCATAATCCCTCTTTCCATGCGCCATCCGGGGACTCATCGCCGCTCCCCCAATCGCGGAGGACGGTCACGTGAAAGTCCGCGCCGAGGCGGGCAAGTTTTTCGGCGGTAATCGCAAGTTCCGCTTGTCTCATGATCGAAGTATAACGGCATTTTCAATTGGCAAACCGAATTTGCAATGCCACGTGATAAAGCCCAATTCCTCTATCAATAGAAACATAAAGCGGTCTCGGCGCATCCGAGACCGCTTTCATTTTATTTTAGTCGTACGTTTTACCCAGCAACTTTTCTCGCCATGTAAAACGCCATCCAGCGGTTATTGATCTCTTCCTGCGCTTGCTGGCGGGTATACCCATATTTGACTTGAAGCAGGGTGACGAATCGATTCTGTTTATCGTCTGCTTTGTCGATTTTTTTCAGGTCGTGCTCAGCCAACAGACTCCACCATTCGGTGGAGCGGCTACGAAACACTTTCCATTGCAGATCGAATTTTGTTTTCGGATTGCGCATGCGGTTCTCCATAGAGAGTAAAAAATAACGCGGACTCAGTTTGGAGTTTTCGAGATTTCGTTTCTTGATGACCATCCCTTCCCCACGGAACAGACAGGAACAAAATTGTCAAACTCTTTCAATGCCGATTTTACTACAAGATGAGTAAGATTCGATAATTTCGGAGATGAATTGCAGAATTGAAAACGGTCTGTCCATAGTCTCAAAATGAAATCACATTGAGAGCAGAATCTACAAAAAGATCACAAACGCCACAATGATCGCCAGTTGAGCCATGGGGTAAAAACTGGCGCGGTCGAATAACATTGCCGCCATGCGCCCTTCGCTCTGCTGACTGTAGAGATCGAAGCCGGGTTTGAGGAGCAACGCCAAGCCGGCAAAAGCGGAAGCGAGCAGATACGGCAAGCCGAGGGGCAGCGGCGAGACGCGAGGCAGGAGCAGGCTGAACGTCACAGTGAGAGCGAGGGCAAACAGCACGATGATGCCGGCGGTTTGGGTCCCAAAGTGAAGCGGGATAGTCTTGGCGTGGACTCGCTTGTCTTCCGCCGTGTCGTTCCAATCCGCGGGGATGTTCTGCCCGCCGATCTCCCACACGAAGATCCAAATGAGAACCAGCAAAACTTTTGAGAGGTTGGGGTTGGGGTCAACCACAAAGATGGCGGCGATGGGTCCGCTCGATTTGACGAGTCCGCTGACGAAGGTGCGCAGATACGTGACCTTGAGCAGTAACACGTAGATCACTTCGAGGATCGCGGCGAGGGCGAGGATGACGACGATGAAAGGATTGAGGATGTATGCGCCGATCATCGCGGCGATGAACCAACCCGCGAACCAAAGCGCGCCATGGCGAACGCTAAGGGCGTTTTGCGCAAGCGGGTATCGCAAATCGGAAGCCTCCACCGAATAACCAGCGTTGATGCCGCCAGCAAATTTTTCTTTATCAACGGCAATACCGACGAGGTCGTTGAGCGCGTAAATAGCAGTGTACGCCGCAAAGGCGGTGAAGATCGAAAGAATAATTGTCAACACGGGGGGGAACGCGCCAAGCCACAACAGGGCTACAAAGCCCGGCATGGCGAGGTCTAACACTCCGTGAGTAGTTCTCGAAAGCGCGAAAAATCGTTTCATTGTAGTGTCTCCAATACGTACCGCAAAGTTCACTTTGCGCTTTTGCTTTTTATAAAATGCGCCATGTAATTCACGTCTTCTTTATTCGGCGCAACCTTCCAACCGCGCGTGATGGGATTGTACATCAGGCTGGCGAGGCGCGCAAAATCAAGCCCCGCTTCGCGGTTCCACTGTTTGAGTTCGCTGGGGCGGATCAACATCGAGTATGTGTGCGTGCCGCGCGCCAACAGACGCAAAACGTATTCGCCCATGACGATGGCAAACAGAAACGCTTTGGGCGTGCGATTGATGGTGGAGAAGAACGCCTGCCCGCCGGGTTTGAGCGCCTTCGCGCATGCCGCCACAACCTTGCCCGGCTCCGGCACATGCTCGAGCATTTCCATACAAGCGACGGCGTCGAACGTGCCTGCCTCTATATCCGCCACATCTTGAACGCTTTCGTAACGATAATCAATTTGCAGATTCTGACTCTGCGCGTGCCGCTTCGCCACTTCGATAGACGCCTCGGACAAGTCTAAGCCTGTTACGCGCGCGCCGGCTTTCGTCAACGCCTCAGAGAGTATCCCGCCGCCACATCCCACGTCGAGAATTTTCGGGTTCGGCGGAAGTTGCTCCATGATGAACTTTGTTCGCAGTGGGTTGATGACATGCAGAGTGCCCATCTCGCCTTTCAAGTCCCACCAGATATTTGAGAAGTTGTCGAACCGGTCAATCTCCCGTTGATGAACGTTGTCAAAGGATTTCATATTCTTTGGTCATCCAATCTTCCAGAATTTTCACAGCCGATTCGATCTCAGCCTCATGAATATCGTTTATAAAAACACAGCCGCCGATGCCGCGCGGCATGGGAACGCGTTGCAGTCCGTTGCGATGATAGGTGCGTTCGGTCAGCGAGGACCAAAGCAGGCTGGGGTCAAGGATGGAGGCGTTGAGAGCGAAGCCCAGCTCGCTGGTCAGGCGAAAGATGCGTTCCGTTTCATGATCCGTCAACAAGCCTCGTCCGTGCGCGATCAGCGTGGAGAGGAGAATATCGAGCAGCACCGCCTCGCCGTGAAGCAAATTCGTCTCGTGCCGCGTTTCGAGTCCGTAACTGAAGGTGTGACCGAAATCCACTTTGCGGGCAAGTTCCACCTCGAAAAGATTCGGCTCCAATTCATTGATCATGCCGGAGATGGCGCGGTCGAGTATGGCGTCGCTTTCTCCGTTCTGAAAATGCGACACAACGCAACGCGCGCCATGCAATTCAAGCATGTCGAACAATTCGGCATCGCAGACAACGGCAAGCTTGATGATCTCGCACACGCCGTTGAGGATGTGACGGCGCGGCAGGGTTCGGAGCAGGGTCTTATCGAGCAAGACGGTTTGCGGAGCATGGAACGCGCCGAGCCGATTTTTGTTGCCGTTGAAGTTGAACCCGGTCTTGATGCCGATGGAGGCGTCCACGTAGCCCATCAACGTGGTCGGCGCTTTGATGTATGGCACGCCGCGGCGATGACTTGCCGCGACGAATCCCACCAGATCGGTCAGCACGCCGCCGCCGATGGCGATGATCGGTTCGTCGCGGCGATGGATCGGGAAGAGATCGAGTTCATGCGCAAGAGCAAGATACTGATCCAGTGTCTTGTTTTCCTCGCCGCCGGGAAAGGTAACAATCCGCGCATCCATATTGTGAAAATCAAAATAGGCGCGGATGGCGGCACCGTGATGTTTGTCCACGTTGGCATCCACCACCACGAAGCGGCGCGCGTCCTCGATCTTGCCGACAGAAAGCAACGCCCAATTTTGGGGGTGGAATAAACCCGAGGTGTTGATCACCTCGTATTCGATTGTGTGTTGATAAGTGATTTTACGTGTGCTCATTTTGTTTTCTTCTATTGCGTGTCAGGCGCTCTCAAACGCCGATGGACACGTTACGCCTGCCCTGACGGGCGGCACCAGGGGAGAACGTGTCCTACGCAGACCATAAACTCTAAACGATTGTTTTCCAGTTCGCTTTCGCATCCAGCACGCGGCGGGCGAGGGACTGCGCCATCTCGAGGCTGTGGTTCTTATAGTTGCCGCATTGTTCGATATTGGCGTAGGGGACTTCGCTGGCGACTAAAATATCGTTCAAGATTTTCTCATAAATTTCCATCACGGCTTCGGAGCGTCCCTCATTAAGCAGGACGAGATAGAAACCGGTCTGACATCCCATCAAGCCGATGGAGATGAAATTGTGCGGCATGTATTTTTGGAATCCCCACAACAAGAAATGCTCGAACGAGTGCATTTCAGTGGATGTGAGGAAGGTGGAATTAGGCAGGTTGATCCGCAAGTCCACTGAGTAGACCACATCGCCAGCCGCGCCCGGCTTGGCAGAGCGCAGTTTGACGTGCGGGGCTTTCAATCTTCGGTGGTCAAGTTCACCGACGGTGGCGACGTCCCAGCCGAGTTTTTCGAGGTCTATCATAAAATTACTCCAGAGGGCAAAATAAATTTTGCCGTACTACACAAACTGCGACAGGTGTGCATAACTATCGGCAAGCGCTTTTTCCCACGAAGCCACGTGATGATACAACTCCACCGAAGCGTAACCGGAGAAGCCGTTGTCTTTCAGAGTCTTGAACGTGGCGGCGAAATCCATCGTCCCTTCGCCGGGAATCTCGTGGAAGTGGACAATGCCCGTCAACGTGTTGGCGACCATCTTATCCATCAGAAGTTTGCCCTCCGCGTCTTTCGTGCTTCGCAGATAGATGATGATGGGACGGGCGCGTTCCAGCACGTCATAGGTCAAGTCGGGAACCGAGATGAGGTAAACGAAGATCTCGCTTTCAAAAGGAGACTGTCCCTTGTACAAACTGTTGTAGTCCACAAAGGCAGGAGGCGCGGCAATGTTCACCGATCCCAAAATCGACTCGATGCGCTTCTTCTGTTTTGCATCGGGCGCTTCATCGCAAAAATAGATCGGATGATTTGGGTCAACCAACAAATAGTTCGCCGTCTCGGGGAAATAGATCAAATACTTGGCGAAGTTCAAATCCATTTTGAGATCGTCGCGCATCTTCACCAGTTTCAGGTTATAGCCCTCTTGCGAATCGGACACGTGCAAAAACTTTGCGCGCGGCGCGGCTTTGCCCAACGCTTCGAGATAATTCGTCTCGGAGCAGTAGTTATGATTCAAGTCGAGGTGCAATTGGAAGCGCGGCGAACCGATCTCGTCCACGAGATTCATCCCCTGTTCAAGCGTTTCGATGTACATGCCGGGCTCGGGTTCGATCAGCAGGGTGATATCTTCGTCATCATGCAGAGACGCGAGGCATTGATGAATACTATCCACCAGCAACTCGCGCAGATTGACTGACGGATTGCTCACATGTTCGTCGCGGATGAATCCGCTTCCAAACGAGACGAGCGGGATGCCCAGCCTGCGGGCGACATGCACTCCCCGGCGAACAAGGTCAATGCGGCGTTTGCGTCCCGCCAGATCGGGAGTCATCAACGACGGTTCGTGCGGACGCTGAGGTGTGAAAAAATGCGAAGCGGTGGACATGCAAGCCGCCGTCACCTCCAGCGAATCGAGTTTCCGCTTGACCGCGTCAAGATATTCATCGGTCATGTCGAACGGGTTGAACTGGTCGCGGTGGAACGAGAGTTCCACACCAGGGTAGCCCGCCTGATCCACCACTGCGATGGCGCGCAAAAAATCGAGGTTGGTTAACCCAAAGGTGCTGTAACTGAGTTTGATCATCATGCGCTCCAAAACATAAAACTTGTACCGGCGCAAAACAGACGCATCGCCCGCGCGCCGGCAATTTCAAAGACTCCGAGCATGGCGCCTGCTTCGCTACGAATCGAGATTATACTCCCGTTTGTGAAAATAGATACAATCCAAGTCTGTTTTATCCGCTTCCCATTAGGATGAGGACGATTCACTCGCCGGGCTGGCTTGCCTCGCCTGCGGAAGCGTGAAGTAAAACGTCGCGCCCTCTCCCACCCGGCTCTCCACCCAAATTCTGCCGCCATGAAACTCAACGATCCTCTTGGCAAGCGCCAAGCCCACACCGGTCCCTTCAATGTTGGGGTTCAGGCGATTGAACAAACCGAAGATGCGCTCATGGTATTGCGGCGCAATGCCAATCCCGTTATCGCGAATGTAGAATGTGGCAAATCCTTCGTTCGATGAATTGATCTGCCCCACTTCGATAATTGGCTGAGGCTGGTCACCCATGAATTTTGCGGCATTGTCCAGCAGGTTTTGCGCAACTTCCAGCAACCGCTGACGATCTCCATACACCTTGGGAAAAGCGGCTGTCATAATCACTTTTACGCGCCGTTCTTCAAAGCGTCTGTGCAGGATGTCTCGCGCGACCAGTACCAGATCGGCAAAATCTATTTCAACCGAATCATTCATCATCCTCCCAATCCGGGAAAGTTCCAGCAGGTCATCCAATAGTTTATGCATCTTATCGGTGGCGCTGCCAATTCGATTGATATCGCCTTCCAGCCGCTCCGCATTTCCCGAACGGGCATCCTCCGAAAGAAAACCAAGAAAGCCTTTGATGGTGATGAGCGGCGCCTTCAGATCATGAGAAACCGTATAGGCAAATTGTTCGAGTTCGGCATTTTTGGCTTCCAATTCTCTGATCAGGTTTTCGCGCTCATGTTGAATTTGCTTTTGCTCGGTAATATCCTGCACCGCTCCATAAATGCCGCTCAGTCTGTTCCGTTGCGAATCCCAAACGGGGTGGGCGTAATTTCTCACCCAACGGATGGAACCATCTTTTTGAACGGTCCGTAATTCCGAAACAACTGTCTCGCCCCGGCGCAGTTTGTCCATATCGCGCGCGTCCTTCTCAATATCGTCGGGGTGAACGGTGAAGACCCACCCACCGCGCGCGTTGAATTCTTCTACGGTATACCCTGAAATCTGTTCAAACGCTCCCGCCACCCAATTGAGCGCGATATCGCCGTTCGCATTCTGTATATTGGAAAACACATAATCGGAGGTGACTGATGAGATCAAACGATAACGTTCTTCGCTTTTACGCAGTAATTCCTGCCGCTCCGCTTCCACATTGTTGCGGTGACGAATCGAAACCAAAACCAGCACAGCGCTGATAAGAAGGGCGGAGAATGGGCCAAGGATGGAGTCGAAATCGGCAAAAGACTTCGATGCGGCAAAAGGCATGGCAAGCACGATCCCAATTTCGACGGCCGCAAAGAAAATGATCGATTTGAACGAGAGCAATATCCCGGCGAGTATCAATCCCGGTATGAGGTAGTAGATGGTTGTCATAGAGGCGGAAGCTGTGCCGGAAACAATACTGATAAAGATGACCACTGGGAACATGATGAGGGTCAACAACGCCGAGATGCGGTAGAAACCAGCGCGATTCAAGGCGTATGACCCAAACAAGAACACATACCCATACCAGGGAGGCAGGTAACCGGGGGCGGTGGCGAGGCGATAACCATCCACGCCCATGAAGACAACGATGAGGATCACCAGGAAAATATTGAGCAGGCGCGACTTATGACGAAGCGTAATATCTTCAACCACCACAGGGGGCTCGAATAAGGCTGTTTGCAAGCGTTGAAGGGGAGAGCGAGTCACAGGTCAGTTTCCAGCTTCAGATTGAGAAGGAAGCGTAAAGTAGAACGTAGCGCCTTTCCCCATCTCGCTCTCGACCCACAATCTGCCGCCGTGAAATTCGACGATCCGTTTTGCGAGCGCCAGCCCCACGCCGGTCCCTTCCGCGCCTGGGTCAAGTTTATTGAACAAGCCAAAAATTTTTTCATGGTATTCCGGCGCGATGCCTATACCATTGTCACGGACAAACAAGATCCGTTTTCCATCTTCACGCTCAGCCTGCCCAATTTCAATCGTCGGATCGACCTGACCGCCCATATATTTAGCGGCGTTGTCAATCAGGTTCTGCAATAACTCCACCAAACGCTGGCGGTCGCCATGCACAATCGGCAGGTCGGGCTGAATCAAAGTTCGCACGCCGCGCTCCTGAAGCCTTCCTTCGGTTAATTCAAGCGCTTCTTCGACAAGCTCTCCGAATGAAATCAACTGTGGAGAATTCATAGCCCTCCCAACACGCGAGAGTTCCAACAGGTCTTTCAATAAGTCTTGCATTTTGTATGCGGCAAGATAGATACGCTGAATATCTTTCCGCAGTACGTCCATATCGCCACGCTTAAGATCCTCTTCGAGATAGCCCAAAAAACCTACGATGGTAACCAGCGGCGACTTCAAATCATGCGAGACGGTATAGACGAACCGCTCCAGTTCCGCATTCTTTGCTTCCAGTTCGTTAATCAGTTTTTCGCGTTCGGTGGCTATCCATTTGACCAGGGACACATCTCGAATCATCGCAATGACGGTATCGGCGTCAATCGACACGATCCGGGCTTCAAATGTCTTACGCTCCCCGCTTTGCGGCATCTGATACTCAAAGGCATTCACCTGTCCCGATTCCAGCGCGCGCGCGATGGCAAACGCAGTTTGTTCGGCAAGGGGCGGGAGCACCTCCGCCACCTTTTTACCGAGAAAATCTTCAGGCGGCATCAGCGGATCGAACAACGCGGATGGGACAAATTGCAAAATTGTTCCGTCTCCCTTTAACTCGAAGAGCATATCGGGAATCGCGTCAAACATGGCGCGCATGCGACGTTCGCTTCGGAGGAGCGCATCCTGGGCTTGTTTTTGACGGGTGATATCGAGAAACAGGGAGAGTATGGCCGGTTTATTATCGAAGTCGATCAACTCATAATACGCGTCTGTGATCTTCCTTTCGCCCGTGGCGGAAACAAATTCATAGACAGGATTATGGGTTGTTTTTTCCTCGAGCAATTTTGTAACGAATTTTTCCCGCAGGGATTCATCATCCCATATTCCCAATTCGACAGAGGTGCGCCCCATTGCCCGGTCTGGGGCAAACCCGGTTAACTTCCAATATGCTTCATTCGCGTCAAGCAACCGTCCCTCGTCGAGGCTGGTCAGAACGATCGCAATCGGACTGGACTGAAAAATTTTGCGAAATCTTTCCTCGCCTTCGTGTAATGCCTTTTCCGCGTGTAATCTGGCTGTAAAATCTTCTTTGATAGTTTCATGGTCATCGCGCAGGATTTTGATCAATAAAAAGATCAGAAAGATCAGGAAAATGAAGATCGCAGTTAGATCGCGCGCGCGATTAAACGCCGAATCAATTTGCGGGACCAAATCTCCGCGCAGTTCGGCAATCGCCATGCTCCAAATAGCGACTATGCTAATGACGGCAATAAAAATGGGGATGCGCCAATCTGCCAGCAAGGCGGCAATAAGAATTACGAGCATGTATACATAGACCGCCAGATCATTCACGCCGCTCGAGTACCATGCCCCGTAGGTCATTGCGCCCCAAAATGAGATCAAGGCGATGTTGGTGGCGGTATTCACATATCCTGCGCGCAAAACGAGAAGCAGGAGAAATTGTTCGATCAGTAAAGCGAAGATGATGTTCGTTCTTGAGTCAAAAGATATACCCCTCTCTCGAATATCGAAGAGAAGAACCATTGCCCCGATGACAATAGCCGCCCAGATCATCGAAGCTAACAACCGCGCGGTTAATTCACGCCGATCTGTGCCAAAGAGAGGTCTGAAGATTTGTCGAAAGCGACTGAAATTCACGCGCCTGAAGCCTCCTCACGCAGTATATCACGACGACTTTATCGTTAAACTCGAAGGGCTTCCAAAAGTCAGATTACTCCCTACAGTATGCCTATTTTTCGCTCAAGACAGGGAGCGGAGCCACCGTTTCGCGGCTCGCGAGGTAATTCTCGACCCAAAAGATAACCAACGCCAGCCAGACGATGCTGAACCCGATCAGCCGTGACTGGTCGAACGGTTCCTTGTAGACGAGGACACCGATGAGAAATTGGATCGTCGGCGCGAGATATTGCAGGATGCCGATCATCGAAAGGGGAATCTGCTTCGCGGCGGAGGCAAACAACAACAGGGGAATGGTCGTCACTACGCCCGCGCCGATCATCAGCAGATCGGGGGTTGCTCCCGAATGTAGAAACGATGCGCTTCCATTGGCTTCCGCCCATCCGAGATAGGCAACCGCAGGCAGGAAGAGTATCCCCGTTTCGAGCGTGAGACCGAACACCGAGCCAAGCGGCGCGAGTTTCTTCGTCAGCCCGTAAAAGCCGAAGGTGAATGCGAGTAGGAGTGCGATCCACGGCAGGCGACCGTAAGCAAACGTGAGATACGCCACACCGACCGCGGCAAGCGCGACGGGAATCCATTGCGCGGAACGTAATCGTTCGCGCAGGAAGATCACACCCATCAACACGCTCAAAAGCGGATTGATGAAGTATCCCAAACTGGTTTCAAGGATATATCCTGCGTTGACCGCCCACACATACGTCAGCCAGTTGACGCCGATGAGGATCGCGGCGATGAAATAGATGCGGAGCGTCCGCGCATTCAAGGCGGAACGAAAATCATTCCACTGACGCATGAATAGGATCGCAACGATCAGCAACAAGAACGACCAGCCGATGCGATGTCCGAGTAATTCAATCGCAGGCACTTTTTGGAGCAATCTCCAATAGATCGGAAAGAATCCCCACAACGCGTACGCAATGATGCCGTGAAGAAGACCTGTATTCTTCATTTTTCTCCTATGCCATTTTGAGTCGTTTTGCTTGGATGCGGCTGTGCCGCACGAACTTACTAACTGAAGTTACGCAGTTGAAGCCAGTCTGATCTCCGTAACGCGACATTCATGTCGCTCTTGCTCAAGAACAACCTGAAAGGCAAGACGCTTTGCAGTCCCGGATTACGGCTTTACCGTGTAAGGTGAGTTGCTAAAACGAAGCAATCGGTTGCCGCCCTGCATATCCGTCTTCGATCTCGTGCCAGAAAGCAATGTCCCCTTCTCCATGTTGCCAGCACAGATACACTTCGCGCCCGTCTTTGAGCGCGGAGAAATCTATCAAGCCGATGTTGATATCTTTGATCTGCGCGCCCGCATCTTGGATCTTGTGGATCAGCGCGTCGAATTTCTCAAACTCGACCACCATCTTGCTCAACGTGGGGCTGCCGCCATTTCCCGCAGACTTTTCCACCGCGGACCAAATCTCAGGCTGGTTGGCGAGAATCCGCTGGCGGATTCGCATCACTTCGTCCATGAGTGGGCGGATGATCTTCAAGGTTTCGTTGGCTTGTTGTAAAGTAAAGTACTGTGGCATGGGGGAAGTATACACGGAGATAAGTAGACACGTAAACACGGAAACAGGTAAACATGGATTGCGCATGTTTACCTGTCTACTTGTGTACTTGTATTCTTGTTTCCCTGTCTACCTTCTCAACCGCAAACTATTCGTCACCACAAACACACTGCTGAAGGCCATCGCGCCAGCCGCGAGCATGGGATTTAACCAGCCCAGCGCGGCGGCGGGGATGAGAATCACGTTGTAGAAAAACGCCCAGAACAAATTTTGTTTGATCGTCGAAAGCGTCTTGCGTGACAGCGAGATGGCGCGTGCTACACCGCGCAGATCACCGCTCATCAATGTGACAGGCGCGGCGGCAATCGCAACGTCGGTGCCTGTGCCGATGGCAATGCCCACATCGGCTTGGGCAAGCGCGGGGGCGTCGTTGATCCCGTCTCCGACCATAGCCACTACGATTGACGATTTACGATTTTCGATTTCAGATTGGAGTTTCTTGACCTCGGATGATTTACCTTCGGGCAAGACCTCAGCCAGCACTTCATCAATGCCGACTTGTTTGGCAATCGCTTCGGCGGTTTTTTGATTATCACCTGTGATCATCGCAACTTTCAACTTCATCGCGTGCAGTTCGTCAATCGCGTCTTTCGACGAATCTTTAATTGTGTCTGCAACAGCGATCACACCAGCCACCTCGCCATCAATCGCAACCAGCATCGCGGTCTTCGCTTCGGATTGCAAACGCGACACTTCGGATTCGAGTCCGTTCAGCGGATACTTCCGCGCGGACATCATACGGATATTGCCTACGGCAACGCTTCTTCCCTCGACTTCAGCCTGCACGCCATGCCCAGCCTCTGCCGCAAACCCAGCCGCTTCGCCCAACTGCAAGCCGCGAGCCGTCGCCTCCGCCCAGATCGCCTCCCCAAGCGGATGTTCGCTTCCCTTTTCAACGCTTGCCGCGAAGCGTAACAACTCTTCCGCTTTCCACTTTCCATGTAC
>JAJTXU010000076.1 GCA_021462845.1 Anaerolineales bacterium
CTCATTATCGCTTGACAACACGGACATGTCATGCTGAGCGATAGCGAAGCATCTCTACCAAGCCAGATCCGAGACTCTTCGGTCGCGCAAAACCGCTCCTTCAGAGTGACATAATACGGACTTTGAGAAATCCATGGATGCTGCGGTTACACCGCTTTGGAGTACAATCCAATGAGTAGATGATAGCCCGAGCGCGGAAAAATACTCATGCCTCTCTCTAATCAGGGAATCGCCAATGATCGTTATGCCGTCATCCCTCGCACATCCATATTGTTGCGGCGCGGAGATTCGTACCTGCTCCTCAAAGGCGCGCCGACGAAACGTCTGTGGGCGAATCAATACAACGGACTCGGCGGTCACGTGGAAAGAGGGGAGGATGTCATCTCTGCGGCGAGGCGCGAGTTGCTTGAAGAAGCGGGTCTCACCGCTGACTTGTGGCTGTGCGGAACGGTCATTGTTGATGCGGGCGAGACAGGGATTTGTTTGTTCATCTTCACCGGGGAGGTCACGGGAGGTCAACTCACTGCTTCGGAGGAAGGTTTGGCAGAATGGATTGATTTCGAGAGAATTGGAGAATTAGATGTCGTCGAGGACCTGCCGATTCTGTTGAAGAGAATTCGCGGCATGAAACGTGGCGATCCGTTGTTTTTTGCGCGCTCGTTTTACACTGATGCGGGGAAATTGATCGTGAAGTTTGAAGAATAGATATGTGGCTGAGATGATACAACCGGGAAATCAGCGAAAGGCGAAACGATGGCAGAAAAAAAGACAGTTAAGAAGACCGTCAAAAAGACGAAAAAGCGACAGCCAAAAAGACAGGCAAAAAGAATCTGATACGCGTTCAATTTTCCAAAGACTCCACAGCGAAACAGATCTTTAAGGCGATTCGGGAAATTCAAACGGATTAGGCGAAGAAATTTCCCGAGCGCGCTCATCGACTCTACCCAGAAGTATTTGACGAACAGGGGAATCGCATCCCACACGAGAATAAGACACCGAAAAAATAAAGGCTCTGCATTGCAGAGCCTTTATTTTTTTCTACCTCAGTCAACCCGAACGTTCAGTCGACGGGCTGCCACTCGGCGGGAGCGGCAGGGGCTGAGTTCCTAGTTTACGCCTGATAGGGTGGCTTGCTCACAGAATGCGTCTGGACGCGCGGATAATTCGCTCGAAATCTCAAATGAATATCTGCGCATCTATCCATCAATTTGACATGGCATTAACGAGGGCGTACATCAACGCGACAAACGCCAGGGCGGAAAAAACGAACGCGATGCCCGTCGCGATGAACGCGGTTTTTAGTCCCTTGATTTTGTATACGACCCCGAAGATCACGATCAACATCAGAAGAGCGAACGCGGCGTACAGAATGGTGAAAGACATGTGGTATTCTCCTTGGAAATTTATTTCGCTCGATCATAGTCGAGACCCACTCTCAAATGCTTGCAGAAGGTGTCAATCTGGCGTCTGTTTTCGCTGACCCGCCGGCAATTCGCGCGCGACTACTTGATTGAGTTGGTGATCGGGCATAACCTGACGCGGCTGGGCAGGGCGGACAGGCGGAGAGTTTGCCTATCAGGGAGAATAACTGCGTAAATTCAATTCAACTTCTTCAATACGATCGTAAACGCGCTTCCCCTGCCGGGCGCGCTGGTCACGGTCAATTTTCCCTGATGCTGTTCGATGACCTGTTTCGTGATGGCGAGTCCCAGCCCGATGCCGCCGAAGAGATCGTTCTCGTGTCGTTCGAGGTGATAGAAACGGTCGAAGACGCGCGTCATCTTTTCTTTTTCGATGCCGATGCCGTGATCTTCCACCGCGAGAAAAACATCGCCGCCGCGCGCGCTGAGGCGCACCTCCACGTCTCCGCCGTTGGGGCTGAATTTGATGGCGTTGTCTACAAGAGCCGAGAGAGCCCGCTCGAGGGACTTCGAGTCGCCGGAGACGCGGGGCAGGCTGACGTCGGGAGAGAGGCGCAGGTTTACCTTCCGCTCGATGGCTTTGGGCGCGTATTTATCCGTCACATTTTTTGCGACCGCATTTAAATCCACCGCTTGAAATTCGGGGAGGACGAGATCCATCTCTTGTAAGAACAGGATGTCGTTGACGAGGCTGACGATCTGCTGGACGTTGCGGGCGACCGCGTCTATCCCCGTGTTGAGCTGGTCGCCGCTCATCGCGCCTTTTTGCAACATTTGAAGGTACCCGCTCGCCGCCATCAGCGGAGTCCGCAACTCGTGCGCGATGTTGGAGAGGAACTCGCGGCGGGCGAGGTCTTGCTCGGCAAGTTTTTGATAGGCCTCGGCGAGTTCGCTCGCGCGCAAGCGGAGATCGTCCACTGCCATCTGGTCGTTCGAGCGCAGGCGGTTGCTGATCTCGCTGACCATCGCCATGGCGATACTGCTCGACGAGTGAAGCACGCGATCAAAGCCGGTCTTTTCGAGTTCGAGGGTTGTGAGTTGCGATTTGGCTGTGACGGTCGCGGCGCGCGGCGCGTTATGAATGAGCGCCATCTCGCCGAAGAAATCGCCGGGTCCTAAGGTTTTCAATAAGCGTGTTTCACTATTGTTGATGATCTTGGTCACTTCCGCTTCGCCCTCGAGGATCATGTAGAAGCGATCCCCCGCCGCATTTTCGCGGCATAATATTTCGCCGGGCGCGTACGCATGGACTTGACTGTTGGCGATAAGTTCTTCGATCTCGCCCGGTTTGATGCCGGGAAAGGCTCGCGGGATGATCTTTGAGGGCGCGCGAAGGTTAGTCATGATGGGCTGATTCTAGCACGGCGGGGTATTTGAATCGGGGACCCAATTGTGTCCTACAAGGATATTGCAAGGATGGCATACACGCGCCGCTCAGGGTATCAATTGACGCTATTCGCCAGCCACTCGATGATATAAGGGATAACGGTTTCGCGCGTCGGAATATCGCTCAATAACTCTGTCCCATGCAAGCCGCCGGGCAAGATCGCGGATTGATAGAGCGCGCCCGACGCGCTCTTGCAGGTTGGCGCGGCTTCGCGGTCGTTCTCGGATGCGATACAAACAATATGGATCGGGCTTCTGGCTGGGTCGTCGAAAAATGCGACTGCCTTGGCGTATGGAATGCCGAGATACCCTCCGGGAGAGAGCGAGAACGCTCCTTTGCAGATGTCGCCGCATGAGTCTACAACTGCGTCTGCGCCGATACTGGATCCAAGCCCGACGACTCTCATCGGATCTACTCCGGGCAGGGTTTGGGCGGTTTCATACGCGGCTTTCGCGTCCAATAGCCAGCCTGCCGCATCGTAGTCTCCTCCGCTTTCGCCGTAGCCGCGGAAATCGAATGTAAAGGCGGCATACGAGGCGGGAAGGAGTTGAGTCGTAAAGGCGCCGGGGTTTGCGCCGGTAAGCCAGTCTAACATTCCAATCTTTAGCCAATCCTGTTGGTCGCCTTGCGCCCAGTGCATGAGGACGATAACAGGGGAGTTCGGAACGCTCGCGGGATAGAAATAACCAACAAGCGGCGTTCCATCTTCCGCGCTGAATTCGATCCGTTGCGGTTCAGTTGGAACGGCAGGCTGGGTTGTCGCGGTCGGTTGTGGGGTGTCGGCGGGGGCGGTTGTTTCAGTCGCGCTTGGAGCCAATGTCTCGGTGGCGACTGGAACGGGTTCTTCTGTGGTAGACGGCCCACATGAAGTTAACATCAGCAAACAGAGGGCAAGGAATGCGAATGTCTTGTTCATAGCGTTGCTCCTATTTCTGAGATCCCAGCGTGATTTTGCCTGGAGATTGATTGATGGACGAATGATACAACAAATGAGGTTGCTTGTGGAGTGAAGCAGAGTCCGCTTTACGTTTTTGGAAGCCGCGGAAAGAACGCGCTTGTCTTTCGCGCGTATTCCTCGTAGCCGGGCTTACTTCGCATCGTCCGTTCGAGCATGGCGACGCCGGAGACGCGCACTAGGAGCCAGGTCATCAGGATGGGGGAGAAGATAGTCCACCACGCGCCAGCCGCGAGAGCGACGAGATAAATTCCCCACCATACAACAGCTTCGCCAAAATAGTTTGGATGGCGGGAGAACTTCCATAAACCTGTTGTGAGGATTCCTCCTTTGTTGGCTTTGTTCTGTTTGAAACGAGTCAACTGCAAATCTGCTATGGATTCAAAAAGCAAACCGAATCCCCAGATCAACGCGCCGAGCAGATCCATCGGCGTGAGAATCGCGGGGAATCCGAACGATTGCGCGGCGAGGATGGGAACGCTGATGATCCACATCAAGAATCCTTGCAGTAAAAATACTTTGAAAAACGAAATCCACCACCAACTCGCGCCGTTCTCTTCGCGCCATTTGGCATAGCGGAAGTCTTCGGACTTGCCCCAATTGCGGAGTCCGATGTGAAGCGCGAGGCGCAATCCCCACAGCGTGACCATCGCTCCCATCCATTGTTTGCGCGGCAGGTAACCATATCCGTATGAAAAGCCGATCCATGCGATAACGATAAATCCAATTCCCCAGAAGATGTCCACGATGCTTGAGTTTTTGAGAAGCAGGCTCAACAGCCAGAGCAGTGTCATCAGGCAGAGTATGACGAGTCCGCTGTTGAGAAATAGGATGATGAAAGGCATGGGATTTTAAAGCAGAAGCGATATCAGATTCTTTAACGCGAGAATTATCTTGCGTTTTAACTATTCTCAAACAACGGCGACATAAATGCCGCGTTACTGGTGTTGTTGCGCGCGGTGAGAAAATGGAAGTTCGTGGGGCGGGATACCCTTCGAGTACGATGTGCTATCCCGCCTTTCTTTGATAAAACACAAGCAACGTTGTTCCGTATTTCCGCTCGTCGAATTGTTCGAGATTCTTGAGCGTGACGGTGGTGAACTTGAATTCGCGCGGCGCGATTTGAACGATGACCCAGCCGTCGTCCGTAAGCCATTCGATGTTGTCGTCTGCAAGTTCCAGCGCTTTCACCCACATGTCCTTATATTGCGGAGGCGCGATGTAAATGTATTCAAACTTTTTATCTGATGGTGATGCGAGATACGCAAACGCGTCCGCGCGGCGGATCTCCGACTGCGACGCGAATCCGCAATGCTCCACGTTCGATTTGATCGTCTCGATGGGTTCGCGGTTCGAATCTGTAAAGCGGACTGATGCCGCTCCCCGGCTCAACGCTTCAATTCCGACTGCGCCGGTGCCTGCGAACAAGTCCCACCAGTTGGAGTCGATCACGTCGCTGGCGATGATGTTGAACAGCGCCTCCTTGACGCGATCCGTGATGGGGCGGGTGGTGTCGCCGTCCACCGACTTCAATTTACGCCCTCTTGCTTTGCCAGAAATGACTCGTAGACTCATGGGATTTGTTTGACCTCGCAGAATATCGCGCCCTCGCGCCCGATCTGCAAGACGGGTGGCGCGTCTCTGAAAACGGAGCGGTCGTCGTTCGCGCGCGTGTTGGCGAGAATGTAATCGCCAGGTTTCACTTCGTTTCGCGCATTCCGCAAATCGCGGACGACGGTATTGGTCCCTGAATAATATTCGGCGATGTATGCCTCACGGAGGACAAAGACATTCGCTGATTGATTCAAACTCGCGTCTAGTTTTTGCATCGCTTCTTTATAACAAGTGAGCCAATATTCCGTTTCGTATTTGCGGAAAACTCCGCCCGTGCCGCCGACGAATGAATTGTAATACGCGTACTCGTAGGGATGGAGTTGGATGATTCCGCTGATGCCCGGCAAAAGGATGAGTAAAATAATCCCAGCGCGTAGCCAGACTGGCATTACCGCTCGGCTGGAGAATTTTTCAAACACAAACTCAAATACGAAACCCGCAAAGATGAACACCGGCGGCAGGATAAAAAGAAAATGCCGCAAGCCGTCGTAGATCGCAGGTTGAAGGATCAGAACGTAGGCAACAAGGAGGATGAACCAGGCGAGCGTCAGCGCCAACGATGCAAATTCTTTTGAATTCGGTTTGAATTTCCGAAAGCCGAACAAGATTCCCGCTCCAAACAAAAACCATGTCGGTTCAGTGAGTGTTGACCACAGCATGAAAGGAAGGTAGCGACGCGGCATGTCGTTCGCGCGGAAGATTTCGCCGTTGAACAAGACAGCCAATTGCGTCGGGTTATCGGACATGAACTTGAGCGTTCCAAAGAGTCTCGCGATTGGATTCTCCCAAAGATAGGGCCACGTGAGGAGCATTACGCCTATTGCAACTGCAATGTAAATCGCAAACGGTCGAAAATAGTTTTGCCATGAGCGTGAGTCCGCTTGAGCGGACTTTGTAGGCATAGCCGTGGATTTCAATCCGCGGCGGGCAAAGACGATGTAGCCCGCATAAATAAGCACGATCAGTCCCGCCAGCGGACCCAGCACGCGGATCGAAGTCGCTACTCCCAAACAGAAAGCGGCGGCGAAAATTTTCCAGAAATTAGTTTTTGTGTCCGCTTCAATTTCATCCACCATCTCAAAGCCGAGACACACAGAAGCAAGGAAGAAAGTTAGAAACGGCGGGTCTTTTGGGTTGATGAAGGCGTGTCCCCACAATAAAGGTTGATATGAAAAAAATGCTGTCGCGGCAAGCGCGGCGGAGGGTGTCATCCAGCGCGTGCAGAGCCGATAAAAGAAATAAACTCCAAGTTGGAAAAAAATAAAATTGACGAGATGCCAAGCCGAAGCGCGGTCTGAACCGATGTCTTCCAGCCCGTAGACAAAATTGCGCGCGAGAAAAAGATAGGCGGGTCCGCGCGTCTTGTGATCCTCCGCGCTGGGTCCGTAGGAATTTTCGAGATCGAAATGTCCGCTGAACCATTCGCGGGGCGAGTAAGCGTAGCCGAGCGCGTCGGCATAGTCGTAAAAGAGCGGCTCGTCCCATGAAAGTCCGTAGCCGCGAAAAACAAAAACGCCAATCAGCAGATTGACGGCAAGTAAAACAAGAATGGGTTTCCGGGTGATTTTCCCTAAAAGGGATTTCATAACAGCGTATTGCCGGCGGCGTCGAAGGCTTTGATCTCCGCTTTCACCGCCGGGCTGTTCGGGTATTCGCTTTCGAGCAGACCCCAGATCATCGTGTCGCTCCAGCGGTCAAGAAACGGTGTCTTTGCGCGGAGCGTGCCCTCGTGCGTGAAGCCGAGTTTGCGCGGCACTGCGGCAGAGGCGACGTTGCCCGGGTCGCAGTGGATTTCGATGCGATGCACATGAAGAATTTCGAAGGCAACTTTGATAAGCGCGGCTGTGGATTCGGTCACAAGACCTTGTTTGACAAAATCTTTGTGAATCCAATACCCGATCTCAAGTTGTTTTTCGCCGAGCCGCGTGTGCAGTCCTGTTCCGCCAAGCAAGCGCGTTTCTTCGCGGTTGAAAATTCCATAGGTGTAATCTTCTCCCAGATCGAATTTGCCGCGAAATTCCAAAACGCGTTTTGCCTTGTGTTCGAACGGCTCAGGTTCATTGTGCGCCCACGGCATCCACTGTTTGAGATGCTCCACGCTTTCGCGCACCGAGTCCGCGAGCAACGCCGCGTCCGACGGCTGATAGCACCGCACTACAAGCCGCGCTGTTTCGATTCGATACGCCGGGTTGACAATCGTCGCCTCGCTCATTTTCTTTTACCTGATCTTTTCTTTGCGGGTTTCTTGCCAAATCCGCTCAACAGCGCGTTCATCTCTTTTTCCTCGCCCGCCTGCCCTTTGAAATAACCGTTCATGAACACAGACCGCCGCAATCGCAATGCCATCGGCGCGACAACTTTCAAATCTTCGATCGTCACTTCAGCGCGCCCATCCGCCGCCGCGTACGCGCGCGCCGATTCGAACCACGTGATCTCCGCGCGCAGTGAATCGATTCCCATTTTTTGGACGAGCGCGATGGCGGGATGTGCGATCGAATCTGGGATGGCGACTTTCTTCATCTGCTCGCGCGCGCTGCGGATCTCTTGAGCCGCCGCTTCCATCTCCGGGGCAAACTGGTTCACCAATTGACGCGGATTCGCCAAGTACGCATGGACTCGGCGGTACGCCTCCAGCCGCAGAGACGCGTCGTCCAAGCCGCGCACGACAACCCGGAGTCCGAAGCGATCCAGAATCTGCGGGCGCAGGCGTCCCTCTTCGGGATTCATCGAACCGATCAACACGAAGCGGGAGCGATACGTCGCCGCGACGGGTCCACGCCGCACGGTGTACGTTCCCTGCGCCGCGGCGTCAAGGATCGAATCAACGACATCGTCGGCGAGCAAATTGATCTCGTCAATGTACAACAAGTTACGGTCTGCCTGCGCGAGGATTCCTCGGCGGATTCGCATCCGTTCGTGGATGGCGGCGCGTTCGTCAATGCCGCCGACCACGTCTTCAAGCCGCGCGTTCAACGGCAGTTCGATCAAGCGGACTTTGTCCGGCGCGGTGAGCGGCTTGCCCTCGGCGAATTTTTTCGCGCAGTCCGGGCAGACCGCGTCCACTCCACCCGCTTCGATATCTTCGGGCAAACAACCATACGGGCACGTGCTGCGCTCGACCATCGGCAACAGATCGAGCAGACTTCGCACAGCCGTTGTCTTTGCCGTGCCGCGCGGACCGACCAGCAAAATCCCGCCCACGTTTGGGTTGATCAACGCGAGCAGAAGCGCGAGTTTCATTTCCTGCTGACCGACGATGGCAAGGAAGGGGAAGGGGAGCGCTTCGGTCACGCGCCCGTCTTCCGAGGTGAGCGGCGGGAGATTCTTGCCCGAAACAAAATCTACCAGTTCGCGCAGACTCTTGAACGAGTGCGCGACCGGTTCTTTTTCTTCCGATTTGGGTTGGGCGAGTTCGGGTTCGCTCATTGCGATTCTCGCAGTTTCTTTTCTTTCAAGCGACGCTCTTGTCTTTCTTTTGCCTGCAACAATTTTTGGGTTTCTTCTTCATTTTCCGCCATCAATTGCGGAATTTCCATTGGCTTCCCTTCGTCGTCGAGCGCAACGTACACGAGGTAGGCTGTGTTGGTGTGGGAGCGTTCGCGGGTCAGCGGGTTTTCGGCAAGCACGTCCACCTTGGCTTCCATGGAAGTTCTGCCGGTATACGTGACCTCCGCGTTCAAGATGACGAGGTCGCCGATCTTGATCGGCTCGCGGAAGGTCATCGAATCGATGGCAACGGTCACAACTTTGCATTGGGCGTGTCTCATGCAAGCGAGCGCGCCAGCCTCATCTGCCAGTTTCATGATCCATCCGCCGTGGACGTTGCCGAGTAAATTGGCGTGTTCGGGGTGCATTAATTGTGAAAGGGTCACGCGCGACGCGCTAATGGGTTTGGGCGATTTTATAGTTGTCATTATTGTAAGAAAGTTTACCATGCGACAGGACGAATGTGGGATGAGAATAAGGCTATTGCCGCGTAACCTTTCTGACGTTTAACCGACATGGAGTTGATGCCGCTTCATTTTGTCCATCAATATTCTAACGTCACAACTAACACTGCTAAAAATATGCCAAACTCACTCCTTTTTGAAACTTGCACACAGGAACCATTGGTCCATGAATTGATTGCCTATCAGGCGGAAAGATCGCCGCAAAAGCCCGCTATCCAGTTCGGCGGCGAGTGTATCACCTACGCGGAGTTGATCGGGCGCGCCAACCAACTGGCGCGGTATTTGCGAGGCGAGGGGGTTGTGGCTGGCGCGCGGATCGCCATCTTACTGAATCGCTCCATCGAGATGGTAACAGGTATTTTAGGATGTCTCATCGCTGGAGCCGCATACATCCCGATCGACCCGGCCTATCCTCGGGAGCGCGTGGATGAAATCCTTGAAAATTCTAATTCCCTATTTTGCATTACTCAAATCGGTCTGTTTCAAGCTTCGCCGAACTCCGCGGTGAAAGTTATTTTGTTAGACGCCGTTTCGAAAAGCATCCAGCGTTTCCCTTCGGATGTTTTGGAAAATATTTCCTCCGAGAAAGACTTGGCTTATATTATTTATACTTCAGGCTCTACCGGGACGCCAAAGGGCGTGATGGTTTCTCATGGCAGCCTTCGAAATTTTGTCAACATCTCTCAATCCGGGCTGGATGTCGCTTCGGATGATGTGTATCTTCAGAGCGCATCCATTTCTTATGCGGTTGCTGTGCGCCAAATTATGGTGCCGTTATCGCGTGGAGCCACGCTGGTCGTCGCCTCCGACGAACAAATGCGCGATCCTCTGAGATTATTCGAGGAGATCAAGAGAGCCCGCGTCACTTTGATAGATGTGGTGCCCTCGTTTTGGCGGATGATCATTAAACGGTTACAGGATTTGCCAGAGGCTAGCCGCAGCGATTTGTTGCAAAACCACCTGCGCAGGATCGTATGCGTGGGGGAGGCTTTGCGAATGGAAACTCCGCGAGAGTGGAGGGCGCTAGCGGGCAACAAGGTAAAGCTTGTCAATATTTTTGGGCAAACGGAAACGACAGGCGTGGTTGCCACTTATCCAATCCCGTCCGCCGGTGATGATGGGCTTGCTTGTGCTGTGCCAATTGGACAGGCGATTGCTCAGACGCGCCTGTACATCCTGAATGAGCGTATGGAGCCGGTCCCGCCGGGGGAAACCGGAGGATTATTCATCAGCAACCCATGCCTGGCGGATGGTTATATACAGTTGCCTGAACTCACGACAAAGAAGTTCATTAGCAACCCCTTTGACGATGGAATAAGTTGCCGCCTCTACCGGACAGGGGACGTTGTGCGACAACGCGAAGACGGAAATATCGAATTCGTGGGCCGCAGTGACTCGCAGATAAAGATCCGCGGTCAGCGACTTGAACTCGGCGAGGTGGAATCGGTTCTCCGAAGTTGCCCCGAGGTGGATGATTGCGCGGTCCTTGTATTGAAAGATCAGGCTGGCGATGATTATCTGACGGCGTATATCGTTCCTGTTCATGCTAGTGTTGCTCTGGCAGAGATTCGCGCATATTGCCGACGAAAATTGCCCGACTTCATGATTCCCTCTCAATTTATTGTGTTGCAAGCGATGCCCCTGTCGACCAACGGAAAACTGGATCGTCGGGCGCTTGCTCAGATCCGAGGCGCGAAGTCGCTGGGGTCTGTTATTGAGCCGCCGAGAAATATTGCCGAGAGCAAACTTATGGTTATCTGGCGCGAGTTGTTGCAACAGCCTGAGTTCGGAATCCATGATGATTTCTTTGATCTTGGCGGGCATTCTTTCATGGCGGTGAGGTTGATTTCTCAGATCGAGCGGGAATTTGGAATTCGTCTTCCATTGAGCGCCGTTTTGAAGGCTCCCACAATATCCAGCCAGGCGGCTTTGTTGGAACAATCCGATGCGAGCCTGCATCATGAGCAGATTCTGGTTCCCATCAACCCGCATGGAAATAAGCCCATCTTATTCGGCGTTCATGGGCATGAAGGCGGGGTGCTGTACTTTCGCTTCATCGCAAGGCAGTTACCTGCCGATCAGCCCTTCTATGCTCTTCAAGCGCAAGGTGTAGACGGGATTGCGCCAGCCCTGCGGCGAATTGAGGATATGGCTCTGCTCTATCTCCGAGAAATTGAGAATCTACAGCCTCACGGCCCCTATTATCTTTGTGGATTTTCACTGGGAGGGGAGATCGCCTACGAGATGGCACAGCAACTCTTGAAGCGAGGCGAACAAGTAAAGTTGTTGCTGATGCTTGACACACGAAACCCGGAGCGACTGGCGCGAATCCATGCGCTTGCGGATGACAGATCAGGAGGTATAGCGCAATGGCATATCCGTCGTTTATCACAATCAGGCCTAAAGGAAAAAGTCGGATATGTTTGGATGCTCCTCCGGACAAAGGTCTTGCGCCTCACGCTTTTCAGCCTGGTTGCTCTTGCGCATGCAATAAAGCGGCGTCTTTCAGATCGCCTGTTGCTCGCCTACTTGCGCGCGGCGCATAGTAAAGCATTACATGAGTATTTCCCCCAGCCCTATGCGGGCAAAGTAACATTGTTCCGTTCAAGCCAGACCGAAGAAGAAAGCTCCGATCAAGCGCCATGGAGTTGGGAGACTCTCGCCCTGGGCGGCTTTGAGAAACATCGCTTTAATGCCTCTCACAACATCATCGCTGAAGATTATGCGCCTGAAGTTGCGCGGAAAATCAAAGAATGCCTTGAGCACGCTTGCGGTGATTGAAAAGTATTTCAACAGAGGGGAGAATCTGTCGACCTTCAATCCATATCCTGTCGCAGATCGCCGCTATCCAGGGTGTGGAGAAGTTCGGGACTCTCCGTGAGAACGTCGATCATGCCATAGGATAGTTCCTGCATCATCGGCGCGAGGGGTACTTGCGCGGGCGGGGAAATACGTTTTGGGTTGGGAGGGCAAGCCAGGCGGGGTTTGTCTGAATCATCTGCCCGCCTGCGGACGATGCGCGGATCGTTCGTCAATGAGCCAACGTGCTGACCCATCACAGAATATACTTCGCGCTGGGGGGTAACCCACCCGATGTATTCGCCACTGCGGTTAAAAATATAGGGGTAAACGAGGAATGCGTCGGCTTCGCCTTGCGAATTGTAGATGGGGATGATACGTGTTTGAGCCGGGGTTGCCATGATCACTCCACATCATTATACGTCCAGTAGCGGTTTATAAAGTAATTCCAGAGCATTACAATTCCGATAGCAATGGCGAGGGTGGCGTTTTTTGCCAGCGTTTCCGGCGTGAATGAGGAGAGTATGCCGAGGGAGGCGAACAACCCTTCCATGGGCGGTTCAACATAATGGAGAATGGGAACGCGGATGGCGATCCCCGCCGCATTGACCACGAAGAACATCCCCAGCTGTTGAAGGATATGACGCGAGCGTGATTCCGGGTACGTCCAGTAGCGGTTGCCGGTGAAGTTATTGGCAACCGCGCAAACGAACGAAATTGTCCCCGCGTAGACGAGCCGCATGGCGAACAGCCGGGTAAGCATGTTCATCACGCCGAAATCGACCAGCGAGCCGATGGCGCCAACGGTGGCGAATTTCAAAAAGCGTATTCGTTCGATCTTGTTGTTTTGAACGGTCATAGCCCCAGTTTGGCTTTGAAATACGGAATGGTTTTTGCGATACCTTCCTCCAGCGAGACTTTCGGCTCCCATTGGAGGATGGTGCGGGCGCGGGTGATATCGGGGCGGCGTTGTTGCGGATCTCGCACACTGCGCGCGTCTTTGACATAGGTGATACCCGCCTTATTGCCGGTGATCTTGTTGATGGCTTCGGCAAATTCAAGCAGGCTGATCTCGTGCTGGTTGCCGATGTTCACCGGTAAATGTTCATCGGAATAGAGCAAACGCACGATGCCGTCGACCAGGTCGTCCACGTAGCAGAACGAGCGGGTTTGTTTTCCCTCGCCATACACGGTGAGAGGTTGATCGAGCAATGCCTGTTTCAGCAGGTTTGGCAGGGCGCGCCCATCCTCGAGGTCCATGCGCGGACCGTAGGTGTTGAAGATGCGCACGATGCGCGTATCTACCCCGTGATAGCGATGATATGCCATAGTGATCGATTCGGCGAACCGTTTCGCCTCGTCGTATACGGCGCGGGGACCGGCGGGATCGACGTTACCGGTGTAATCCTCCGTTTGCGGGTGAACCAGCGGATCGCCGTAAATTTCGCTTGTGGAGGCAAGCAGGAATCTTGCTTTGTTGGCTTTTGCCACGCCCAGGCAGTTGTGCGTGCCGAGCGCGCCAACTTTCATGGTTTGGATGGGGAGGTTGAAGTATCCGGATGGCGATTGTGGGTTGGGGCTGGCTGGAGAAGCGAAGTGCATCACCGCGTCCACTTTGCCGGGGATGAAGATGTAATTCGAGACGTCGTGCTTGTAAAACGAAAATTTTTCATTCCCCATCAAGTGGGCGATGTTGCCCGGGTTGCCGGTGATGAAGTTATCCATCCCGACGACCTCATGACCGTCGGCGAGCAACCGGTCGCTTAAGTGTGAGCCGAGAAACCCCGCGGCTCCGGTGATCAAAATGCGCATGTGTTATCTCCAATCGATTTTTGTGACCAGCCCATCGCCCGTCACTTGAAATGCCTGACCGTTGCCGGTATCCACCAGCCAAAGATTCCCCTGGTAAACGACCGCAAGGAAGTAACCAGATTGCCCGTCGATTTGACGCGGCGCCCAGGCGGGGATTTGCGGCTCGAGACCCGGCGCGTCATTCGCAGGGAAAACTGTTCGCCGGTTGGAGCCATCGCGGTCCATGACGATGACTCGGTAGCGGCTCGTCTCGCTTTGCTCGTGAAAGATGGCTTGCAGGTACGCCACTTGATACTGTCGCTCGCGCGAACTGGCTTGGGTCGGCGATGCGTTTGGGTAGGCAAACATGCCGGTCTGCGACGCAATATCGACAGTGGCGTCATTTTCAAACGAGGTGGCGCGGATGTCAAAGAACGGCGAATCTTCAGCGTTCACTAGACTGGGTGGAGGCGCATGAGTTACATAATAGAGGGTATTTCCATCGGCGCCCCACGAGATTGACGGAAGCCATGCCCAGTCGCTGTATGTGTTGAGAGGGACGATGTCGATGAGCGGTTTGATGTATTTGCCATCCAAATCCACCGTGCCGATGCCGTCCGGGCGGGCGTATGCCAATTTTCCTTCGGATGAGAATGCGAAGGTCATGCCCCACCAGCCATAGACGCCGCCGGCGTTAGCGTCCAATATTTTTTTCTTTTCGCCGGTCGAGATGCTGTACCGCCAGAGGTCGTTGTTTGCCTGCCAGCCGGGCGCGGTGGCGCGCGGTTCAACCGTGGTGTAGGCGACGGAACTTGTGCCGGGAATCCAATCGGCGAAGTGGACTACATTCGACACGCTGGTGGGGAAGGGCTTACTGCCGGGGTTGGTGCGGACTGCCCATAAGACGTTGATCTCTTTGTCGGCGGGCTTGGTGGATTTGCGGGTGTAGATGAGGTAATCGCCGCGCGGCGAGATGCGGAAGATGCGCCCGTCGAGGTCGCCGGTGGTGACCAGTGGAAAGCGGTTTGCGGTGGAGGTATCGATCACCCACGCGTTGCCGCCCGCGATGTAGGCAAGTTTGCCGGGGATGGGCAGAGGCGCGAAGGAAGTTTGCGCTCCGATCATCACGATCTCCGGTATGGCTTCCACGAGAATCGCGGATTTGACGATCGATTTGCTGATCTCCACGCCGTCTTCCATCACGCGGCGGTAGGTCACTTCTTGCGAGCCGTTCGCCCCGGCTTGTACGAGGCGCGTTTCACCCTCGGGCAGTGATTCGTTTCGCACAATTTGTTTTTCAAATGGGATGACTTGTTCTTCGGTTTCGAATATTTCCAACACGCGGGTGATGACGACCGAATCTCCATCGTTAAGCACCGTGTAGACCGGCGGCTCGGCGCGATCCAAATTTCCGAATGCGATACCGGCGGTTTGCAATGCTTGTTGCACCGTGCTTCCGGCGGGAACAGCGAAGGTTTGGGTCGCGCCATCGACGGTGACGGAGATGGTCGCGTCTTGGCTGGCGATTTGCGGCGAGCGGCATCCGTTTAGGGCGAAGGGAATGCTGAGGAGCAGAAGCAGGCTTCCCCTGAGTCGACGACGCGCTGGATTCGTCGAAGCGTTTTGCGTGAGAAAAATTCGGCGCATTTTATCCGGTGTATAATCCGTGCGCTATCGGATTCGCCCGACGATGGTCATGACGCCGTCGGCGATGGTGATGGTCTCGATGCGGATGCCCGTGGCGACGGGACCGAACGAACCGGTGTACGCTTCTTCGATGATGGCGGTGATCGTCTCGTTGATGCCCTCCGGCGCGGGGAACGGACCGAAGTCTGCTGAGGCGATCTCGATCTTGGGTTTGCCGTCGGCATCGACGCCGACATTGACGATGATGCCGATGTTCGCCGCGAACATGCCTTGCTGGGTCTTGCCGTAGATTTTCATTTGCCCATCGCGCAAATACACTTGCGGGTCGGTGATGAGCGGCGTTGAATTCTCTTGTTGCAGGCTTGGGTCGCTTTGCAAGCGCAACGCAAGGTATGATGTGATTTGCGGTTCGGTGATGGTGATGGTTACCACGCCGCTAGTCAGACCATCCTCGATGGATTTCTTGATCCCGTCTTGCAGGCTTTGCGCCGCTTCTGTAGAGATTGGGATCGGTGTGAGGTCGGAGTAATCTGGTCCGCCGGTGTTGACCGTGCAGGCGAGCGATGCAAGGACAAGCGTAATAAAAACGATGGTTGGTTTGTTAGGTTTCATTCTTTTGGATTCCGTACTTTGTTCTTTGTGAAGCGGTACTTGGGGCTTCGTGTTTATGGTCTCGGTGCTTCCTCGAAAAAACAGTCGGCTATCCGATCATCATCGATCTAAAATCTAAAATCGTAAATCTAAAATCGTAAATCTAAAATCGAAGGGTATTATAGCATGAGCGATTCGCAGGCTTCTTCAACACAATTTTCCGAAACCGAATTGTCACTTTCAGCAAAACTGGAAGCGTTGTTGTTCGTTTCAGGCGAACCTGTGGCGACGGCGCAATTGGCGGCGGCGCTGGATGTTGCCCCTTCGGTCATCGAGCGCGGATTGAACGAGTTAGACGCCTCGCTTTCGACTCGCGGCTTGCGCCTCCAACGGAACGCCGGGCGCGCACAGTTGACGACCGCGCCTCAACTTGCCGAACTCGTGGAGCATTTCCTCGGGCTTGAAGCCACGTCTCATCTTAGTCGCGCCGCGCTGGAAACATTGGCGATCATCGCTTATCAGCAACCGGTCACGCGCCCGCAAATTGACTCGATTCGCGGCGTGAACAGCGACAGCATGATGAAGAGTCTGTTGCACAAGAATTTGATTCTCGAGTCGGGTCGCGCCGACGGGCCGGGCCGCCCGATCTTATATTCCACCACGCCTGAATTTTTACAGCACTTTGGGTTGAACTCGATCCTTGAAATGCCTCCGCTGGCAAAGCCTGAGGAGGATGAGTCGCAACAGGATGAGTTGTTGAAAGGGTAGTGGCTTGTGAACGCAGAAGAACGCTAAAAACGCTGATTCGAGAAGATACAATCTGCCCGAATCAGCGTCTCATTTTATTAGGAGTTACGCAAAACCCCAATACCAAGCCGCGAATTACGCGAATTTCCGCTAATTTTTTAAAAATTCGCGTGAATTAGTGAAATTCGCGGCAAAAGGTTTTCG
>JAJTXU010000077.1 GCA_021462845.1 Anaerolineales bacterium
GGTACGCTCGCAATAGTTCTTTCCGTTCTTCGTCAGTCAACTTGAATTTTCGCTTTGCCATTCACCTATTGTACGACTTCTAACTACTTTGTCTATAAGAAAGTTTTGGAAGCGCGCAGACCAGGGAGTTGTATTGTAATCACCAATTACTATGATGGGCGTCTCGTTTTGTTGTTGCGCAATGATCCAGTCTGCGGCAGCGGCAAACTCAGCGGCTTGGATGTTTTCCGTATAGGCGTTTTTTGGTCGTATAACATGGAAACTGAGCAGTATTAGCGGTTGACCGTCCCAGATGACCGTAGCCGTAATGAGCGGGCGAGGCGAGGATTCGGGAAGATGAATTGTGTTGGTAGATTGTACCGTCAACGCGGTGGTGACAGGAAGTAGGAAAGCAGATCCATGCGTGTTCTGAAGCGATTCCACGTAGACCGCGCGATAGTTTGGAAGTTCGGTCGAAAATTTATCCGCTAACTCTGGGGTGACTTCTTGCAGAAATAGAATATCTGCTGAATGCTCGCGTAGATATGAAAACGCTTGGTCATGTGATGAAGCGTTTTTGTCGAGGTTGTAATGAAGGATTCGAAGTGTGTGAGGGCTGGATATTGCAGGCAGAGTCGAGTTGTAGAGTGGGAGAAGGACGCTCAAATTTATCAGCGCTGGAATGAATGCCAATAAAGCGATCCGCTTTCGAATTGACAGAAACCAGATTGCACAAACTAATGATCCGATACCGTAATGGATGCGCAAATGACCGAGCAGGTCTCCTAACCACCAGTGCGGAGTCGCAATCGCGATTATCGTCGCGATAGTAAAGCCAACGACTGCGATGAAGCACGGAAGAGTTAAGAGTCCTCCAAGACGCGAGATCAAACTGGTGATTTTGGGTGCAGTTTGGGCGTGGTTGGCTTCGATGGATGGCATATTGGTCGTTAAAAATTAATAGGGCTTTAGATCATCGATGGCTTCATAAATAGCCGATGTGATCTCTGCTTTGTTTGGCAATTCTTCTGTTGAACGTATTCCCTCCGCCAGACTCCGCAGAAAGTTTCGAGTATTGTGAAATGCTTTTGCGTGCCCTTCATCCATATAAGCGCCGTTCCATGATTTCTCGGGCTGAGTGATGGATTTCAACCACTTTCTCAAAAAATCGTCGGTGATCAAGTTTCTTTGAAGTATGGTCATCATAGCATTAGCAAGCCGTTCATCTTCGCCGTGAATGTAAACCCAGCTCGTAGAATGGATGAGTTTATCTGCGATACCTTGTAAAACCTTTTCCAAACCGATCTTTTCCATATGACGATTCTTGCCAAGTACCATCATCAAGTCTGCCGTGTGGGCAAGCGCGTGCGCCCAGCCTTTCACAGGCATGAACCCGCGCGGATCCTTTTCAGCGTCGAGATACTGCAATCCCTTATCAAAGATCGAAGAGATATCTGCTGGTTCCAAAACAGATTTTTTATTATCGTTGTGAACGATCTCCGCCAAAAACAACGCGGAGAAAGCTCGTAAAAACACCGTATCCGATTCTGTTTCGCCGATTCCTTTTTCGAGATTCGCAAGTAATTCAGCAATGTGCAGGCGTATCTCATCAGGCGAGTACATGTCGCGTTTCAACCAATTAGCATAGACGATATAAGCAATCTCATCTCGCAAATCGGGGTCAACGTTACCGAGATAGCCGAATATAGTTTTCGTCAGGTCGTGAAGCGTATTCCCGTCAGGAATTTTGTATTCATTCTCCGCAAGTTGATTCCAGAATTCTTTTTCCATGGTTAGCCTGTTCAAAGTCGAATAGATTTCGGTTTGTCTTGCGTAACTCACCTTACGCAGTTTTGCCGCAGAGTCACAGAGACGCTGACCCCGCACCTGCGTTCGGGGCAGGTGGAAAATCCCTTTATTTTTTTCTCTGTGACTCCGCGTCTCTGTGGCTAGATCGCGTAACATCAGTTGCGTAATACCCGCCATCAAGCCAGACCGCGTCAATGTTTTTTAGACCTATTGTCCGCCGAGCATGTTGGTGTAATCTTCATGGTCGGGGAAGGGATAGACGACAAGCCCGTTCTTGACGACCCTTAATTTCGAGTAAAACATTGGGTGAATTACGCATTCGTCGTCGTTCGAAATCACCAGCCTGTCTTGCATGGCGTATTCGAAATCCGCCTCGATAATTTTCGATCCTCGATTCCTATTCCTTACTTTTCCTACAATTCCCAACTCAGCCAGCAAGCGGCGGAAACTCGATAAGGAATAGCCTTCCGCCCATACATCGGACGTCTTCTTTGCGACTTGATCGAGGTATTTCCCGTCGAAGATCATAGGGGCGTCGGTGAGCGCCATCACGATCTCAGACACTCGCGGGTAGATCAGATCGTAGGAATTTAATACCTCGTCCGCGAGATCGTATTCGCACTCGCCAATTGCCTTACTGATCGGCACGCTTGTAAAATCGGGAAATTTTCCGTGGCGAACGGTCTCGCGCGCGATGTTGTTGCATAGAATCACCAGTTGACGAGGGCGCATTTGTGTGTGGCGCAAAATATAAGGAAAACTCGCCTCCTCGATCCCTCGCAAGTTGACGATCTTCTTCCCGAAGAACGGATACCACATCTTGTTCAAGATATCGTCGAAATCATCCCAGTCCACTTTTTTACTCGGCAGTTTAAACTTGCGCTCTACCATGTATCTATAAAACCGCCACGAGATCAGGCGTATTAAATCTTTTGGTCGCCACCTCAAATACAGCGGATGCCTGATGAACTTGGTCGTATTCGTGATTGCGCTTTCTTTGATATAAGGAAAAATTTCCGCCGAGACAAAAGCCTTCACGTGGATGCCTTTGTTCGCGTACGCGATGTTGAAATTATTGGCGCATTGCACCAACGACGCTGTGACGATCATCATTGCCGCGTTGCCGCGGTCGTAGCGTTCAAAGGTGTCAATGGCGATGATGATCGGCTCTCTGCGGGTGTATTCCACAGCCCTTGCTTTTGCTTTGTTGAACATTGGGTCGGCTAGCGTCTCTGATAACGCCCCCATGACTCTCCCGTCATCGCCCACGTATTTTGAAAGAAGCCCATTCACGATCTCGGAGATGATGCGGGTGGACTTCATCTTTTTGCCCGAAACGACCGCCGCGTTCCTGATGGCGGTATCTTGCTCGGCGTATTGATTGAAGATGATGGACCAGATCAAATATTCCCAGATTTTTCGAACGTCGTTGACCGCCAGGTCGGGCGACAGATACGCGCTGTTTGCGATCTTCTGCAAAATGCTCTGGTAAATTTCGGGCTCGTCCACATCCACGCTGCGAGCGTTTTTATAGCGTTTTTGGAAGTTGAAATATTGTGTCAGCGATGTTTTTCCCGATCCTCGCCGCCCAACGATCAGATAGGTGTCTGCGTCGAGCGCTTCTTGATTAAAGCGGCTTTCTTCATAGAAATAATCGGGGTACTTCTCTCGCAGAACCTCAAGTTCGTGTTCGCACGATTCCTCGCCGAAAGGGTATTGAAAGCCGATATCCAGGCTTGTTTCGATTGCTTCCATACTAAACTCCTCGCTGGTTCGAGTATACGCGAAGGAGCGACCCGGCGCAACGGTGAGTAGTCGAGACTGCGACAAGGGAAAATGCCATCCGGCGCCGTTGCCGACGCAGAGTTATGAACTGATGTTACGCGCCGTCCCGAAGGTTGGTTTGGCGCAACAAGGTACTTGCAAGGAGACCTTCGGGACGTTCTGCGTAGGGTGAGTTATGAAGAAGAAGCGAATGGATTTTCTCCATAACTCTGCGTCTCTTAGACAATGGATTTTGCGCTTTTTACGTTAAGTCCATGTTCCCAGTGTCTCTTTACAGCAATGTGCCGCGTAACACGACTGCGGCGACCGAGAAATAGATGATCAGCCCGGATACGTCCACGAGCGTGGCGACGAAAGGCGCGGACGACGCGGCGGGATCGAGACCGATGCGGCGCAAAAGGAATGGAAGCATGGAGCCAGCGAGACTGCCCCAGAGGACGATCCCAATGAGCGCGGTGCCGACGGTTAATGCGACGAGGAACCAATGCTCGCCATACGAACCGAATAACTTTGCCCAGAGCGTGATGCGGATGAAACCGATCGTGCCCAAGATCGCTCCGAGCGAGAGACCTGAAAGAATCTCGCGGCGCATCACGCGCCACCAATCTTTTAATTTGACTTCGCCGAGCGCCATGGCGCGGATGATGAGCGTGGAGGCTTGCGAGCCGGAGTTGCCACCGCTCGATATGACGAGCGGAACAAAGATCGAAAGCACGACCGCCTTGGCGATTTCATTTTCAAATCTGCCCATGGCTGTGGCGGTGAGCATTTCGCTCAGGAACAGGATCACGAGCCACGTTGCTCGTTTGCGCACCATCGTTGGGATGCCGATCTCGAGGTACGGTTCATCGAACGCTTCGGAACCGCCGATCTTGTGGATGTCTTCCGTCGCCTCTTCTTCCGCCACGTCGAGGATGTCGTCCACTGTGACGACGCCGATCAAGGCGCCGTCTTGATCCGTAACGGGCAAGGCGTTGAGGTCGGCGTCTTTGAACGCTTCTACCGCCGCTTCACGGTGGTCGGTCGCTTTCAGCGAAATGAAGCGCGAATCCATGAGGTCTGAGATGCGCGTCTTTGGCTTGGCGAGCAATATCTGTCGGATGCGCAGATCGTCTACCAGTTTACCTTTCCGATCGATCACGTAGACCACGCTCATCGTTTCGCTGTCCATTCCATAGCGGCGGATATGGTCGAGCGCGTACGAGACCGTCCATTGGGGGCGCACGCGGACAAAGTGCGGCGACATGAGGCGTCCTACCGTGTTTTCTTTGTAGCCGAGGAAATGCGACGCTCGCGCTCGTTCTTCCGGCGCAAGCAGGCTGAGCAGTTGTTGGGTTGCGGGGGCGGGAAGTTCTTCGAGCAGAGACGTGCGGTCGTCGTCCGACATGTCGTTCAAAATGCTGGCGGCATCGTCATGCGCCATCGCCTTCAGCAATTCCGTCTGGCGTTCGCCGGGCAGATAGGCGAAGACCTTCGCCGCTTGTTCGCGCGGCAGAACGCGGAAGAGAACCGCCTCTTTCTGAGCCGACAACGGTTCCATCAGACTAGCGATGTCTCGGGCTCTCCAGTTCGCCGTCTGCTTGCGCAGCGACGCGAAGTCGCGCGCCTCGATCAAGGCTTCGAGATTTAGGTGTTTCATTTTTGTATTCATCCATACACCTCCATGGTTAAAATAAAAACCACCTTGGATAGTCTCCGAAGGTGGCGAGGATTTACACGACGATGGGAAGATGGATCACGCGCTGAATCGCAAAAGAAGACAAGGCGCGTCGGCACATCCCGGCGGAATCGGTGAGCATCGCGGTTCGGAGACTGTTAGACGCATCTGAGTTGGGCGCGATAAGGGGACGTCGGCGTCCAAGGCGGTTTCTTCCTTTCTTTGTGTGTTGTGAAATAGGTTCATGAGAACTTGGTGGGTTATACTCCCGCGTTCGGCTGTTCGTCAAGGGCGAAAGATTTCAATTTGGTCATGATCTCGATGGTGGTAAATATTTCTCGCGCAAACTTTCCATGTGATGATCCACGTGACCGACGAGCATGTAGATCAACGCCCGCGCGCTGACGGGGTATCCGCTGGCGGCTCCGATACGAAGCGCGGACTCATCGCTCATGTTTTGAATCGCCAAGATGTTTGCGCGGCGAAGATGTTCGAATTCCTGAATCAAATCTTTGATCGGGTGCGAATCAAACCCTGCCTCGCGCACATAATCTTCCTGCTCGAAACCTGGGAGCGCTGTCTCGTCGTTGCGCGAGATGCGCAGGAGTCGGTACGAGAAGACGCGCTCCACATCGTTGAGATGCCCCATTACTTCTTTGATCGTCCATTCTTGCGGCGCGTCGCGGAAGAGGGCTTGTTCATCCGAAAGATTCCCAAGCGCGGATTTGATCTCGTCAATTTGTTTGGCGAGTGCGGCAAGCACATCGCCTTTCGACGCCGCGCGTTGCACATAGCCCGCGTAGAATTCAGCATATTCATTTGATTGTGGGGGAGTGAGTTTGTTCATGTGAAATCCTTGGCTGGATTATGGGAGTGTCCAATATGGAAGATAAAAGAAACAACCCTATGTCTTTCTGAGCCGCGCTCTTGTTCTTTGCGGCGAAGAATCCCTACGATAATCTCCGAGACCCTTCGCTAACGCTCAGGGTGACATGATAGGGGGATGTGTTTGGTGTTAGACACTCCCTAAATTATAGTCCATTGGTTTTATAATCAGCACACGAAACAAATAGAGGAGCTTGAATGAAACCCGATTACCCAATTTTGCCTTTCGCAAACAAAAGGAAATGGACAGACTGGCTCGCGAAGCAACACGATAAGTCGTCAGGCGCTTGGTTGAAGCTGGCAAAAAAGGATTCTGGAGTTTCCTCTGTCACGTATGACGAAGCCGTGGAATCCGCTTTGTGTTATGGCTGGATTGACGGACAAAAGAAAGGATTTGACGACAAATATTGGCTTCAGAAATTCACGCCGCGTGGACCGAAAAGCATCTGGTCGAAAATCAACACGGAGAAAGTAGAGCGATTGATCAAAAGCGGGGAGATGAAACCTGCTGGACTCAAAGCGATTGAAGCCGCCAAGAAAGATGGGCGTTGGGCGCAAGCGTATGAATCGCAGAAGAATATTTCAGTTCCTCAAGATTTTCAATCCGCGTTGAACAAGAATAAAAAAGCGAAGGCTTTCTTTGACACGCTGAAAAGCAGTGAAAGATATTCATTCTTGTTCAGAATTCACACAGCAAAGAAGGCAGAGACCCGCGCGAATCTTATACAAAAATTTGTCAACATGCTTGAAAAGCACGAGAAGATCCATTTCTTCAAGCCTTCCACTTGACGCATCCCCTCATCAAGACGATAATCAACCCGATGAATGATTCAGAAATCCGACAGATCGTGCAGAACGTGGTGAGGAACATGACAGGCGCGCCTCAAACCGACCCTCCGCCTGCCTCGCCCGCAGGGAAGCGACTCGTCGCCCTCGGCGCCGATCACGGCGGATTCGAGTTGAAAGGAATCCTCAAGACCGAGATCGAGTCGCTTGGCTTCACCGTCATGGACGTTGGCACGAACAGTAAAGAGCCTGTGGACTATCCCGACTTTGCCCATTCCGTTGCACAGATGGTGGGAACTGGTCGCGCGTGGCGCGGGATTATGATCGACGGCGCGGGTATCGGAAGTTGCATCGTTGCGAACAAAGTTCCAAATGTGAGAGCGGGGATGGCGTACGATGTTTCGTCCGCGAGCAATAGCCGCGAGCACAACGATACGAACGTGCTGACCCTCGGCGCAGGCTTGATCGGCGTCAATTTGGCGAAGCAGATCGTCAAAGTCTGGCTCACCACCGACTTCGGCGGCGACCGTCACACAAAGCGCGTGGATAAGATAAAATCGGTGGAGAAACAGTATCTAAAGTAAGATTCGCCACACATCGTCCCGATGTTCTTCGGGAGAGACCACAGAGGTTTTGAGAAAGAATCTTAAGGCTCAGTACTCTCTGTGCGCTCTGTGGCTAAAGAGAATTAATGAGACCCGACCCAAAACTCGTTGAACAACTCGTAGAAATAATCACCCATGAAGTGCTCGCCGCGATGATGGAAGATGAAGCGCGCGCGGGCAACCCTGAAGCCTATCACTGCAAACTCGATTGCGTGGATGGGTTATGTGTCCGCACATGCTTCGATGACGTTGGCAATGTGGTCAGCGCGGGCGCGGAGAGAATTTCGTCCACGCTGGGAGCGATTCCGCAAGAGTTGGCGGTCGCAAAGATGATTGATCACACCTTGCTCAAGCCCGACGCGACCCAACAAGAGATCGCCCAACTCTGCTACGAAGCGCGAAAGTACGGATTCGCGTCCGTGTGCGTGAACCCGACATGGGTGCATCTGTGCGCAGAACTTCTCAAAGGCTCGGATGTCAAAATCTGCACGGTGATCGGTTTTCCGCTCGGTGCGACCTCTTCTGAATCGAAGGCTTTTGAAACAGAGACAGCCATCAAACAAGGCGCGACAGAGATTGACATGGTGATCAACGTCGGCGCGTTGAAGGCGCGCGATATTGAAACAGTGGCAAGAGATATTCGCGGTGTGGTCAAGGCGGCGCATTCGCATGGCGTGATCGTCAAAGTGATCATCGAAACAGTGTTGCTGACCGATGAAGAAAAAACCATCGCAAGCCTTACGTCCAAAGAAGCAGGCGCGGACTTTGTCAAAACGTCCACAGGATTCGCGGGCGGCGGCGCGACGGTCCACGATGTGGAGTTGATGAGGAAGGCGGTCGGTCCGCAGATGGGCGTCAAAGCGTCGGGCGGAGTCCGCACGTTCGAGGACGCGCAGAGCATGATCAAAGCGGGCGCGACTCGCATCGGCGCGTCGGCAGGGGTGAAGATCATTCAAGGTCCGAGCGACCAAGCATCCCCGAAGAATGAAGCGGGTTCTTCATCTAAATATTAAACAACATTGCGAAGGTCTTAAACCTTCGCAAGGTTTGAGGTGAAAAATGTTCATCGCAAAAGTGATCGGCACAACGGTATCCACGATCAAAGACGAAAAATTGCACGGGCGCAAATTGCTCATCCTGCGGCAGTCCGATGAAACGGGCGCGGTGTCGGGCAAGCCGTATGTGGCTGTGGACACGGTGGACGCGGGCGTCGGCGATCTGGTGCTGACCGCGTCTGGCTCGTCGGCGCGGCAAACGAACATCACAAAAGACACGCCAGTGGACGCGGTCATTATGGCGATCATCGATTCGCTCGAAGCCGACGGCAAGATCACGTTTCGGAAATCATGAGTAAAAAATTTTATACCGATAAAGATATCGAAGAGCTTTTTCACAACGGCGTCAAATCGTTGCAAGTGAATGACGACGTTGTGCTGACCGATCTCGCGTTCGAGAAAGCGCGCGCGTTGGGTTTGCTCGCGGACGACTCTCCGCCCGCCGCGCCTGTGCGACCTTATTTGTCGGATGTGAAGCCGATTCATTCGACGGGGAAACCCTTCGATCAAACTCAGGGCAAGGTTGATTCAGTTTCTTCGGCATTATCTCAGCCTCAGCCGACCCTCACCCCTAGCCCCTCTCCCGCAGGGAGAGGGGAATCGTCGCTTGAAAAACGCATCCGTGAAAAAGTTGCGGCGAAACTTGGAAATCAAGTGGATGCATCTTTGCTCGACGCGATCATCAAGCGCACGCTCAAAGCGACGGGAATGAAATGATGATGTGTCCCGTACCGCGACATTCATGTCGCGCGCCAGCAAAATGCGACATAAATGTCGCAGTACGAATCGTGGAGAAATAATCATGTTATTCGGACGCGTCAAAGGCAACGCGGTTTGCACGATCAAATATCCTAACCTCGAGGGCGTGAAGTTGCTCGTCGTCCAACCGTTGAACAAGCGACTCGAACCCATCGGCGTTCTCCAAGTCGCCGCAGACGTTGTCCATGCGGGTGTGGGCGATCTCTGCGTGATGGTCCGTTCACGCGAAGCCGCGCTTGCCATGCGAGATGAAAAGTTTGTGCCGATAGATCTGGCGTTGATCGGCATCGTGGATGAATTAGAAGTAAAGCCCGATGGCGAGTTTGAGTATACGTTGAAGGCTGGAAATAATAGATTTACTTAATTGTTACCTCGGTGGTCGAGTAGTCCCGCATGCAATTCGCGGGACGTATCGAGACCACCAAGTTTCGAGAAAATTATTGCAACAAAAATTACTTTACGGCATGGTGGTCTCGATACGGGCTTCGCCCTACTCGACCACCGAGATATGATGAAAATATGATTATCGGCAAAGTCGTCGGCACAATCGTCACCACCATCAGCCACGCGCACTACAAAAATCGTAGACTGCTCGTCGTCCAACCTTTGTTATTGGACGGCGAAAAGCCTGACGATGATTTCATCGCGCTAGATAACTCGCAAGCGGGAATCGGCGACACGGTGCTGGTCAACCGCGAAGGGAATGGCGCGCGCCAGGTGTTGGGAATCCCTGACGGGTGCGTGATCTCGGTCATTGTGGGGATTGTGGATAGTGTGAGCGTGGAAGGGTATTGAGAGTATAACAACAAAGGAGGCGTAAGATGGTATTACACTCCATTAATGAAAACTTCGCTTGTTGGACGCGGCTCTGGCGTGTTTACACCTGCGCCAAAACGCCATTTATTGCCTTTTGAATGTTACCAAGATACTCAATCTGCTCGCCGTTCACAATAATCCCATCGCCATCTTGGCAACCATAGATCACGCGTCGACACTTCCGTGAATACTCTTGTAATAATGTAGCCGCTGCATCAACTTGATTGATATGGGGTAAAAACGCAAAATCTACCAACCCCAATGCGCTTAGATCGGTCGTCTCCTCCCCTGACGGGGCGGTATCGCCGCATAAATTTGCAGAGCTAATTTCTGGGGTCATCAAGATCGCCCCAGCGCTTACGCCAATCAAAACACCCCCATTGGCGGCGTATTCTCGTAACGGAGCGAGCAATCTTCTGGCGCGCAGCCAATAGAGAAAATGATACGTATTCCCTCCTGGCAAATGTATAGCGTCACACGTTAATAACTCTTTCAGCTTTTCTGGTTCATAGTTTGTGTCAATCTCATAATATACCGATAGGTTGATACCCAAGGCTTCGTAATACATCTGTTTTTGCTTAAACCAGACGCGTTCAGGGTCGCTCGATGCGTTCGCCTACTCTGCAAATTTTTTCAAGAGCCGAGCCATGTGCCGCGCGTGTTTGAGATACAAGTCCAGCCGAATGTTCTCATTTGGCGCATGCGCCCTGGTATCGGGATGTCCCAACCCTGCGGTTGCGACGGGTAACCCAAGATCATGCACGAACGGATAATTTGGGCCCGAGCCGCCGATCATCGGGACGATCTCCATGGCGAATTCGTATATTTCTTCGGATGTTTCCACCACGGTTCGCACGAAGGGGTCGTCTGGGTCAGTCCGTGCGGCCGGCTCGCCGCCCAAAAAGTCGATCCGCACATCTTCGAAGCCCTGCGCGTCGAGGTGGGCGCGAAGCTTCCTTACGATGTCCTCAGGCTTCTGGTCGGGCACGAGGCGGAAGTCCACCTTGGCGGAGGCTTTCGCGGGCAGAACCGTTTTCGCGCCAGGTCCTTGATATCCGCTGGTCAATCCGCAGATGGTGCATGTTGGCACAAAGACTTCTTCCATCTTGAGGTCGGTGCCGCCCGTCAGCCCCTTGATGAATTTTTTCACGCCGTAGCGATTCTTGTATTCATCCGCCACGTCGGGGAGCGCGTCCATCATTTCGCGATCGCGCTGGGTGGGTTGTTTGACGTCATCGTAAAAGCCGGGAATGCGGATATTTTCATCGGGACCCTTTAACGTGGATAATGCCCAGACCAGCCTCCATGCCGCGTTCTCGAAGATCGAGCCTCCCAACCCGGAATGAACGTCGGTGTTGAGCCTCTCTACAGAAAGTTCCACATAGCAGATGCCGCGCAATCCAAGATACTGCATGGGCACTTCGCGGTGATCAACGCCGCCGAATTCCCAAATGCACGCGTCGGCTTTGAGTTTCTCTTTGTTCGCGCGGATAAAGTCGTGCAGGTGCACGCTCGATGTCTCCTCCTCGCCTTCGATGATGAATTTGACATTGCAAGGTAGTTCGCCGTCGGCATCGAGAAGCGCGTCGATGGCGAACAAGCGGGAGGTGATGTGTGATTTATCGTCGCTCACGCCGCGCCCATACAGTTTGCCTTCGCGCAGTGAAGGTTCGAAAGGAGGCGTCTCCCATAGTTCCAGCGGTTCGGGCGGTTGCACGTCGTAATGGTTGTAGAACAACAACGTTTTGTCCGACTTGCCTTTGCGCTCGCCAAACACCACCGGCGCGCCTTCGGTATCCATGATCTCTGCGGTGAAACCGCGCGCGCGGAGCATGTCGGCGACCATTGCCGCGCATTCTTTGAGCCCGATCCCCTGAGCGCTGATGCTCGGTTGCGCTACCAGTGTGGACAATTCGGCGATGCTTTTGTCCATGTTCTTTTCGAGATATGCGTCGATCTGGTTGAAGTCTGGCATGGCGTTCTCCTTTGGGGATTTTAGATTTTGGCGCGTTCTTTGATAAGGTCGATTATATCGAATTAGACAATGAGCGGCAGTCTTTATTTCAACCCAAGGGCGACTTTCAAACTATCGATTAGCCGCTCCGTCCGTACTCTCCGTCCCTGCTCGTTGAGGTGATACGGCGTGTCGTAGAAATAATCGTCTGGCAGGCAGAGTTGATCGAGATTCGTAAGCAGGGGTATCGTCGTTTTTGTTTTGAGACGATTAAAGAATCGGTCGAGATGTTTTTTGCCCGTCTGTTCGCAGTTCGTTTGGCGATGAGCCTGGGCTTCGTAATAAACCATTGCACCTTTCGAGAGCGCAAACTGATTGAAGTCTTCTAAAAAGACATAAGCGCTTTCGATCAGGTTAATTGGGTAGACCGAGTCGGCGATCTCGAACTGCTTGTTTCCGTTTTCACCGAGATGACCGATGAAATCGCCGTGCTCGTTGAAGAGGTCGCCTGAATAAAAGTTGCGCCCCGCCTCATACGAAAAACCGTTGAGATAATAGTTCAACTGGCGGTTGACCTTCCGCTCTAGCATGATCGTGAAGATTGACGGCATTTGCTTGTAAGGATCACGAAGATACCAGATCCGTTCTGGCGAAAATTCCACCCAGTCTGCCAGATATTGGGGTTGACCGTAAAACGACTGTTCATCGGTGAAGTTGTAATATTCGAGGCTGATAATAACGATATCGCCTGGTCGAAGATAATCTTTTATTTCATTCAGAGGGGCAATGCCAAGCGCAACATGCAAGCCGTCGTTGATAACGGGGATGCCGAGTTCTTGTTCCATCAGTTCGCTGTCGATGCCAAAAGCGACGTTCGAGCCGCCCACGATGATGATACGCGGGGAGGGAACAGTGTGAAGCAAATTTGATTTGAGCAAACTGGCTTGATAGAGATGCTTATCGTCGGGCGGCGTGGCAATGAAGATCGCGGTGATTGCCACCGCGACCAGGACGACAACCAGAGTTGTGTTTTTCAGGAATTTCAACAAGTCGTTTTTTGGGATCATTTTAAAATTGGAAGTAGATGAATGCTTGTTCAACGCCAGTGTATGAAGTTCCCAGCGCTAGAATGATGACGACTAACAACGAATAGCCGATATAGCGAAGCACTGGCTGTTTGAGATTGAATTGCGCGAGAAAATCTCCGCGATGTTGTTTGATTTCGATGTAAAGCAGGAGGACTAGCGCGAATATCGATAAGATAATTTCCGAACGTGTCAGATCGGTGATACCGTTCAGAGACGCAAAAAGCCCGCTTAGCAATCCCCAAAAGCCAGAGTGAATGCCCTCCTGTGCCAAACTGGAAGTTTGGCGTACGAAGTCGGGCCATCCGCTGAAGAGGTGGGTGGTGATGTAGAAGGCGTCGGGGAGAGTCGAGGCGCGGAAAAAGATCCAGGCAAAGCAGACCAGCCCGAAGGTGGAAAGAAGCGAGAGTCCGTTTAGGGCAGGCGTGAATCGTTTTGCGAATCCCGAATCGCGCAGGCGAGTCCAGCGGGGTTCCATCCAATGATTTAAGATGATGTACATACCATGCAGCGCGCCCCAGATGACGAACGTCCAGTTGGCGCCGTGCCAGAGACCGCTGAGGAGGAAGGTGATGAGGAGGTTGATCGCGGTACGGCGCGCGCCCGCGCGGTTGCCGCCGAGCGGAATGTAGACGTAGTCGCGGAACCACGTGGAGAGCGAGATGTGCCAACGCCGCCAAAATTCTGAAATGGATCTTGCGAAGTAGGGATGTTGAAAATTTTTCATCAACCTGATGCCCATTACTTGCGCCGAGCCGAGAGCGATATCGGAGTAGCCTGAGAAGTCGCAATAAATTTGAATTGCGAACGCGATGGTTGCAAAGACGAGCGCGGGACCATCGTGCCCTGTGGGTGAATCATAGATCGGGTTGACGAATAGCGCCATGCGGTCGGCGATGACCACTTTTTTGAACATGCCCCATGCCATCCACTTCAAACCGTCGGTGACGCGTTGATATTCGAAATGATGTTCCTCATGTAGTTGATGAAGAATATTCTGCGGTCTTTCGATGGGACCCGCCACCAATTGCGGATAAAACAAAACATAGAGCGCGAGATACCCGTAATGACGTTCGGCTTTCTGGTGTCCGCGATAGACTTCGATGGTGTAACTCAACGATTGGAAGGTGTGAAACGACAGCCCAATTGGCAGGATGATCGAAAGGTTCTCGATGGGGTAATTCCAGTCGATGAAATTTGCGAACGCGGCGATATTTTCGTTGGCGAAGTTGAAATATTTGAAAAAGCCCAACATGCCCACGTTTGCAATGATGCTCGCCAGCAGAATCCATTTTTTTCGATTCCCTTGCGTCGTCTCAAGACCGATGCCTGCGAAGTAATCCACCGTGATGGTGACGAATAGGATGAGAATATACTTCGGGATGAACGCCATGTAGAAGTAACAACTTGCCGCAAGCAACAACCCCCAACGGAAACGATGGGGGATGAGAAAATATAAAGTTGTGACAACAGGGAAGAATACAAGGAACTGGAACGAGTTAAAGAGCATTGAGCGGCTACTCTACAAAATACGATGTTTGAATACTGCCTATGTGAAAAGCGACAGCACCGACCACAACGCGGACGCGGTGAGGCACATGGTGATAACCGCGAAGATAGATGTTGTGATCCCTGCGGCTTTCGAGCGAATCCATCCCGAAAGACCGATGCCGCCGAGGAATACGAAGATGGCAAGCACCAACATGAGAAACCCGCCGATGCTGAGTGAGTCCAACTCCGCGCGTACTTCGTTCAATTCGGCTGTGGCGGCGAACGATAAAATCGAAACGATCAATGAATATGTGAACAGCACCGTTGAGATCGAAAAGACGATAATACAGGCGGTGACGAGTTTGCTCTTGTTTTCTGTAACAAGAAATTGGATCACGGCGGTCAAGCCGAAGCCTGCCAGCAAGCCAGCCAGTGTTGCGAATGCGCCTGCCTCTGCCAAATAATTTTCTACGGTCATGCGGTCTCCTTTTGTAAAACAACTCCAAAATGTTCTTTCAATAAACGATCATATTCGTCTTGCGATTCTACGGCTTGCTTCGCGCGTTTGCCGTTGCTTGTCACGGTCAAATACTCATCGTCCAACGAGATGCGACCATCCTCTGTGGCGCGCGAGATGACGTTCCCCTGGGTGAAACTTGTAAGCGGCGATGTTTGATGATACAGGCATCCTGCTTCGTACTCTTGTGGAAATATTCGCGGCTCGATGTCGAAAAAATATTGACGCTCCCACGAGCCGTCGTATTTTTTGCGCCACACGATAAATCCATCGGCGGTTTTGTCCAACCGATATGTTCCCAGCCTTTGAATTTGCTCGCCTCTGTCGTCAAAGTTGAGCGGCTCGATGAACGAATCGCCGAAGCCGACATCCACAAGCCAACGCGCGGATGAATCGAGACTCTTCACCAATAGCGCGAGATGGTCAAACTCAATGCCAAGTTTTCCTTCTTTGTTGAACACGCGCCCATTCAAGTATGTGACCTCAAAGCCGATCCGCTTCAACAGCCGCGCAAAGAGACCGTTGAGTTCATAACAAAATCCGCCGCGTCCGTTGACGACGATCTTTTGCCACAGCGATTCCTCGTCAATGTGAATCGGACGTTTCAACGCGATGTCCAAATTTTCAAACGGGACTGCCCGCATGTGCGCGATATGAAGCCCGCGCAGGGTATCGTGATCGGTTCGGACTGCGACGCGATAATTGATTCGATTCAGGTATGTTGGGATGTCCATGCCGCTGAATTATAACGGTTCATTCGCAGGGACGGCTGATTCAGTTTTCTTCGGGCGGCTTCACCACTCGAAATTCGCGGAACAGAAGTAAGTCGTAGACGATCTTTAGTCCGCCAGCCAGGAAGAACGGAAGACTCAACAGCGCGGGGATGCCGAAAAAGAATCCCGTGAGCAGAGGTGAAACAGATGCGCCGATGGAGCGGGCGATGGCAGTGACGCCCGAAGCGGCGGATCGCTCGTCGGGGGCGACGACAGCCATCACGTAGGATTGACGCGTCGGCACGTCCATCTGAGAAATGCTGAAGCGGAGGAGCAGGAGTCCAATAGCGAGAGGAAGCGTCGGCATAAGTGGGACGAGGATCAGCAGAATGTTGGAGGGGATGTGCGTGAAGACCATCGTGTTGACCAAGCCGATTTTTTTCGCGAGGGGCACGGCGAGCAGAGCCGAAATGCCCGCGAGGATGTTCGCGCCGAAGAAGATACTGCCGAGCGTGCCAGCGTCTACCCCGAAGCGGACGAAGAACCAATAGGCGAACATGCTTTGCACGATCAAGCCGCCTGCGAACGCGTCGAGGGCGAAGAGGGCGGAGAGTTTGAAGATTACGTTGCGGGATTGGTGTAAGCCTAGCACGTGTTGCGTATTGCGTACTGCGTATTGTGATAGGGGCTCGATGGAGGAGGAGAGGTTGAGAAATATGAGGAGGAGGATAAAGCCGCCGATGGCGTAACCAACTAAAACGAAGCGATAGGATTCGAGCGCAGTCCAGCCGCTGAGTTGCAGAGACTGCGCAAGCCAGCCGCCCGCGAGCGCACCCGTCGCTGTGGCAAATGAGCCGACGAGGTTGTACCATGCAAAGACGTGAGTCCGTTTTTCGTTCGAGATCAATTGCGTGAGGCTTGCCTGCTCCACCGATAAAAACGGACCGATCTCGTTGCCACTTGGACTGATGACGCCGATCATCGCGGCGATAGCGAGCAAGGCGAAATTTTTTGTCAGCACGAAGCCGATGCCCGCGCTTGCCATCAAGATCGCGCCGATAAGCAATGTCCGTTTCCTGCCGAACCTGTCCGCAGACGTGGTCAGCCACAGCGAGATGACCGCGTCGCCGATGAGGGTGAGGGTGAAGAGCAAGCCGATCTGCGTTTCGGTGAATCCGCTTTCGGCGAGATAC
>JAJTXU010000078.1 GCA_021462845.1 Anaerolineales bacterium
CTACGAAAACTGGCGATCCATTGACCGCCAGTTTTTTTGTCCCGTTCTCGTTTTGACCGATTTCCCTCTCTCATTTCATCCCCTTTTTAGACAACCCCGCATCTGATATTACGCCTCTGCGTGTTGCTTGCTTTTCTTCTTCACAGGCTCAGCCGTGTGGAAGACGATCTTCTCGCTCTTCTCGTCCACGGCTACTGTCACAGCCGCGCCGTCTTTGAACTTGTTGCTGAGCAACTCCATCGAAAGCGGACTCTCCACATTCTTCTGGATCGCCCGTCGCAACGGACGCGCGCCGAACGCGGGATCGTAGCCTGCCTTCGCCAGCCACTTCCGCGCCGCGTCGGTCAACTCAACGGTGATGTTGTGTTCGTTCAAACGATCCTGCACTTCCTTCATTTGCAAGACGACGATCTCTTCCATTTGTTCGAGCGAGAGCGGCGAGAACATGATGATCTCGTCTATGCGGTTCAAGAACTCGGGACGGAACGCGCCTTTCAATGCTTTCTCGATCTTGTCGTGCTGGTCGCGTTCCTCGTCGGTGGCTTTGGATTGTAAAAAGCCGAGGGTGCCGCCTTTTCTCACGTACTCGGTACCCAGGTTCGAGGTCATGATGAGAACCGTGTTGCGGAAGTCCACCACGTTGCCCTGACCATCCGTCAGACGCCCGTCATCCAAAATTTGTAACAACGCGTTCCACACTTCGGGATGCGCCTTCTCGATCTCATCGAACAAGACGACTCGATACGGGCGGCGGCGGACGGCTTCAGTGAGTTGACCGCCTTCCTCATACCCAACGTATCCAGGAGGCGCGCCGAAGAGTCGACTCACCGTGTGCTGTTCGCGATACTCCGACATGTCGATGCGCACGAGCGCTTCTTCGTCGTCGAACATAAACCACGCGAGGGCTTTGGCGAGTTCAGTTTTGCCGACACCCGACGGACCGATGAAGATGAACGAACCGATCGGGCGCGACGGGTCTTTGAGCCCGCTTCGCGCGCGGCGGATCGCATCCGAGATCGCGTGGATGGCTTCCTCCTGCCCGATGATGCGCTCATGCAAACGCGCTTCCATGTGCAAGAGTTTTTGCGATTCGGTTTCCAACATCTGTGTAACGGGGATGCCCGTCCATTGATGCACGACGGATGCGATATCGTCCACATTGACTTCGTCATCCAGCTGATGTTCGGATTCCCATTTTTCACGTTTCTCTTTATATTCTTTTTCAAGCCGCGACCATTCGGTTTTTCTCTGCGCGGCGCTTTCGTAATCGCGGTTCGCGCTGGCTTGTTCCTCTTCGGCTTGCAATTTTTCAATTTCAGTTTTCATCGCTTTGAGATCGGGCGGCATGGAATACAACGCCACGCGCAATTTCGCGGCGGCTTCGTCCATCAGGTCAATCGCTTTATCAGGCAGTCGGCGATCCGTCACATAACGATCAGCCAATCGCGCCGCGGCGACCAACGCATCATCCGCAAAACGGACTTTGTGATGCGCCTCATATCTATCGCGCAAACCTTGAAGCATCTTGATCGTGTCGTCTACTGTGGGTTCTTCCACATAGATCGGAGCAAAACGCCGTTCGAGCGCGGCATCTTTTTCAATATACTTATGGAATTCATCCAACGTAGTCGCGCCGATGGCTTGTAATTCACCGCGTGATAGCGCGGGCTTGAGCATATTCGACGCATCCATCGCGCCTTGAGCGGCTCCCGCCCCGACGACCGTGTGCAGTTCGTCAATCATCATGATGATGTCACCCTGCGCGCGCTGGACTTCCTCCATCACAGCTTTGAGCCGCTCTTCAAACTCGCCTCTAAATCGGGACCCCGCGATCATCGCGCCCAAGTCGAGCGCCACCACCCTTTTGCCGCTCAAGATCTCTGGCACATCGTTGTTCGCGATCTTTTGCGCGAGACCTTCCACGATGGCGGTCTTGCCCACGCCCGCTTCGCCGATCAACACGGGGTTGTTCTTCGTGCGGCGTGAAAGGATTTGAATGAGTCGCAAAATTTCATTATCGCGTCCGATGACGGGATCGAGTTTCCCTTCGCGCGCCAGTTGGGTGAGGTCGCGCGAGTATTTGTCCAGCGTGCGATAGCGCGTTTCAGCCTGCGGGTCGGTGACGCGTTGTCCGCCGCGCAGGTCTTGCACGGCAGAATAGACGCGGTCGCGCGTGAGTCCCGCCGATTCTAAAATCCGCGCGGCTGGTGTGTTGCGTTCCGTCAAAATTGCGAGGAAGATATGTTCGGTGGAAATGTATTCGTCTTTGAGTCGATTGGCTTCCTCGTTGGCAAGGTCAATGATCCGCTTGACGCGCGGCGTGATGAAAATTTGTCCCGCGCCGCCGCCGAAGATATTGGCTTTCGGGCTGGCGCGTAAAGTGGCATCGAGTCGCTCGGTGAGCGCTTCGGGGCTGACGCTTAATTTTTCTAAAATTTGGGGAATCACCCCGCCAGGCTGTTCGATCAACGCCAGCAGGATGTGTTCAGTATCAATTTGATTATGCCCATAGCGCTGGATGATCTCCGCGGCGCGTTGGGCGGCTTCTTGGGCTCTCTCGGTAAATCGGTCAAATCGCATCATGGGGTAAAAACCTCCGTAGGACAAATTGACAATTTGTCCTACACAATGACGGCATTATAACAAACACCGCATCGGCGGTCTGTCAATGCGGCGTAAGAGGAACGTTGGAATTCACGAAGCATGATCTTTACAAAGGCGTTTGACAAAATTCATTTTTTGTACACGGAAGACACGGACAGCACGGTTTCTTCCGTGCAAAGACTGAAAAGTTCCGTTCGTTCCGCGCGATCCGTGTACGGAGGGTCTTAAGCCCCGTCGTTGAAAAGACCATGATCTACGAAGACAAATATCCTCCTTGCATTGTAACAACGGTACTATAATTCCATCCAATGACTACGATCACTCTCCCGATCAAAGCCAAGGATCATTCGCACATGCGGCCGCTCAATATGTTGCGCGACCTCTCGAAGGTGGCGGACCTGATCGAGTTGTGCTTCTCGAACACGATGGATAACGATGGTCAACGTTACGTCAACGATATGCGGAAAGCGGGCAGGGACGAAGGTTTTTTGCGCTGGGCAAATCATGTGGCAGAGACCACCTCCATGCCGTTGATGGGCTACGTTTGGGAGGAGAAGGACCGGATCGTTGGCAATGCCAGTCTCATCCCATTCCGTGATAAGGGTAAACGCATCCATCTCATTGCCAACGTAGCCACACACCCCGACTATCGCCGCCAGGGCATTGCTCGCGCGCTCACCGAACGCGTGATGCAACAAGCCCGCGAAAAAAATACAACCGCCCTCTGGCTTCACGTGCGCGATGACAACCCCGGCGCGGTCAAGTTGTACGAAGATTTGGGATTTCATGAAATCGCGCGCCGCGCCGCGTGGACGGCAAACCCCGACTCGACTCTCCCTGCAATAGATTCGGATCTTCGCATCATTCCTCGACATGCCGATTTCTGGACTCAACAACGAGACTGGCTGCGCCGCGTCTATCCCGACGGGATTGCCTGGTATCACCACTGGAGTTTCAACTCCCTTCGACCGGGTTTCTGGGCGTGGCTGGCTAACCTTTTCACAGATAGCGAGATCGCGCAATGGGCGGCGATACAACATGGCGAATTGGCTGCAACGCTCTCGTCTGCCCCGTACGGGAGGCGGTCGGCTTCCCTGTTTCTTGCCTCCGCTGGCGAATCAACTGTAAGGGAGGTAGAAGCGGTGAAGTCCCTGCTCGTCTACGCCCGGCGCACTCTGCGACATCAATCATCCCTTTCGCTCGATTTTCCCGGCGGCGAGATGACCGACACAATCGCCTCCGCCGGCTTCAAACTCCGCCGCACGTTGATCTGGATGCGCGCGGATGCAACCCGCGAGTGACTCTCTCGTATAAGAACTTGAAAAGAGGAGTACCCATGACGAAATTCATTTTACGACTTTGCATCAACGCGATCGCCTTGTATCTGGCGGCTTTGATTCTGCCCGGCATTGCGCTGAACGGCGAACCCATGTCCATAGTGTGGCTTGCGCTGATCTTTGGTCTGGTCAATGCGTTGTTCCGCCCGTTGCTCAAGTTCCTCACCTGCCCGCTCATCATCCTGACCTTGGGGCTGTTCACGTTGGTGATCAATACTTTCCTGTTTTGGCTTACCAGCGTGATTGGTCAATCGTTCGGCATCATGCTGTCCATCAGCGACCCGGTCTGGTGGAACGCCTTCCTCGGCGGGTTGGTGGTCAGTGTGGTCAGCGTGGTATTGACGTTGATCCTGAAGGATGAGTTGAAGGGAAGAAAAGCATAGTCAGTAGATCACGAAAACAAGTGCTTAACGCAGTTGTACTGCGGCAAGGCAGGCGACACGATAACGCCACTGCGTCATCGAACTGTCGCCTGAACTTTCGTGAAGTACTGATAGTTCGCGTGAGAACCAAAAACTCCGGACGATGTGCCGGAGTTTTTGGGTTACGTGGCAAGGTGAACCTTGCCGTACGATGAACTTCACCTATAAAAAGGTATGACGGCGTTTAATATTTCGCGGAACAGATTCAGATTATTCAGCATCAATCCTATTAGAAAGATCAAGAGGATGGATTGCGCCCAGTTCTTCCCGGAAAGCCCCTCATACGAAATGCCGAAGAAAAACACAAGCGCGTAGGTCCAGTCTGGGGAGTAGAGCATGAAATCGTCGCCATAGTTCATGTGCAGGGTAAAGTTGAATAGCAGGTTGAGCAACAATGCCGTTGAAATGGAAAATGATCTGGGCGAGGCGCGGAAGTGTTTGAGAAACAGCCCGCCCGCCGCGGCAAGCATGATGAGCCAGAGGAGCGCGAGCGTTTTGCCAAAACCCGCATACGAACTGATGTGATAGATTCCCTCCTTGTCAAAATAATAAACCATCGAGCACGGAAAGTTACAGCCGGTTTCCTCCAGCAAGATCAGCGGCTGAGGCGCCGCGACGCTGAACATTAGCATCGATCGCGCCAGCGCGTTGGCGCGTCCGCTCACGCTCTGGGGTGGCGCCTCAAAGATGTTGAATCGGTAATTTTCTTCTTGAGAATAGGAGGAGGGGAAATAGAACGGGTCGCTGGATGGATAGAGCGCGTCTTGAACGAAGGCGAGAGATGTGGCAAGAAGCAGAACGGTCAGAACATAGTTGAACATGGCTTTGATTCGCGGGGTTGTAACGAAAAACAGAATACAAGTTTGGAAAAAGTTCGTCATGGTGATGCCAAAAGATAGAAGCCCGGCAGGCGCAAGATGCGCAAGCGGTTTTTCCTCCCGTTGGAGCAAAAGCAAAAAGATGATGAGAGCCGCCGCCGAAAATAGATACGACTCGAGAAAGACGCTCAAGATCAGATGCGAACTTGACAAGCCCAGTAATCCCGCGATCAAGAGGGCGTACGTTGAATTGTTTGTTCGTTGTTTGAAGAAACTCCATGTGAGAAAGACGCAAGCCCCGCCCAGCATGGAATTGAACAGGAGCGCCGCGTAGAATTTATTTCCGTTGAGCAGGATGGAAAGCAACCATACCGGCGGGCGAAAGATGAGGAAGGCGAGAGGGTGAACGGGTCGCATGACCGTCAGGTGATTCAGGTTGGCTGTCAGGCGGTTCATCCAGTCTCCGGGATCGGTGTCGAAATAATTATCCGAATAAATAAACTCAGGATGGCTGAATGTGGTTGCCAGGGCGAATGTCGCAACGGTGATGGCTGATGCAAGAAATAGTCCCGGCAGATTTTGAAACACCCATGCCGAGAAACGCGACTCGCGCCAACCGCTCTCGGGCTGTTTTTGAAAGAGAAAAACCATTCCTGCCTTGGTTGCGATGGTCAGACCCAAAAACGCGGGGATGCGGTCAGGCTCAAGAAAAAAGAGTTCGCGCAAAAATAATTGCGGATATTGAGACAGGAGTTGCATGGTGAGAAAAAGGAAAACCGCGCCCGCTCCCAACACAAGTATTCCAACGATTTCCCGAACCTTCCACGAAGCAATAACATGCCCTTTGATAAGTTCAAAAAAATAGGCGCAGAGGATGTTGAGAAGCATCGTTAGCAGAACAAACCCCCAGGGTGATGGGTAAAAATTTTGTAAAAAGCCTGCGGCAAAAAAAGAAATGATTCCACCCAAAAATAAAGATGCGACCTCCCAGCCTCTTTTGCTGATCTTCATTAGGAAAAATTGTCGCGCGTCGAATTCATCAACCCCGGCAATCCGCCGGCAGATTTTGCCGTTCGCGCCGCGCGGAGGATCGCCTCCGCCATCGCCTCTGCGGCGAACGCGCCGACGGTGGAAACGTCCGCTTTCTTGGTTCCCGTAGAAAGGGCAAAGATCGTATCGCCATCGAGCATGGTGTGCGCGGGGCGGATGGTTCGCGCGAGACCATCGTGCGCCATTTGCGCCACTTTGGTTGCCTGCGCCTTGGTCAAACTTGCATTGGTCGCCACAACGCCGATGACCGTATTTCCGCGCGACGCAAAGCCGAGGATGCCGCGCCCGATGGTCGTTTTCATTATCGCGAGCGTATCGGCAAACGGATTCTGTTTCCCCACGCGTAAGGGACCCACCCTGCCCGAACGAAGCCCCGCGATAATTTGCCCAGTATGCGGATCGATTACATCGCCAAACGCGTTGACAGCGACAAGCGCGCCGACGATCACGCCTCCTCCCGCGTGGAGGCTGGCTGTGCCCACCCCGGCTTTCATCGCCAGTGACGCGCCGAACATCTTGCCAACCGATGCCCCGGTCCCAACGCCAACATTCCCTTCGGCGGGCGCGGCAGAGGAAGCGCGCGCTGCGGCAAGATATCCCATCGCCGAATCGGGCCGCACGTCGGCGCGACCGAGGTTTAAGTCGTAGAGAATCGCCGAAGGGACGATAGGCACTCTCGCCCCGCCGGTGTTGAATCCAATTTTGTGTTCTTCGAGATAACGCATTACGCCGCTTGCCGCGTCGAGTCCAAACGCGGAGCCGCCTGCCAACACAATCGCATGGACTTTTTGCACGAGGTTGACCGGGTCGAGCAGATCGGTTTCGCGCGTGCCGGGTCCCCCGCCGCGCACATCCACACCTGCCACCGCGCCTTTGCGGCAGAGGATGGCTGTGCACCCGGTGAGCGCGTCATCATCCTGCGCGTGCCCCACTTCGATGCCGCGCACGTCGGTGATGGTGTTGTTGAGTTTCATTCTCGTGAGGAGAAAACAAGAATAGCCACAGAGTTCACAGAGAACCTTGAGAATTAAACTCAAAAACTCTATGTTCTCTGTGGCTGAGGTTTATTTCAATTCGCTGATCAATTGCAGGAACTCGCGCCACTCTTCCTCGAAGAAATGCACAGTGACGTTGTTCAACTCGATGTGATAGGTGGTCTCGCCGTCGGGTTCCTCGGCGCGCCATGCCATGAAGTTATCGGTTTCGGCGAGTGTTTCGGTTTGAGGTTCGCCGTGATTGTTGTTGTTCATTGTTTTGCTCCTTGGGGGGTTCGATCATCGGGACTTCTTGCGGTCCGAATTTCGATTTGAAAAATTTTGTGATGCGACCGAACAGGTCGGGTTCTGTATCTTTTTGTTTGTCGTTCTCTGCCGGGAACGGATCCAGATCGAACATCTTCCGCGTGATGTATCTGCCAAGCAGTGTGACTGTGGCAAGCAGTGGCGCGGCGATCACCACGCCGATGATCCCCAACAGGTTGGCGAAGATGAGCGCGGTGACCAACACGGCGGCTGGATGCACCTTGAGCGCCCGCGCCATGATGCGCGGCGTGATGAGGTTGTCGATGATATTGTCTATGGCTGATGTGACGACGAGCACGATGACGGTATACCAGAGCGGCTCCAAGCCAAAGGGTTTGGCAGGCTGGAAGAACGTGACCAGGGCGATGGTTGTGGAGGTGATGAGCGGTCCAATATACGGCAGAAACTTTGCCAACCCCGCCATGAATGCCAACCCGATGGCGTACTTCACACCCAGGATCGAAAAGAGAATGGTAAACACCACCGCCGCAAGCGCGAAGATGAAGAACTGTCCGCGCAGGAAGGCGTTCCAGATGCGGCTGAGTTCGCCGCCCAGCCGGCGGAAATCCTCGTTGTAACCGGGCACATCCACTTTGATCAGGTCGCTTTGCAAACCGCTGGATTCTGCCATGACAAAGTACGAAACCAGCAGGATGAAAAACGTCCAACCCAAAATTCCTGCCGCGCCGCCCGCGATCGTCCCCAGCAGGTTGCCGGTCTGCCCGAGAAGCGGCTGGACGTAGGCAAGCAACCGCTGGCTAATATCTTGCAGGTCGACGGTGTGCATATCCAGTTTGAATGGACCGATCTCGAACACGCGCCCGGAAAGGTCGCTGATGAAGCCGGGCAGATTCGTGAGAATATCCTGCACCGATGCGACCAGGCTTTGGATCTGCCCCACCAGCCCCACGCCGCCCAGCGTGAGCAGGCTCACGAGGATGATTAGTAGCGCAAGAAACAGCAGGTTGACAGACGCCTTCCACGAGATGCGCAAGTTTTTTGAAATGAAGGATGTGATCGGATGCAGGAGATACGCAAAGATAAAGATGATCAGCAACGGCGTGATCAAGTTGGAGAAGCGAGTGATCAAAAAGGTCACAATGCCGAGGATGACCAGCCCAGCCAGTAACTTTGTGGTTGACCCCCAGCGCGGGGAGGATGCAGAGTCTTGTGCCATGAGTTGTTCTCCAGATGAATATCCCTATTCTAGCCAAGAGAAGATGCTTTGGCAACGGCAAAAAAAAGACTTCGGATGCCTGACAGACATCCGAAGTCTCCATAGGTTCGATGGTTTTGGCTTAGCACCCGCCAAGGAATGGAAGGAAGGTGCACCACAGGAAATTGGCATCGATATACCAAAGGATGCCTCCGCACACGCAAACTAACATCAACGCGCCGACGCCGATGATGATCGGGGTCAGGTTGGTTTTCTTCGCCGGCGCGGGTTCCATCACCGGGCTGGCTGGCACGCTCCCCGCATATTGCGCGGGCGGGGGAGGCGGCGTGACGGGTCGTGAAGCCGAAGGCACCGCCGCGGCGCGCGGAGAAGCGACAGTAGCGGCAGGGTCGAATGTGGATGATTCAAACACCAACACGATCTGCTCGCCGAACGAAACCACCTCGCCCGCCTTCAACACGCGCGGGCCCGCCAACCGCTGGCCGTTCACAAACGTCCCGTTGGTCGAGCCGAGGTCTTCCAACACGAATTTGCCGCCCTGAAACGTCAGACGCGCATGACGACGCGATACTTCGGCATCGTTGATCGTAATTTCATTCGTCGAGTCGCGCCCGATGGTGAGTTGATCGCCTTCCAAGGTAAACACCGCGCCGGGGGTGGGACCTGTCCGCATAATAAGTTGGTACTGAGCCATGAGTTTTTCTCCTCGCTTCCGAAGTGTACAAGGTTCAAGAAAAAAAGTCAAACCCTGTTTATTAAGGCGTTATACTTGGAACAGGACGAATTGTATGCCAACAAGTTACCTTCGATGCGGAAAACAATGGACGTGAAATGAACGTACGCGAATTACCCATCCCTGAATTTTTTGATGCGGATAAAGTGGATACTGTTTGGCGGATTCCCTACGAAGAGCGCGCCAAACAAGCGCGAGACTGGGCGCGTCTTCACGCCCTTCAACCTGCTTCAGTTTCCTCGACGCATACCCACCTTCTGCTGATCGACGTGCAGAACACCTTCTGCATCCCCGAGTTTGAACTCTACGTCGGCGGCAGAAGCGGACGTGGCGCCGTAGACGACAATACACGCTTGTGCGAATTTATCTATCGCAACCTCGCGAACATCACCCACATCACCGCCACCATGGACACGCACCGCGCGATGCAGATCTTTCACGCGATATTTTTTGTAGATTCGGATGGCAATCACCCAACCCCGTACCGCGACATTCATGTCGCTGACCTGAAAGACGGAGTCTGGAAATTCAACCCCGCCCTCGCCGACGAATTCAACCTCGCTCCCGATTACGGACAGCAGATGTTGATCCATTATGCCGAAGAGTTGGAGAAAAAAGGGAAATACGCGCTCACCGTCTGGCCCTATCACGCCATGCTCGGCGGCATCGGTCACACGCTGGTCTCGTCGGTGGAAGAGGCATTATTTTTTCACTCAATTGCACGCAATACGCAGTACGAAATAGAAATCAAAGGAGATAAGCCCTTCACTGAAAATTACTCCGCCATCGGTCCCGAAGTGCTGACGGGTCCCATGGGCGAGACGCTTGGCGCGCGCACCTCAAAATTCATCGAGCAACTCCAACAAGTGGAGAGACTCATCATCGCGGGTCAAGCCAAGAGTCATTGCGTCGCGTGGACGGTGCAAGACTTGCTCAACGACATCCAAGCCACCGACCCCGCGTTGGCAAAGAAAGTTTACTTGCTGGAAGATTGTTCATCCCCTGTCGTTGTCCCCAATGTGGTAGACCATACCGACGCGGCGGACGCGGCTTATCGAAAATTTGCAGAGGCAGGCATGAACGTGGTGAAATCGGTGGACAATTTTCTATCGTAGACACGTAAACAGGTAAACAGGTAGACAAGGAAACAGGTACCCAGGTAAACACGTAGTAATTTGTATCAATCTCCAATCTCCAGTCTCCAGTCTCCAATCTCCGATCCCCAGTCTCCAGTCTCTAATCTCAATTCTCCAATTCTCCAATTCTCCCAATTCTCCACCCCTCCTCAATTACCAATTACCACTTACCAATTACTCCCCTCCCCCCCATGACCATCTTCGACCTCTCCCGCCTTACCAATGAAACCTTCAAACTCGATATCGAGCGGATGCGCCGCGGCTGGTATTCGGACAAATACTTCGAGAACATTGGGCGGATGCTCACCGCGCTTGCCGCGGAAAAATATGTGTACTCGGGTCAACAGAATAATTTGCCAGCGGATGTTTCACCTGACAATATTGCCGTCGGCGATATCGAAGTGGAGATGCAATGGTTCACGCGCCGACTTGGCAACACGATCGTTGTCGGCATTGATAAATCGCTGGCGATGCTCCGTCATTGCACGGGGTATTGGGACGGCGATACTTTTGTGGACACCTCCGACAAACTCGAAGTGTGGGCGGTCCACGATGGGACGGTGGTGAAGTCGGATGGCAACCCGTTGAACGCGGAGCCTGTCATCAAAGTGCGCGGACGGTACCGCGATTTCGCATTGCTCGAAACGCCGTCGCTGGGAGTGTTGACGCGTTCCAGCCGCGTCGCTACCAACGTGTACGAAACATTGACCGCCGCGCGCGGCAAGCCTGTGTTGTTCTTTCCCGCGCGGTTTGATATGCACGAAGTCCAAGCCGCGGATGGCTACGCTTATAACATCGCCATCAAACGATTCAACTCGGATTTTTCACACGAAGTCGGTTCTTTCGTTTCGACCGACGCGCAGGGCGATTGGTGGGGCGGCGCAGGCGGCGGGACGGTGGCACACGCGGCAATTGCCTCTTTCCTCGGCGACACGGCAGAGGCAATGATGCAGTTTGCGCGCATCCTGCCTGCGGGAATTCCGCGCATTGCGCTTGTAGATTTCAACAATGATTCAGTGGGCGATACTCAACGTGTGATGGAAAGGATGTTTGCAAAATATAAAGAGCTATGCGATCTCGGCGATGAAGCAGAAGCATCGAAATATATTTTGTACGGAGTCCGTTTGGATACGAGCGGAAGTTTGCGCGATGCGTCTGTCGAACCGTTGGGTGACCCCGCGCTCGATCTGGGAGTCAACCCGCGGCTGGTGTTCAACGTCCGTCAGGGGTTGGATTCGGCTTGGGAAAACTGGAGCATACCTCCCGTCTGGAAAGAAGCGGCGAGGGAGTATTGTCGCAATGTGAAGATCGTCGTCTCAGGCGGGTTTGCTCCTGAGAAGATCCGCAAGTTCGAGAAGTTGGGAGTCCCCGCTGATATTTACGCGGTGGGTTCGTGGCTGTTCAACAACAACGGCGGCACGGTGACCGATTTCACCGCCGATGTGGTGCGCGTGAAGTTGCACGGCGAATGGGTGGACATGGCAAAGGTGGGGCGTAGACCATTGGCGAATGAAAATTTAGAACGCGTGTGGTAAAAATTTATTCTGCGAACATTTCAGCCAGCAATGCAAGCACTTCTTTTTGTGTTGCCGTGCTGATCTGTCCTAACCGCTTTACGAGGCGAACTTTATCTACAGTACGAATCTGGTCAAGAACGATCTGACCTTCCTTGCCTTGAAATGTGCACGCGACTCGAGTGGGGTAGGGACGTCCGCGCGTGGTCATCGGCGCGACGATCACGGTTGCGATATGTTCGTTCATTTCATTGGGTGAAACGATAAGGCAGGGGCGTGTCTTTTTGATCTCCCTGCCTTTTGTTGGATCGAGACCGACAAGATAAACTTCAAATCGTTTGGCTACCATACCCAATCGCTTCTGTCCCACTTTGTAGGCGTTGGTTTATCGAGCAACTGATCGTCGCCTTGTTCCGACATGGCGCGGAATCGTTCAGCCCAGCCGTTGCGCGGGCGAGAAAGCGGGCGGATAACGATTGTCCCGCGCTGAATAGCGATTTCTACTTCGTTGCCAAGACGCGTTTGATCAATGAACGGTTTTGGTATGCGGACACCGCGCGAATTGCCGATTTTTACTACCTGGGTTCTAATGGAGTTCATAACTGCCTTTCTTATCTTGTAAGCACATTGTACTTACGGAACAGGATTTGGTCAAATGACTGAATGGGTGGATGGATGGAGACGGCGCGGATATTTTACAAAGATTTTACAGCGGGATTATTGAGTTTTCAAAGAATCATCTTACACTTGGCGCAAGGAGTTGATATGACCCTCACTCGCCGTGATTTCCTCAAAATGTCTGGCATGTTCGCCGCATGGACGGCGCTCGCCTCGTGCGCGCCGAACGATGTCCTCACGCCCGCGCCAACAACCGCGCCTGTTGGGACTGCGTTCCCAACATTGCCGTCTGAACCGCTCACTGATGAAGCCTTGCTCGTTCACACCTTGAAGCGGTTCACGTTCGGTCCAACGCCTGAGATGATCGAGAAAGCAAAACGAATTGGACTCAACGCGTTCATCGAGGAACAACTTTTTCCCGAATCGATCCCCGACGATGCGACCGACAAGTTGATGGATCCGTTCACGACGCTCGCAATGACTCCCAAAGAACGATTCAGATTGGAGAAAAAAGGCTTGCCCGTGCAGGAGTTGATCAGCGCGACTCTGTTGCGTCAGCGATACAGCGAACGTCAACTCTTTGAAACGATGGTGGATTTTTGGGGCAATCACTTTAGCATTTACATTGCAAAGGGCGGATGCAAGACTCTCAAAACGGACGATGACCTCAAAGTGATCCGCCCGAATGCGTTTGGAAAATTCCGCGACCTGTTGCACGCCTCCGCGCACAGCCCTGCCATGCTGGTCTTTCTCGATCAATCAACCAGCATCGGTGACGCGCCGAACGAAAACTATGGGCGAGAACTAATGGAACTGCATACGATCGGCGTCGAATCAGGATACACACATCACGATGTGGAAGAAGTATCTCGCGCCCTCACAGGCTGGACGGTGGTGAGTCCGCGCGATCGGAAAAAAGAGGCTGGCACATACTACTTCAACCCGCAGATTCACAACAGCGGAGAAAAACATGTGTTGGGCATGATGATTCCCTCGGGCGGCGAAGACGAAGGTATGATGATCCTCGACATGCTGGCGAGTCATCCCAGCGCGGCGAAGTTCATCAGCCATAAACTGGCGGTGCGATTTATTTCCGATTCGCCCTCACCTGAAGTTGTGGACTCGCTGGCGCAGGTCTTTACCCAAACGGATGGCGACACTCGCGCGCTCTTGCGAGCATTGATCCAGTCTGATTCGTTCAAAGCCTCCGCGGGACAAAAATTCAAGAAGCCGTTGGATTTCTTCATCTCTACATTGCGTCTCACCGATGCGACCCTCACACTCAACTCTCGCAATGGACGCAAGGTTCAGGAATATCTGCGCGTGCTTGGGCAGGTTCCGTTTACGTGGTCGCCTCCCGATGGATTCCCCGATAACGAAGAGTACTGGTCAACAACGAGCGGCTTGCTCGACCGCTGGAACTTCGGTTTGCTCCTCACATCGAATCAGATCCGCGGCATGGAAGTGGATTTGAAAAATTTAACCCGCGACGCCGCTTCTGCGGAAGATGTTGTGGATGTGTTGAGTCTGCGCTTCCTCGGCGAACTCTTGCCCGATAATGCCCGCGCGATCCTTGTTGACTTTGCATCTTCGGGCGATCTCGATAAAGATATTCCCTCCATCGCGGGCTTGATCCTCGGCTCGCCGCATTTTCAAATGAGGTAACGAACATTCGTTATGTCATTCTGAGCGGAGCGAAGAATCTCGGACACTGTCGTAGAGACCCTTCGCTATCGCTCAGGGTGACACATGACTTTACCAAGGAATAACTATGAACACACAAATTTCACGCAGAGACTTTCTCAAACTCGCAGGCAGTTTCGCGGTCGCGCCTGCGCTCCCCGCATGGATGCCGCGCATGGCATTCGCGCCGCAGGGCGTTCAGCCTGCTGGCGACATCCTCGTCGTCGTCTTTCAACGCGGCGGCATGGACGGCATCAGCGCGGTCATCCCGCACGGCGACCCGCACTATTACGAGAATCGTTCCGCGCTCGCCATCCCCGAGCCCGAAGACGGAAGCGACAAAACGGGAATTGATCTCGATGGATTCTTCGGACTTCATCCCTCGCTTCGTCCGCTCAAAGATCTCTGGGATGAAAGAACGCTCGCCCTCGTCCATGCGGTTGGGTCGCCCGACCCGACTCACTCGCACTTCGACGCCATGGACTACATGGAGCGCGGCACGCCAGGAGAGAAATCAATTCCCACAGGCTGGATCGGTCGCCACTTGCAGACAGCCCCCTGGCAGAATGAATCGCCCTTCCGCGCGATCGGGATGGGAGGCGTGATGCAAGCCGCCCTGCGCGGACCCATCCCCGTGACGACTCTCAAATCCATTTCGGATTTTCACTTGCAAGGCGACGTCTCTCAACTAACGGAGATTCGCGCGCGGCTCGAGTCGCTTTACAATCTCGGCTCGTCGCTGGATGCCGACGCGGTCGAAACGTTCAACGCTGTCAACATCCTCGACAAGATTGACGTGAACAATTACACGCCTTCGGGCGGCGCGGCATACCCCGAAACGGAATTTGGCATGGCGATGAAACAAGTGGCGCAGATCGCCAAAGCAGAGATCGGACTCGAAGTGGCGTGTGTGGACATCGGCGGCTGGGACACGCACAACCAGCAGGGTCAACTCGAAGGCGAACTGCCGACTCTGCTCAACGAATTTTCATCGGGGCTGGCTTCACTGTATCACGATCTCGGCGACCGCGCAAAGAACGTGACCATCGTAACCATGTCTGAGTTTGGGCGGCGCGTGAAGGAAAACGCCTCCGACGGCACCGATCACGGACACGGTAACTGCATGTTCGTCCTCGGCGGCGGCGTGAACGGCGGAAAAGTCTACGGTCAATGGCCTGGTCTCGCGCCCGAAAATCTATTCGACGGCATAGACCTCAATATCACAACCGATTATCGCGATGTGTTGGGTGAAGTGGTTGAGAAACGATTGAAGAATCCCGCCCTTGCTGAAGTTTTCCCCACGTATGCCGATTGGAAGAATCTTGGGATTGTGCAGGGGTAACAGAAAATATTTACCGCCAAGTTCGCCAAGAACGCGAAGAAGTAGAGTGTTTTTCTTGGCGAACTTAGCGCGCTTAGCGGTTAGATAACTTTACTTTTCATCACCCAAACCTCCCCGTCACATAATCTTCCGTTTTCTTTTGTTTTGGGGCGGTGAAAATGGATTTGCCTTCGCCGTATTCGACGAGCTCGCCTTGTAAAAAGAACGCGGCGTAATCGGCGGTGCGTCCCGCCTGTTGCACGGAGTGAGGCACGAGGATGATGGTGTAATCCTTTTTTAGTTCCTGCAACGCGGCTTCCACTTTTCCAGTAGAGATCGGGTCGAGACCTGAGGTCGGTTCGTCGAGCAAAATAATTTCAGGTTGAAGAGCCAGCGCTCGGGCGAGACAAACGCGCTGTTGCTGTCCGCCTGAGAGGGCGATGGCGGGAGCGTCGAGGCGGTCTTTCACTTCATCCCAGATCGCGGCGAGTTTGAGACTTCGCTCCACCGCTTCATCCAATTTGACGCGGCGTTTCTCGCCCGCGAGTTCCAGCGCATACGTGACATTCTCGCGGATACTCATCGGCAACGGGACAGGACGCGCAAAGACCATGCCCACTTTGCGGCGCAGGGCGATCACGTCTATTTTGGGGTCGAGGATGTTTTCGCCGTCAATGAGGATGCGCCCCGACGAGGCTTTAACCTCGGCAAGATCATTGAGTCGATTCAAGCAACGAAGAAGCGTGGATTTACCTCCGCCCGCGGGACCGAACAACACCGTCACAGCGTGCTCGCGGATGTTGAGACTCACGTCGCGCAACGACTCGGTGCCGTCGGAATATTGGAGGGAGAGGGATTCGATAAGTATCTTGTTCATTTTATGAGAGCATCAACCACAAAGGACACGAAGTACACAAAGTTTTGTTGATTGATGATGACGGCTCGTTTCCTTGGCTTTCACGGAAGATGATCTGAAGGAAGTCTTCAAACTTACGCCACGCGAAGTCCTTCGTGACCTTTGTGTCCTTTGTGGTGAAAAAATTACCATTGCCTTTTCGCCCTCGCCCGCGAACGGATCACGGTTGCAATCAAGTTCATGGTCAACACGAAGCCGAGCAAAACGAGCGCGGTGCCATATTGAATTTTTATCGGCATCTCAGGGACTTGCGTGGAAATGACAAA
>JAJTXU010000079.1 GCA_021462845.1 Anaerolineales bacterium
GCGAAGAAGCCCAAGGTCAAAGCCACGTTTGATGGAGTTCCGTATCGCGGCATTTTGGCGCGCATGGGCAACGAAGCGAAAAAGGAAGAGACGCGGCAGAATCGGATCGTCAAAATGATCGAGATGTTGAAGAAGGGAAAGAAAGGCGTATGAATCTAAAAAACTATCTGGTCGAACTCTACGAGTACAACTACTGGGCGAACAAGCGTTATCTTGCCGTCGCCGAGACTCTCACCGAAGCTCAACTCTTCCATAAACACGGACACTCATGGGACAGCGTCCACGCGCTCTTCGTCCACATGATGAGCTCGGAGCGGATGTGGCGTCAACGCTGGCTCGGCGAAAAGGGAGAGTTCCTCGATGCGAAGGATTTTCCCGATGTGAAGTCCATCCGCGCGTATTGGGTGGATGTGGAAAAGAACATGCGCGATTACGTTTCAGAGCAAACGGAAACGAGTCTGTGGCGCGACGTGACGTACACCAACCCCAAAGGCGAAACGTTCACGCTTCCGTTGTGGCAGATGATGATCCAACCGCCGAATCACAATACGCATCACCGCGGCGAATTGGCGGCGATGTTCGCGTTGATGAACGTTCCACACCCTGAGGAGGAAGTGATTCAATATTTTCTGGATAAAAGCGGGCAAAAGAAGTTTTGATATATGAGCGCAAAATGGATTCAATGGGCGCAAGAAATATTTTCAATGAGCCAGGCAGGGCTGACATACAGCAAAAACGAATTCGACATTGAACGGTATAAGCGCCTGCAAGAGATCACAGCCGAGATGATCGAGAGTCAATCTGAGGTTTCGAAGGAATCAGCCCTTGAAAGTTTTTCGATGCAGGCAGGATATATCACGCCGAAAATTGATGTACGAGGCGCGGTCATTCGAGAAAATAAGATTCTGCTGATACAGGAAAAAGCGGACGGAAAATGGGCAATGCCTGGCGGCTGGGCAGACCTTGGTAACGCGCCCGCGTCCGTTGCGGAACGAGAAGTGTGGGAGGAGAGCGGCTATCGCGTACAGGCTGAAAAAGTGATCGCGGTCATTGATGCCAACCGCATCGAGCCGATGGAGTTCTATCACGCGTTCAAGATCATCTTTTTGTGCAGTTTGATCGGCGGCGAGCCGCAGGTCAGCCACGAAACGCTGGCAATTGGATTCTTTGATTTGAACGACCTGCCTCCATTATCCATTTACCGCACGAACGAAGAGATGTTGCAGGAAGTTTTTGAGCATGTCAAAGACCCAAGCCGAAAGACTTATTTTGATTGATGTACCCGCTTTTTCGATCACTTCTTTTTTCACTCGACCCTGAAACATCGCATCAAGTCACTCTGCGACTCTTGCGCGTTGCTGGGAACTTTCCACTTTCCAATTTTCTTCTCGCACAACTCTATAAAACAGAAGCAAGACCCGTTCAAGCATTTGGATTAAAGTTGAGAAATCCCATCGGTCTCGCGGCGGGATATGACAAGGACGGCGTCGCCGTTCGCGGACTCGCCGCGCTGGGGTTCGGTCACATCGAAGTGGGCACGGTCACGCCGAAGCCGCAGGCTGGGAATCCGCGTCCGCGCGTGTTTCGGCTGGCGGAGGATGAAGCGGTGATCAATCGGATGGGGTTTCCTTCCCAAGGCATGTCGAAGGTTGCAGGTCGAATGTCGAAGGTTGGCAATCGAAAATCTGTGATTGTCGGCGTGAACTTGGGGAAGAACAAGGATACGCCGCTCGAAGAAGCCGTGAGGGATTATGTTGAGTTGATGAGGGTGTTTGCTCCGCTGGCGGGTTATCTGACGATCAATATTTCATCGCCGAATACGGTGGGGTTGCGAAGGTTGCAAGGGCGCGAGATGTTGGAGGGGTTGTTGGGCGAAATTCAAGTTGAACGTTACAAGTTACAAGTTACATGCCCGATCCTCGTGAAGATTTCACCCGATATGGATGATGGTGAATTGGATGATGCAATCGGAGTTATTCTCGACAAAAAAATGGATGGGGTCATCGCGGCGAACACGACTCTCTCGCGCGAGGGAGTGCGATCAAACTTGAAGGGCGAGATCGGCGGGCTAAGCGGCGGTCCGCTCAAAGGTCGGAGCGAGGCGGTGTTGAGTCGCGTGGTGAAACTCGCAAATGGGAGAGTCCCGATTGTGAGCGTGGGAGGAATCGCGAGTCCTGATGACGCAAAGAAAAGACTCGCGCTGGGGGCGAGTCTTGTTCAGGTGTACACGGGGTTGGTCTATCGCGGACCGGGGCTGGTCAAAGAGATTCTGAACGGCTTGTAAATCACGGCTTGTACGGGCGGAAGACCGGCAAGGGCGCGTCGTTACGTCGCGTGAAGAACCTATCGGGTAACGTCACAAGTTCGAGAGCGCCCTCTGTGGTGAGCGAGCCGGTGGGAATGTAATACAGCAGGATGGGGCTATCGGTGCCGAGGTTAATATCCTGAAAGGCAAAGATGAGATATGTGCCGTCCGGGCTGAATGCCGCGTCGCGATAACAGCAGTTACCCGCCACGGGCGCGTAACTTTGGGCTTTGTGAGTGAACGTGTTGTACAACATGAGATCGCCGAAGCCGTTATTGCGGATGTTGGTGTTCAAGGCGAAAAGCTGGTCGCCGTCCCATTGAATAGTGACGATCTCAAGCGGAAATTGAAAACGCGCCGCGGGAAATTCATCGAGGCGAATCGGTTCGGATGTATTGCAAAGATGAATGTCGAGAATGCGGATCGTATCTGCCACGTTCGCCCCGGCAGGCGCCGAAAATTCAACGGCAAGTTTTTGCCCGTCGCGCGACCATAACACATCCTTCACGCCGATCTCGTTATAAAAGAGACATCCTTTCATGGCGAGCAGGTCGGCTTTGGTGGTATTCGCCGAGAACGCGCCGATGTCGAATGGAACAATGTGCAGTTCGCGGTTGACGCTGATGGCAACTTGTTGTCCATCGGGCGAGATGCGGAAGGCTTCCAAATATGCCGCCGAAGCGAAACTGGTAAGGATCTCTTCGCGCTGGTCTTGAATGTTTACCGTTTTGACGGTTTTGCCGGTGAGGTACAAGATCGTATCGCCGTCTGGCAGCCACTCCACGTTGAACTTTTCGCGCGCATCGGTGGTCACCGAACTCAAGCCGCTCCCATCCACATTCATGATCCAGATATCGTTGTTGCGCAGAAAGGCAACCTTATCCGCGCCGCCGATGAGCGGGATTGTTGGCGCGAGCGTTTCGGTCGGCGCGACGAGTGTGGCGGTTTCGGTCGCCGGCGCGGATGTGAGCGTGGACTCGATCGTCGGCGCGAGGGTGAACGTTGCCGGTACAGAAGTGGATGCGGATGTCTCCGTCGTTTCAATTCCGACGGGCGGGCTGTTCCGGCTACTGAGGAAATATCCGCCGCCCCCAAGCGCCGCCAGGAGGATCGCGCCGATGGCGATCCACAGTGGCGCGCGCGATTTTGGCGCCGGTATTTCGGTCTTTTTCAGCGATGTTCGGAGGGCGGTGAGGGTTGCCGTTTTCTTTTCCGCGCCGAAATCGCCGGCGATTTCTTTGAGGGTCTGAACCATCTCCACTGCCGTGTTGAAGCGTTCGTCGCGGCTTTTCGCCATCGCCTTTTGGATGATGAGGTCCATATCGGCGGGCAGGTTGGGGTTAAACGTCAAAATTCGCGGAACGGGATCGGTGACGTGTTTAATGGCGACCGCCATCGGCGTATCGGCTTCGTAGGGTTGTTTGCCGGTGAGCATTTCAAAGAGGATGATGCCAAGCGCGTAAATATCGGCGCGGCCATCCACCGCGTCGCCGGTGGCTTGTTCCGGCGCCATGTAGGCAGGCGTGCCGATGATGCCGCTGCCGGTCATGGTGCCGGTACTTTGAGTCATCTTGGCAATGCCAAAATCGGATATGTACGGTATGCCGCGGCTGTCGAACAAAATATTGCTGGGCTTGAGGTCGCGGTGGATGAACCCTCGCGCGTGCGCTTCATCCAACCCTGGCGCGATCTGCTCGAGGATGCGCGCCGTATCCGACACGCTCATGATCCCCTTTTTGATGCGCTCCGAGAGCGAACCCCCGTTCATGTATTTCATCACGAAATACGGCAGTTTGCCGTCTTCGGTTTCTCCCACGTCATAGACTGGCACGATGGAGGGGTGTTCGAGCTGGGCGATGATCTTCGCCTCGCGCTGGAATCGCGTTCGGAATTGCGGGTCGGCGTGGAGCAGTTCGGGCGGCAGGATTTTGACAGCCACCTCGCGTTCGAAGCGCGGGTCGTATCCCCGGTAGACGGTTGCCATGCCGCCGCGCCCCAGCTCCGATTTGATTTCATATATCCCGATCTTTTCTGGTTGCATGAAGCAAGTATACCTACCGGCAAGATTGAACGCAAGCGTCTTGTGTGCCTCAATTGCATGAGGCAAAAACTCCAACAATCATCTAATACAATCGCAACGCTTGCAAAATTCCTTTTATGGTATAGTGTCGCCACTATGGACGAAAAGATCACCATTATCGAAGGACCCCCGCCCATTTTCGAGGCGGTAAACGACGGCTGGGCGTTGGGCTTGAACGAGCGCGCCCAGTTATCCGTCCCGGCATTGACGCGCTTGCGCACGTTCAACGGTCCCGCGCTGGTGGAACGATGTTACCGGGCTTGGAATTCCAAAGCCCCTATCCACCTTCACTATCGTAACGATGCCGGGGTGGAGCAGTCTGCCCCGATCTTTGCCGCTCGCAACGTGGAAACATCCGATGGGCACGTGTTACTGCTCTGGGTGCATCTCGATAGCGACAAGGTCGAATATGAGTTTGACCAAGGGGACGATGAGATCGACGAAGACAACTTTGAATAAGCCAACCGGGCCGGGCATTTGCCCGGTCTATTTATTCATTCTGCTTGTAACCCCCCTCTTTGAATTGACTGTTGCCTGAGTTCCGGGTTGACGGTACAATCAGGGCAAACGCAATGATGGATCACTTTACAGGATGCGCGGCGCAACCATCGAAGTGAAAGCGGGCTTCCCGTCCGGGATGCCCGTTTATATTTTAATTTTCAGGAGATGAAAGTTATGGCTGGACAAATCAATGCTTTCCAGATCGCACAGGCGCAATTCGACCATGTGGCGGAACAGTTGAAGCTCGATGCCGGCGTGCGCGAGGTTTTGCGCTGGCCCACGCGCGAGTTCACCTTCCGCATCCCGGTGCGGATGGATGACGGCTCGCTCAATGTATTCACCGGCTTCCGCGTGCAACACAGCGACGTGCGCGGACCCAGCAAAGGCGGCATCCGTTTTGCGGCGGATGAAACGCTCGATACCGTACGCGCCCTCGCCATGTGGATGACGTGGAAATGCGCGGTGGTGGATATTCCTCTCAGCGGCGGAAAGGGCGGCATCGTTGTTGACCCTTCCAAACTTTCGGTCAATGAAAAAGAACATCTCTGCCGCGGCTGGGTACAGCAGATGATCAGAAACATCGGACCGCGGCAAGACATCCCCGCGCCGGACGTTGGCACCAATGCGCAGATGATGGGCTGGATGATGGACGAATATTCGAAACTATCCGGTGAATTTACCCCCGGCGCGTTCACCGGCAAACCGGTTGGAAGCGGCGGCTCGCAGGGTCGCACCGAGGCGACCGGTTTTGGCGTGATTTACAACATCCGCGAAGCGATGAAGCGCCGCAACATCGATCCGAAGAATTCTGTGGCGGCGATTCAAGGTTTTGGCAATGTGGCGCAACATGCCGCTATGGGCTTTGTCGAACTCCTCGGCGGAAAAGTTGCCTGTGTTTCGTGTTGGGATCGCAACGATAAAAAATCGTACACCTACAGTCACAAAGACGGCGTGGATGCGAAATTCCTGCTTTCGATCACCGATCAATATGGGACGATCGACAAAGCAAAAGCAACCGCCGCCGGTTACGCTGTGGAAGATGGCGATGCGTGGATTTCAAAAGAAGTGGATGTCCTCATCCCTGCCGCTATTGAAAATCAGATCAACGCCGAGAGCGTGAAGAAAATTTCCAGCCGGTTAAAGATCCTGGCAGAAGGGGCGAACGGTCCCACCACGCCCGAAGCGGATGAATACTTCAAAGAGAAGGGCATCTTTCTCGTCCCCGACTTTTTGTGCAATGCGGGCGGCGTCACCACCTCCTACTTCGAGGGCGTGCAAAACGATATGAACTTCTACTGGTCGAAACAAGAAGTGCTGGGGCGGCTGGACGAAAAGATCACCGATGCGTTCAACGCCGTGTATGAAATGTCGGAGAAAAAGAAAGTCTACATGCGCGACGCGGCATACATGGTCGCCATCCAACGCGTGGTAGACGCGATGCAAATGCGCGGCTGGCTTCAAGGCGATTGGTAAACGACTGCGAACGGCAAGCCCTCGTCATTTGACGAGGGCTTTTTATTTGTAGGACAAAGTTAACTTTGTCCTACGTTTTCTCCATCAACTCAATTCGATTCCCAAACGGGTCAAATACATGCGCGCGTTTGAATCCTTCGAGCGGCGGTTGAGATACATCCGCCTCATAGCCTGCCGCTTGAATCGTTTCGAGAAGCGCATCGAGATCATCCACGATGAACGCAGGGTGCGCCTTGCGCGCCGGGCGGAAATCTTTTTCGACGCCGATATGCACTTGAACATTCCCAGACTCAAACCACGCGCCTCCGCGCTTCGCAAGTTCGGCGGGTTTTGGAACCTCAACAAAACCGAGAATGCGAACATAAAATGCCCGCGCGTTTTCTTCTCCGCCTTCGGGCATTGCCAATTGAACATGATCAATGGAGAGGATGGTCATTGCTTTTGTAGGACAAGGTTAACCTTGTCTTACGGTTCAACCGGATACCCCGCGTTGATCCACGCTTCCAGACCGCCAAGCAATGCTTCGACTTGTGTGTATCCGTTGTGCAACATGAGGAACGCCGCACGGGCGCTCGTATGTTCGTTCGGTCAGGTACAGTACGTGATGATCCATTGGTCTTTGTCGAGATTCACGCCGCCGATGTTGATTTCAAACTCATCCAGCGGAATGGACAACGCTCCGACAACATGACGCTCTGCAAACGCTTCTCTGCTCCTCACATCCACAATGATCGCCGCGCCGGCAGTGTAGGCAGTGTATGCCTCTTCCAATGAAACGCGCGGAACGTCGGCTTCGGTGAGCGGCAGGGTTGAAGGCGTGGATGGATTCCCCGGCTCGAGGATAACGACCGGCGTCGGCTCGGCAGTAGGAAATAAAGCGTTGCACGCGAGCGTCGCCAGGATGAGAATTGAAATGGCGAGGAAGATTTTTGTTTTGGGCATGGTTCCTCCGGGGGAGTACACACGTACACACGTAGATAGGTAGACACGTGTGTACGTGTTTCCTGGTTTACCTGTTTACTTTGCCTCACAATTCACAAAACCGATCAATCTGCTTGCCGATAATGGCGAGACTATCCTGCCAGAATTTTTTCTGTGTGATGTCAATGCCGAAGCGCTTGGCGAGTTTCGCGGCGGATGCTTCGCCGGTGGAGGCGAGCAGGTTCATATAATCGGGGACAAAGTCCGCGCCGCGTTTTTTGTAGATGGCGTATAAGCCTGTGGCAAACAGCAGACCGAACGCGTACGGGAAGTTGTAGAACGCAAAGCCCGGCGAATAGTAATGCGGCTTCCACGTCCACATGAATTTTTGCAGATAGCGCTCATCGAGACCGTCGCCGTAGGTTGCTTTTTGGGCGCGTTCCATGATCTCGCAAAGATCGTCGGCAGAGAGTTCAGATTTTTCACGGCGTTCCATCACTTCCTTTTCAAAGAGGAAGCGCGAGTAAATGTCCACGATCACCTGACCCGCATTTTCTATTTGCGCTTCAAGCACAGCGAGTGTCTCTTGCGGATCTTTTGAAGATGACAATACGGCTTCTGTGACGATGGTCTCGCACATAATAGAAGCGGTCTCTGCCAGCGTCATCGGCGTGTTTTGTTGCAGTTCGGTCTTGCCCGCCTTGTACGCGCAATAATTATGGAAGGCGTGACCCAACTCATGCGCCAGCGTGCTGACCTGATTAAACGAACCATCGTAATTGGCAAGGACGCGGCTTTCCTTCACCGCAGGGACTCCCATGCAGAACGCGCCGCCGCGTTTCCCATCGCGTTGCTCGGCATCAATCCAATTATTTTTGAAGGCGGTCGCCGTCATGTCGCGCAGATCGGATGAAAATTCGCCGAAATGCTTGAGGATGAAATCGCGCGCTTCATCGTACGAATAGACTTTATCCGTTTTGCCGAGCGGGGCGAAGACATCCCACCACGCCAGTTTTTCTTTGCCGAGTTTTTTCGCTTTTGCTTTGTAATACTTGCGGAACATCGGGAACGAATCTTTCATCGCGCCCATCATCGCGTCGAGAGTCTTGCGATCCATGCGCGCAAAATCAATCGCGGCGTGAAGCGCGTCTTTGCGTCCGCGCTTTTTCCACAGGATATTCGATTCACCTTTGACCCCGTTGAGGGTCGCGGCTAACGTTTCTTTGACTCCCTCCCATGCTTGGTTCTCCGCATCGTACGCGCGGTGACGAGTCGCTTCGTCGGGATGCGAGCGGAGGTTGATCAGCGCGGGCATGGGCAACTTTTGATGTTTGCCGTCCAGTTCGAAGTCCACAGAAAGTTGCGAGGTGACCGTCCCCTGTAATTTGCCGAAGGCGTTGCCTCCGCTGAGCGACATTTCCGCGGCGAGCATTTCCTCCGCTTCGCTCATCAAATATTTTGCTTGATCGCGCGTCTCTTTGAGTCCGAAAGCGTGCGCCTTTGCCGAGGGATTCGTTATAACGGCTTCATCAAGTTTTTTGCCGAGCGTTCCAACCCACGCGCTGAATTGAGTGCCGAGGTTGCGCTGATGCACTTGCACTTGTTCGAGTTCGGAGAGCAAGCGATTCGCGGTTTTGTCGCGCGAGTCGGTGGTGACGAAGGATTCGATATACGCGTTGATCGTCCCGCCGAGTTCGTAGATGGCGTTGAACTGATCCACTGCTTTGCCAAGCAACGCGCCAAGTTCTTTCGATTTAGTTTTCGCGCTGGCTTTGGTCAATTTGCTTTTGTAGAATCGCTCAAACTTATCTAACAGCCCTGAGTATTCCTTCACGGCGTTCTTGAACTCTTTCGATTCGAGCGAGGGATAGACGTTGGTCATATCCCAGCGAGGGGCAGAAACGGTCATGGAAACTCTCCTTGATGGTGAATTGAGCCAAGTATACTCTGTTGTATAAAGGAAGTTATGCAGTAAAATAAGCGCACTCAACATCGAGGAGCCGAACCATGAAAGTAACCATCCTTCAAGAAAACCTTGCGCGTGGATTGAGCATCGTGTCGAAAGCCGTTTCGCCGCGCAGTACCTTGCCTGTGCTTGCGAATGTATTGATCGCGTCGGACGAGGGACGCTTGCGACTCTCCGCCACGAATCTGGAGATGGGCATCACGTGCTGGATTCCCGCGCGCATCGAAGAGGAAGGTTCGACCACCGTGCCCGCGCGGACGTTCTCCGATCTGGTCAGCGCGTTGCCAAGCGATCAGGTGATGTTGAAACTCGACGCGCAGACTCAAACGCTCAACGTCCGCGGTGGAACGTCTACGAACGACATCAAGTGCATTGACGCGCAAGAATTCCCGCCGCTTCCCACGCCCGATCTCGAAGGCGCGGTGCAGATCAACAGCGGCGATTTCCGCGAGATGATCCATCAAGTTGTGTTCGCCGCTTCGTCCGACGAGGCGCGTCCCGTGTTGATGGGTGTGCTGATGCAAGTGGATAAAGATAAGCTGACGATGGCGGCGGCGGATGGATTCCGACTCTCCGTCCGCAAGGCGGTTCTTTCGACGCCTTCGACTGCCCCGGTTTCGGCGATCGTCCCCGCCCAAGCCTTGAAAGAGTTGGCGCGAGTCGCATCCGATGGCGAAGAGCCGATCTACATGGCGTTGCCGAAAGGACGCGGGCAGGTCGTCTTCCGCGTGAAAGATGTGGAAGTGGTCTCGCAATTGATTGACGGTACATTCCCCGATTTTCAACAGATCATCCCGCGCTCGTATAAATCGCGCACGCTCGTTTCAACGGCTTCGTTGTTGAAAGCATGCAAGCAAGCGGAGATCTTCGCGCGCGAAGGTTCGAACGTGGCTCGTTTCAACATCAAGAGTTCGCAAGGCGAGATGCAACCCAGCGAGGTGGAAATCACCGCCACATCCGAAGAGACGGGCAAGAACGAAACCATCGTCGAAGCGACGGTGGACGGCGGCGGATTGCTCATCGCGTTCAATGTGAAATTTCTGCGCGAAGCGTTAGAAGTTATCCGCACCCCGAACGTCGCGTTAGAAACGTCCGCGCCGAATGCGCCGGGCGTGGTCAAGCCTGTGGGCGACGATCAGTTTTTGCATGTGATTATGCCGATGCACTTGGGGTAGAACCAGAGATTAGAGACTGGAGATTGGGGATTAGAGAATTGGAGAATTGAGGCGCCTTGTTGAGAGACAGGGCGTTTTTGATTTTTAGATTATTTGATGCGCGTAATGATCAATGCTGATGTTGTCTGTGTTGTTCGTACTTCTACTCCAGCTACACGGTGATTCGTAAAAGCAAATTCACGTTTGGCGTCTACGATGTCATTCCATTCGGGGAGCCATTGTTCGACGGGTGTTAGATCATCCATCACGATCTGACCACCAATCTTTATCAGATCTACAAGCGAATCCCAGTTCGATGGATCGAGAAGTTTGCCTCTCGGCATGGCATCCACAAAGAGCAGGTCGTACGGCTGGTCGGGACTCATCACTTCATTACAGTCCCCAATTTTGATCTCAACGTTGGGATAATCTTTAAAAAGTTCTGTGACCGCGGTTGCAAGTGTTGGGTTGATTTCGACTGAGATCAATCGCGCGTCATTTCGAAGACCGCTCGCAAGCCATGCAGTTCCTACACCTGCGCCAGTTCCCTGTTCGCCGATTCGACCTTTGGGTTTCCCGCTTGCCAATACTTGCAACAACTTACCAACTTGCGGAATACACGCAGATGGCGGACCTTTATGCCCGACAGGGCGCCCCTCTGGCATTAGTGGAAAGCCCAACCTTACAGCTAACGCATTTGCCTGTATCACAATCTCTGGCAGGGCAATCTCTGTATAAATGGCTTTGGGCATTATTTCACGATCCTGTAAATCACAAACCTGCGGTTTTCTAATTCCTTATCCAAAAGAAGATTGCATGAGCCAATTTCCTCAGGCGGGACTTGGTTGTTCTTGCCGACCTTCTTGCTGAGAATCAAATAATCGCCTTTCAGCATTCCGTCACATTGATTGATCATGATGGAAGGATGATTCGTCATTAATCTCATCACACGGGCTTTGTAGAAGATCAAAACGCTGTCGGGCGGCGTTTTCCTGTCCACCCAGTCATACACTTCCACGCTCATGGGGTCGAATGGCCCGTTGATCTTTCGTCCGTTTTGCACGTTGTAGATTGAAGTAATACTTGATGTAACAAGAAAATAACCAGCGATAGCAATCCAAAAACCACACATCACTTGCTGACCTATTCGATGATATTTCAGTGGAAGTTTTCCAACCGCAAACTTCATCCCCTGGAATGCGAAGTAGATAAAAATGGGCAGGAGCGGAAAGATATAACGCGGGCCCTGCCAGTAGGGGTACGTGATGTGAACAAGCATCCACACGGCGAAGAACAGGATGAAGTACAACTCTTCCCTGCGCCGAATCCATGCGCCGAGCAGGGCGAACGCCAAAACGAAATAGTAAAGATATTGCCATCCCGTCGCCTCGCCGAAGAACCAACCGTACACCTTGAAATATGCGCCGATGAAACCGATGACAAGGTCAACGGTCAGGTTCTTATATTGCGAAAGATACGATTCGCCTCCGCCGGGGAATAATAGCATGTTAGTGATCCACAATACGGCAAACACAGCGCATACGATGAAAGAGTTCAAAACAATCTGCTTTACGATGTTCCGATCCTTGCGCTGGGCAAGCAATTTGAAAAATTCGATCATCAAAAAACAGCCGAGCAGGAGAAGCCCTGTGGCGCGTAAGAATGTTGTGAAGAAAATCGACGCGCCGATGAGCGCGTAGCGGGTCCGCGATTCGTTTTTTTGCATTACGAGAAACAAGGTCAATGTTGAAAAGAAAAGAAACGGAATGTCCGAAAGAATGTAATCGAGAAATTCCAACAGCATCGGACTGAACGCGAATAACGAAACGAAGATCAGACTTTCCGTCTGCGTAAAGCGCGATTTGGCAAATAGATACAAGCAAACTAAAAACCCCGCGAAGAAAACTAAGCCGGGAATCTTTAGCGTCATTGGGCTGATTCCGTTCAGCGCGTAAAACGGAACCAATATCAATGGGTATCCCCATGGGTAGGCGAGCGGTCCGAGGTGAGTTGTGGATTGATAATTTGTAAAATCGCTGATCGCGATAAATTCATCCAGCGAACCATCCGCGATACTTTTCGCCTGTAAAACATACCACGCCCAATCGTCGCCCCATTCATGCCCGCGCCGCAATATGCCCGCGCCGATCAATGTCGAAACGAAAATAATGAGCAACAGCGGGTGCAACAATTTTTTCATGCGCTGATTGTACTCTCGATAAAAGAACAGGATTAATTATTTGTATAGACAAATAATTAATCCTGTTACTCTGGATGGACGATCCGCTTCTTTCCCCGCCTCAGCCTGATTCGGCTTCGGAATCCTTTTTCTATCCTGCGGCTATTCCGTGCTCGCTCACCTCGTTGATCTGCGCAAACTTCGGCCTCATCTTGAAAACGATCCATACGCTGATCACGGCAAAGATGGCAATGAGACCTTCGGTTTGCAAAGCGCCGACGGATTGGACTGCGTACACAGCGGCGGCATCCACAAAGGCGTGCCATAGCAAAGCCAGCCAGAACCAAACGGCTTGTTTCTTTGCGAGTCCGTACAAAACCATCAACGATAGGCTCACATGCAAGCACAGCGCAAAAACGCGCTCGAAGAATCCCAGCAATGCCATGAATGGCTGCGTGGACCAGAACGTTTCAACTTGTTGTTTTGCCAAGTCAAGTTGTTCTGGCGGAATGCCTGGCACAGTGGATAGATCTATGCTTCTATATGCGATCATGTTGACAAGCGTGAGCGCGACAGAGATGCCGATCAAGATCGCCTCCGTCCCGCCGTGACCCAAACCGACCAGCACGCCTTCCTTCCAGGAGCGCGATTTCTTCAAAATGAATTTGAACAGGATGTAACGCGCGGTCTCCTCAAAAATGCCTGCCAGCAGACCCAGAACGATGGCGGTGACCAACAGTGAAGAGTTTTGCAGGAATTTGTTCAATCCCACCACGAGCGGGATGTGTAAAATCTGCGAGGCGATAAAGGTCAAGCCGCCTGCCAGCACAAGCTTCCACGAAAGTGCGAACTTGCGGGTGAAAATGATCCATAAAATAATGGGTAACAGGATCATCCCCGTAAAGCTTACGATATACGCTGCGGTCAACATAATATTTTCTCCTTGTTGTTTATTGCGGCGGCATGGAGCGCATCCGCCGCGCGCGCTCGGTCAACGGGCGTTTGGCAACAATGGTGACATTGCCGCTTCCAGATGGCGTGTACACATTGATGGCTTCCCAGCCTTCTGAGCCCCATTCGTCCAGTGTTGCTTGGATGTATTCATCTTTTGTTCCAAAAAATCCTCCAATCGTTTGAACGCGATATTCCCATTGTTTGATTTCGTCTGTCATTGGTTCCTCCGTTTCACGTGAAACGGAGCAGGAGATGTCCCGCTCCGCGTTGAATTATGATCTCGTCTCGCGCTGATACAACACATACGAGTAGACGATGGGGACGAACGCGGCGATGAGCATGGCGGTCAGCATGATCCAAATTCCAGTTTCGCCGAGGAACGCGCTGAGAATGGTCACCGCGCCGCCGAGCATGAACAGTTTGGAGCCGAGTTTATGCGTCTCGTCCCAGACCGTTTCGCTCGAAAGCGTCCATGGCGTGCGGATGCCGATGAAGAAGTTGCGCTTTGCCTTGCCCATCATGTAGCCAATGCCGATGAAAAGGATGCCCACAACAGGCAAGAGCATGATCGTCATATTGAAAGGGATGCCGAGCGCGGCGAAGAGGGTCAGGGCGTACAGGTAGAGCATATACGCCACGAAGGCTAGGATGAACGCATTGAAGATGCCGATGAAGTTGGCGATATTGGCTTTGAGCGGATCAATGTGCGGGATGACGAGAAACAAACCCAACAGCGCGACAGTAATGATTGGCACCAAGAAGACGCCCCAGAATTTGGACATATAGCCGTCAATCTCGCCAGCGGCATTCCAGTGGGCTGGCATGGGATCGGGCAGGCGATTCCATAGCAGGATTCCCGCAAGCGTTGCAACAGCGATTAAGACGAGAGAAATGATTGTGGTTGTGCGAGTGGTCATTTTTGCTCCTTCGGCAAATTGTTCTGCGCCATCGAGACGACGCCGCTGAGTCCGCCGAGGTTCATCGTGTCTACGGCGGAACTTGGCACGATCACGAGCGCGCCTTTCTCTTTCAAGCCTTCGAAGAGCATGTTCATCGCGCGGAGGTGCAAGGCAGTCGGATTATCTGCATAGGCTTTGGAAGCCTCGGCAAACGACTCGGCAATTTGCTTTTCCGATTCACCAAGGATCACGCGGGCTTGACGTTCGCGCTCCGCCTGCGCTTGGCGTGACATGGTGTCTTCCAAATCCTGCGGGATGACAATATCGCGTATCTCGACGGATTGAACGGTCACGCCCCATGGCGTGGTGCGTTCATCAATCACTTGCTGTAGTTCTTTATCAATGACGCTTCGCCCGACGAGAATATCCGCCAGCATCATTCGCCCGATGATGTCGCGCAGGGCTGTCTGTGCCGCCCAGTCCACTGCGGCGCGATAGTTTTCCACTTCGAGCGCGGCTTTCTCGGCGTCCCACACGACCCAAAACAGAACCGCATCCACATCCACAGGCACGGTGTCTTTCGTCAACGTTTTCTGCGCGGCGAAAGGCGTCACCATCACGCGATGGTCAATCCACGTTGGGATGTTATCCATGATCGGGAATATCCAAAATGCGCCAGGTCCCGCGAGTTTTTTGAATTTTCCGAGTCGCAAAACTACCGCTTTTTCCCATTGAGACGCCACTTTTAGCGCGAACAAAACGTAGATGCCAAGCAGCGTCCACACTGCGACCCAGATCCCCAGAATATCGTCGCTGACTTTTCCATCTGCAAACGCGGCGCTGACCACAACCACGAGCATAATCAGACCGAACAACGCTCCAGCAATCGCTGGGATATGCGGGTCAGCCTGTTGCGGTTTTTTCTTTTCAACATTCGATTTCATAAACTTTGTGTCCATTTCGTTCTCCTTTATTTTCTCCGTAGTAACGACTTCAGTCGTTCACATGCGGACGACTAAAGTCGTCACTACACTTTATTCTTCGGACTTACCCGATTCATTCCAACCTTTGAGTTGGTCGCTAACCATCTGGCGGATTTCGCCCTTCGAGAATCCCAGCCGCGCCGCTTCATCAACATATCGTTGAGTCAACGCCTCGAGCGATTCTCTCCGCAGACGTTCCGTCACTTTGGGCGGTGGTATCTCTGTGATGAATGTTCCGCGTCCCTGTTGCGTGGAAATGATTCGCGCTTCATCCAAAATGCGATACGCCCGCGCGACCGTGTTGAAGTTGACGCGTAGTTCCTCTGCCAACGCTCGTACAGTTGGAAGTTGATCGTCTGGCTTGAGTTTTCCGCTGGCTACCTGCGCCTGCACCTGATTGACGATCTGTGTGTAGATCGGCAAGCCCGAGCGGAAATCTATCTGGAGGGTGAGTTTCTTGTTTGTCATAATTGTACTAATTGTATCATTGTCACAATTGTATGCTTTAAGAAGATTTTGTCAAGAGGGCGAAAAACACATCTTCTGAAACGCAAAAAGCGCCGTGAGACGCTTTTGAAAATTGCTCAATAACACAAATCTATTTACGGGTTTTCACTTTGCGAATCGCCACCCCCAACCGCTTGATGCCTTCTTCGATGTCGTCTGCTGGCTGAGATACAAAATTGAGGCGTATCCATTCATCGCCATCTGAATTGTCAACAAAAAAATATTTGCCAGGGACAAACGCAATTCCTTCCTTGCATGCAACGGGCAACAACGTATTCGCAGAAATAGCTTTAGGCAATCGCAGCCAGATGAACAGACCGCCGCTCGGCACATCAAAGGAAACATTGTTTGGCAGATAACGCGCAATCGCTTTCATCATCGCATCGCGCCGCTTGCGAAAGGTCTGACTGGAGCGATGCAGATAGGTTTGATATCTGCCAACGGTTACAAAAGCGTCCAATGCGCGTTGAATTAAAGTGGAAGTTGCCAGATCGCTCAATCGTTTGTAATTGAGCAGACTCTCGTAGACGGGTCCATCCGCCACGATGAAGCCAACGCGCAAGCCTGGCACCAACATCTTGGAGAAAGTGCTGACATAGATCACCTGTCCGCTTGGGTCTAACGCTTTCAGCGAAGGTTGGGCGTGACCCTCATATCGCAGGTCGCCCACAAAATCATCCTCGAGGATTGGCACGTTATATCTTTCTGCCAGCACG
>JAJTXU010000008.1 GCA_021462845.1 Anaerolineales bacterium
TAGATCCTCCTCGGTGGTTTTGCTTGCTCAGCACTCGCAATTCTACCGAGAAGGATCTACTTTTTATCTTTTGTCAAGCGACTTTGGAAAAACCATATGAAAGCTTATGCTTTATGTTCGTTCATATTCTTCCAGCTGGGGCAATGCGTCCATGCCTGCTTTTTGGGCGAGATCGAGCATGAAGGCGTGGAGCGCTGTCGCTTTAGCCTCATCAAGCCGAGGTCGGGAGTAAGAGGCGAGGAGTCCATCCACGATCACTTTTGCGCGGGCGAAGGAATCCAATGAGCCTGCTTCCTTCCAGTTGCGCATCGAGTCGCGGTCAATGACGTTGCTGGGCAGATGTTGTTCTTTGCGGAAGAGTTGCATCGTGATGCGTTGCTTGAGGAAGTCGCCGCCTTTGAAGTTGATGTCATCGTCGTAAAAACCTGTGGCGAGCGTTTCGGTGTGGAGTTGCACGCCAGCGATCATGCGCTTTGCCATCGCGATGCCCTCCGCATCAATGACAAGTTTTTCGGCGGAGTGACACGAAAGAAAATCCAACATGCCCGAGCCAGAGATCATGTTGATGCCGCTGAGCGCGCCGATCATGGCGGTGATGCCGCTTTCGAGTCCCGCTTGCGCGTCAACAAGTTTTGAATCGGTCGCCCCGAGGTAGGTGTGCGTGGGCATGTTCAGCGATTTTGCCACTTGCGCGTACGAGCAATCGAGCATGGCGGTTTCGACCGCGCCCATGGGGGTCGCGCCTTTTTTCATGTCGAAGATGCACGCCGCGCCGCCCCACACGATGGGCGACCCCGCTTTCGCAAGTTGATGGATCGTGATGCCCGCGAGACATTCTGCGGTGTGTTGCGTGACCGCGCCAAGCAACGTGACTGGAGCCGCCGCGCCTGCAAGTGGAACCGAAACAATTTCAGCAGGGATGCCCGCGCGCGCGAGCGCGATGAGATTGCCCGCCGCGAAGTTGCTCCAAATCAGAGGCGGGGCAGGACACACGTCGAAGATGGCGCGAGGCTTTTGGCGCGAGGCGTCGCGTCCGCCCGCGAGGATGGCGAGCATCTCGATCATCTCGTTCACGGTCTTGTTGGTGAATGCGCCCGTGACGATGGGTTTCTTGGAATAAAGCAACGCGAGATACAGACGATACGAATCCTGAATGGATTGCGGCACATCATGGCAGACCACCGCAGTGGACTGCGCGTCGTATTGCGGAAGTTGCTCCGCGACTTTGATCAGTTTGAGAAGATGTTGCGTTTCGGTTGTGTCATGCTCGAGCGTTTCGGGGTTAAGCATGGCGATGCCTGAGGAACCTGGGTCGAAGTGAACCGCGTCGCCGCCGTATTTGACTGTGGGATTGCCATCGGCGTCGTAGAGATAAAACTCGCGCGGGACCGATTCCAACGCCTTACGCACGATCTGCTCGGGAATGTGGACGACGTTCGTTTCAGCGTCCACCTGCGCGCCAGCGGAGGCGAGAAGTTCCCGCGCTTCATCGTTGTTGACTTTGACTCCGGGCTTGAGCAGGAGTTGATACGCTTCGTCGAGAATGCGCTCGATGATGTCGTCGGTGAGGAGGGTGAGTTTTGGTTGCATGAGAACCTCCGTGATTGAATTCAGAATGCTGAATTATGAATTTAGAATATTTTCCATTGGTAAAAGGCTTGAGGATACGAGTTACAAGTTACGGGATACGGGTGACGCCTATTTTGCAACGTGTATCTCGTATCTTGTATCTTGTAATTTGTACTTACTCTTTGCCAACCAGTTTCTTCGCCAATTGCACCGCGCCGACCGCGTCTTCGGCTGTGCCATCGGCTTTGATCTTCTCTGCCCAGTCCTTTGTGATCGGCGCGCCGCCGACCATCACTTTGATGCGCGGACGCAGACCCTCTTTATCCAGTTCCTCGATCACTTCGCGTTGACGAATCATCGTCGTGGTCAACAACGCGCTCATGCCGATGATCTGCGCGTCAATCTCCAGCGCTTTGCCGATGATCTTGTCGGCGGGCTGGTCCACGCCCAAGTCAGTGACCTCAAACCCCGAAGCGGAGAGCATCGTGCCGACGAGAGTCTTTCCGATCTCGTGAATATCTCCTTCAACGGTGGCGAGTACGACGCGTCCCATCACTTCACGAGCTTCGCCGAGTTTGAGTAGCTCGGGTTCCAGCACTGCAACGGCGGCTTTCATCGCTTCGCCTGCCATCACCAACTCAGGCAGGAAGGCTTCGCCCGCGCCGAATTGGTCGCCGATATAGTTGACGCCGACGACGAATCCTTTGGTGATCGTGTCGAGCGGGTGCATGTTCAGTTCGATGGATTTTTTCGCGAGTTCGATGGCGATCTCTTTTTCGCCCTCGATGATGCTCTGCGCCATTTGTTTATAAAGTTCTTCCGACATGAATCGACTCCTTGAATAATATCTAAAACCATTTACTGCAAATCTCGCCAAGTCCGCAAAGAAAAATCTTTTTCTTCTTCGCGCGCTTCGCGTTCTTAGCGGTTAATTCATTTCCTCAACAACGACAAGACCTGTTCCTCTTTTTCACGCAACAACTCCGCAGGCACGGGATGTTCAAGATATTTCTCCAACCACTTGCCCGACTCCATCACATGCTCGACAGAATGGAGCGCGGCTTTCAGCCCGTCGCGTTTTTTGAGCGCGTTGACGATCAACGTATGCTCGTCGTGCATGTCGCTCATACTGCCCGCCAAAATTTCAGGCTTGCGGAAGATCGCTTCGTACAGAATCCAATCGGGGAAGGCGTTGGCAACGACGCCATACAACTTGATGAGCAACTCGTTCTTCGTGATGTCTGCAATCGCGGAATGGAATTCACGACTCAACTTCCGCGCCACGGACATCTCTTTGAGCGAGTTGTGTTTTTTCGACTCAGCAATCGTTCGTTCCAGACGGGCGACTTGCTCAGGCGTTATATTTTTTGCCGCCTCTTGAGCGATGACCACTTCGAGCATGAGCCGCAAGCCGTACGCTTCGACGACATCTTTCATCACGATCTCGCGCACGCGGACGCCGCGATACGGGACGCGTTCCGCCAGCCCCGATGACACGAGCAGGTCGAGTCCCTCGCGGACGGGGGTCATGCTCACGCCGAGTTGGGTCGCGATTTCGTCCTGCCTCAGCCATTCGCCAGGCTTGTACTTGCCCGAGACGATCTTGTCGTGCAGAACGTCGAAGATATCTTCCTTGAGCGGGCGTTTCTGGATGAACTCGTTTTCTTCAATAACAGGGGAGCGGCTAGCCATCTAGCCTCCTTCAAGTAGTGGGTGGGCAGATTATAAATTATATATAATTTTGTGTACAGGAAGGTTTGGGAAGATGGAGGTTACAGAGATGTTTGGTGGTCGAAGGGGCAGGAATAGAAAAGATGCCAGCGAGCTGGCTGTTATCAACTTACTTTGCTTTGTTCGCCGTTAAAGATTGTAATTCCTCGCGAATCTTTTCGAGCACATTTTCGTTCACCCGCCCAAAAGTTTTTACAACGATGGATGTTGAAATTGTATAAATCTTATCAGCCCGCACCTTGCCAGGGTGGTTAAGCGTCCCCTTTTCCAAATTATCCGAAGTAATAGTGAAACTGTACTCAGCCTCCACAGGATTGGAAGTCATTGCCACAACGACCAGATCTGTTGTCTTCTTGTTGTAGGCATTGTTGGAAATAACAATTACGGGTCGCCGCTTCTGGGAGGAAAGGTCAGTGAACGGGATTGGAACGAGCAGAATATCCCCTTGTTCAGGCATTGTTCCAATCCTCATCGTCGTATGAGTTATCCCAAAACGCGAGGCTACTTTCTGCTGCGCCGAGTAAATCGCCGAACGATTCCCCCGCTTCGACAACGAACACAGTCACATGCGCGCCAGCAGGGAACGGAACTGTCAATTCGACTTGTCCGTTTTCAGTGACTTCAACGTCGTATTTCAGAGCGGTTTGTGCTAATGCGTTCATAAATGCAACTCCGATTTTGCCAAATCCCAGGAGAGTGTTTCTTCCTGAACAATCTTTGCCTGCTTCATTTCTTTGGCGTCCTCAAGGTCTTCGAGCATAGAGACGAGTTTTTCAAGAATTTCTGCGATTGTCATGTTTCACCTCGCGCCTCGATTATACAGCCGAATCACTCCCTCAACATCCACGCCAGCGGACTTGCGAGCAAGACCAAGCCTGAGGTCATCATCAACACGGTGGGGAAGCCGTGACTTTCCGCGAGCGGACCCGTGATCAATAATCCCAACGCTCCTGCGGAGAAGATGAAGCCGAGGATGAGTCCCATTGCCAAAGCCGCCCCGCCTGAAATGGCGCGTTGTGCCAGAACCACCATGATGCTGTGCACTGCGCCTGTGCATGCGCCCGCAAGCGGAATCAACACGTAGAGCAAAGGCGACCAGCCGATCTGGCTGATGATGTAGGTAGGGATCGCCGCGAGAAACAACGCGGTCGCCGCAACTTTGCGTTTTGTGTATTTGTCGCCGAGATGCCCGCCGATGACATTACCAAGCGCGGAGCCGCCCATGTACAAACCCGCGATGTTGCCATACGTGACTGCGCCCTGACCCAAATCCTTGATGTATTTCGGAACGAATGCCATCATGTTCGATTGCGCCCACGATTGTAATGTTGCCACCGCGCCCAGCAAGATAATGAACATGATCCCTGCCCGCATACGAATTTTTCCATCGTCGTGGTCGGGGCGAGGATGCGGATGATTGTGGCGGAGTTGATAAGCAAGCGAGAAACCGATCGGAATCGAGATGATCGAAAGGATCACGAGCCAGTGTAATCCCAGCCAGGCGAGGATCAAGCCAGTGAGTATCGGACCGAGAAAATGTCCGATTTGACCAGCCGTGAAAAAGAGTCCAGCGGCGGTGGTCTCGCGCCCTTTGAGCAGACTCCGTCCCTGTAGAGTCGCTTGAACTGTGGCAACAGGATGAAAGGCGGAAGAACCGAGCGCGGCGATGATGAGGCAGACGAGTCCGCCAGTTCCCGTCACGTAGATCGCGCCCGTAAAAAATATCGTCATCCACAACACGCCGCCAGCCGCGAGCCAGCGCGGACCGACGCGGTCGGACATCCAGCCGAAGAACGGTTGGGTAATTGAAGCGGTCCAAATGTAAATGGTTGTGATGATGGCGATGTTTGTTTCGCTCAAGCCGAGATAGGTGAGCAGGACGGGGCGCGCGCTGTTGAACACGTCCACCATCAGGTGGCTGAGTGCGACGGAGGAGAAGAGGGAGTCGAGGAGGAGAGACATCTGATTTACGATTTGCGATTTTGGATTTTCGATTGTTGATTGATGGTTGTGTAGTCCCGCGTGGTCTTTGATTCTTTAATGAGGTTATGATTCATTGCTGGTATAGATGATGCTGTTCGATGTATTCGTACACGGAAGTTGGAAGATAGTAACGAACCGATCTCCCCTCTGCGATGCGACTGCGAATCTCGCGCGAGGCGATCTCCAACAGCGGCGCATCTACGTAGTGGACTTTCGAGCGGATGCCGGGCAATTCGCGTTCGAGTTCGTCGAGGCTTGCTTTTTCATGCGGGCGGCGCATCACGCCGATCCAGTGACAGGCGTAGACGATCTCTTTGGGTTGATGCCACGTAGGCAAATCGCGCAGTGAATCTCCGCCGATGATGGGGACAATTTCGGCGTGCGGATTTTGGTCGGCGATCAATTTGATCGTGTCGGAGGTGTACTGCGGACCCGGGCGATCCACTTCGACGCGCGAAAGTTCAAATGCGGGGTTATCCGCAATGGCAAGTTGTACCATCGCAAGACGATGCTCTGCGGGCGTGGTGAGTTGATCTAATTTATGCGGCGGCTCAGGTGTCAACACCCACAACAGGCGATCCAATTCCAATTGCGATTGCGCTTCTGAAGCGAGGATCAAATGTCCGAGGTGAGGCGGATCAAACGTCCCGCCGAAGAGACCGATGCGTTGTGGCATGCGCGAAGTATAATTCAAATATGGCTAACAAATCCCGTTACGAAGAACTCAAAGAAAAAATCCACTTTCACAATCATCGCTACCACGTGATGGATTCGCCCATCATCAGCGATGTGGAATTCGACAAACTGCTGAACGAACTCAAGCGGATCGAAGCCGAGCATCCCGACTGGATCACGGCGGATTCGCCGACGCGTCGCGCGGGAGCCAAGCCTGCCGACCGCTTCGACAAGGTGCGCCACCCCGCGCCGATCCTCTCGCTCGCCAACGCGTTCGGCGCGGACGACGCGCGCGCATGGCTGGAACGAGTCAAACGAATTGATGATCGAGTTGAAAAAGCGAAGTTCGTTGTCGAGCCGAAGATTGACGGCTTATCTGTTGTCTTGCATTACCGTGATGGAGTCTTTGTGCAAGGCGCGACTCGCGGCGATGGCGAGGTAGGTGAGGATATTACCCAGAATTTGCGGACGATACGGGCGATACCTCTGAAAATACCAGTGAACAGTAAGCAGTTATCAGTGAGCGGTAATCAGTCATCGGTGATCAGTGTGCCGAAGAATCTAGTGATTCGCGGCGAGGCGTTCATGCCTGTGAAAGAATTCGAGGCGTTGAATCGCAAACTGGAGGAGGCGGGCGAGAAGACGTATCAAAATCCGCGCAACACGGCGGCGGGATCGTTGCGACAGCTTGACCCTGAGTTGACCGCATCGCGTCCGCTGACGATTTTGGTGTATCAAATTGTCCACGCGGAGGGCGGGAAGGTGCCAACATCGCAGTGGGAAATTTTGGAATATCTCAAGGCGTTGGGATTTCCCGTCACGGATATTGCAAAGCGATTCGATGATTTTGAAAAAGCGATTGCTTACACCGAGTCATGGGAAAAGAAGCGCGACGATCTGTCGTATGAAACGGACGGCATGGTCATCAAGATTGACGATTTGAATCTTGCGGCTGAACTCGGTTTCGTGGGCAAGGATCCGCGCGGGGCGATTGCGTTCAAATTTCCTGCGCGTGAAGTAACGACGACTCTCGACGACATCGGCGTTGCGGTGGGACGCACGGGCGTGTTGACTCCGTATGCGGTTCTCGAAGCGGTTGAGATCGGCGGCGTGATCGTCGAGCGCGCCACGTTGCACAACTTCGACTACATCGCGGAGAAAGATATCCGCGTGGGCGACCGCGTGCTGGTGAAACGCGCGGGCGAGGTGATTCCGTACGTGATCGGTCCCGTTGTGGACGCGCGCAAGGGCAAGGAGAAAAAATACAAGCCGCCAACGAAATGTCCCGCGTGCGGACAGGATGTGGAACACTTCGAGGGCGAGGTAGCGTGGTATTGCGTCAATGCGGCGTGCCCTGCGCAGTTGGTGCGGAATATCGAGCATTTCGTCTCACGCGGCGCGATGGATATTGAAGGATTGGGAATCAAGATCGTCGAGCAACTCATCGAGTCGGGTTTGGTCAAAGATGTGGCGGATCTGTATTCGCTCAAACGAGATCAATTGCTCGCGCTTGAAGGATTCAAAGATAAGAAGACCGACAACTTGTTGACCGCGATTCAGAACTCGAAGAGTCAGTCGCTGGCGAGGTTGATCGCCGCGCTTGGAATCCACGGCGTGGGCGAGGTGATGGCTGGGGATCTGGCGGGGACTTTCCCTGAGTTGGAGTCGTTGTCTAAATCCAGCGCAGAGGAGTTGCAACAGATCGAAGGCTTGGGTCCGAATATCGCCGAATCCATCGTGGATTGGTTCGCGCGTTCGTCGAATCAAAAGTTGTTGAAGAAGTTGAAAGCGATGGGGATGTGGCCCCGAGGCGGGAAGTCATCAGTGAGCAGTAAACAGTCGGATGCGTTCGATGGCTTGACATTCGTGGTGACGGGGACATTGCCCACATTTTCGCGCGACGACGCCAAGGCGTTCATCGAGTCGCATGGCGGCAAGGTGACTGACAGCGTCAGCACGAAGACGAGCTATCTCGTGCTGGGTGAGTCGCCAGGCTCAAAGTTCGATAAGGCAAAGTCGCTGGGAGTGAAGATCATCGGCGAAGCAGAGTTGAAGAAGTTGGCGAAGTAAAACTGCGAAGGAATTAAAATCTATGACACCCCTTCGGGGTTTGGGTAAATGGGATTCTTGGTTCTATAAAAATACCATCCCTTCGGGATTGTTTGAACATAAAACCCCGAAGGGGTGCAATGATTATAGATTTTGTAGGCATGCGAATCAAATCCCGAAGGGATGACATGATTCATAACACACGGAGGTAACCATGGCAGGCACATATTCCCAAATCTACATACAAATCGTCTTCGCCGTGCAGGGACGGCAAAACCTCCTCCAAAAAGAGTGGCGGCAGGACGTGTTCAAATACATGGCGGGGATCATCAAGAACAAAGGTCAAAAGCCGATCATCGTCAACGGCGTGGAAGATCACGTTCATGTTTTTATCGGGTTGAAACCTTCAATGGCAATTTCTGACCTCACGCGAGACATCAAGAACAATTCAACTAATTTCATCAATGACCACAAATGGGTGAAGGGACGGTTCAACTGGCAGGAGGGCTACGGCGCGTTTTCATACAGTCATTCTGCAATCGAAAACGTGTACAACTACATTCTGAATCAAGAACAGCATCACGCCAAACAGACCTTCAAAGACGAATATCTCGACCTCCTCAAGAAGTTTGAAATCGAGCACGACGTCAAATATTTGTTCGAATGGATCGATAAATAAATCCCCAAGAAAAAATCCCGAAGGGATGAAATTATTGTAGATCGAGAATAGTGTTTTATCCCAACCCCGTAGGGGTGAAATAGACCTATGCCATCCCTTCGGGATTATCATCCCCTCATAGTGGCGTTTATAATCATTCCATCCCTTCGGGATTGAATAACCTCTATGATACAATCCCGCCGTTGACACAAAGGACGCCTTGGGGGAGCAGTGAGCCTTTGTGAAATTACTTTTTTCGGAGAACAACCTATGCCAAGAAGAAGTCTCGCTCGCCTGTACAAGGACGAGTTCGCTGGCTATTCGCTTGCCAAATTTCAACAAGACCTGCTCGCGGGTCTCACCGTTGCCGCGGTCGCGCTTCCGCTCGCGCTGGCGTTCGGAGTCGCGTCTGGCGCAACCGCCGCCGCAGGATTGGTCACCGCCATCCTTGCGGGCTTCATCATGGGAGCGCTCACGGGCGCGCCGTTCCAGATCAGCGGACCCACAGGCGCAATGTCTGCCGTGTTGATCGTCCTCGTGCAACGCTACGGGCTTGAAGGCATCTGGGTCGCTGGTTTGCTTTCGGGGGTTCTTCTGCTCGTCATCGGCATACTGCGCCTCGGTCGCTTCATCGCCTTCATTCCCTCCGCCGTCATCAGCGGATTCACATCGGGCATCGCGCTCATCATCTTCATCGGTCAAATTGACAACTTCCTCGGCGTCGAAACTCCCGCCACAGAAACCGCCGCGCAAAAGATCATCGGATATTTTCATGGCGGATTCGTCCCCAGTCTCCAATCTCTGGTTCTCGGATCGATCGTGATTGCGACCATGCTCTTCATGCCCAAAAAGTGGACGGCGCGATTCCCCGCCTCGCTCCTCGGCATCATCCTCGCCACGCTTCTTTCCTCGACGTCGAACTGGTCCGCCCCAACCATCGGAGAAATTCCCAATTCTCTAATTCTCCAATCTCGGCTTTCTCTTTCCAACATCCCCTGGACTCACCTCTCCGAATTCATCGCCCCCACGCTCACCATCGCCGCGCTTGGAGCGGTCGAATCGTTGTTGTGCGGCGCAGTCGGGTCGAACATGACGGGCGTGCGCTTGCAAGCGAATCAAGAATTGATCGCGCAAGGCGTGGGCAACATACTCATCCCATTCTTCGGCGGAGTTCCTGCTACGGCGGCGATCGCGCGCTCCAGCGTGGGAATCAAATCGGGCGGGCAGACTCGTCTCGTCAGCATCGTCCATGCGATCGGGTTGTTGCTTTCCATGTTTTTGCTCGCGCCTTTGATGAGCCGCATCCCTTTGGCGGCGTTGGCGGGCGTGTTGATGATGACCGCCGTCCGCATGAACGAATGGGACGCGATCAAATTCATCTTCGGCAAACGCTTCAAGACCGATATGATCGCCTTCATCGTGACAATGCTCGCCACTGTCGTCCTCGATCTGACGCAAGCCATCCTCATCGGTTCGTTTCTCGCGGGCGCGGTCTTTCTCAATAAAATCGCCAGCATTGACATCCAAGTACAGGAAGTGGACGTGCGGCGACTCAAACAAAAGGGAATCGAAACGGCGGGCAAGTGTCGGCATGTGCGCGTGGCGTTCCTCACAGGTCCGCTGTTCTTTGCGGCGACGGGTCAATTCAACGAGACGTTTCAAAATCTGAAAGATACGCACGCGTTGATCCTCTCGATGCGCGGCGTCTCGCTGATAGACACGGCGGGCATCGAAGCGATCCATCGTCTGCACGAACGCTTGCATCAACGAGGCGGAACGCTCATGTTCGCGGGAGTCCACGACAACGCCTACAACATGATGAAGCGCGGCGGACTCGTCGAAACCGTCGGGGCGAAAAATTTCTTCTGGTCCAGCGACCAGGCTATCGTCGAGGCAGAGAAACGAGGATGTAAATATTGCGCTGGCAATCCGATATAATCCAGTTATGACTCGTCGATCGAGAATCCTCTTTATTGTTGCGGTTCTCCTTTCCTCCTGTGCGCGCGCAGAGGCGGCGACTGTACTTCCGAGCGCCACGAATCCTGTCTCTACGCCGACGATTGTTGTCACCTCCGCCCCGCGCATCCAGCGAAACAACCTCACTTTCGTCGAATTCTTTTCTGGCACGTGAATGGAATGTCGCGCAATGAAGCCCATCGTGGATGGGATCAAGAATACGTACAACGGATGTATGCAACTGGAGCGTGTTAACTTCCATGAGCGTTCGGAATGGCACAAGCTGTTATCTCCTTTTGCCACGCCCGAGTTTGTGCTTCTTGATTCGCAACACAATATTCTCTATCGCTGGTTTGGCGCAGTGGAAGCCGAAGAGTTTACCGCCGTGTTAGACCCGTTATGCAAAAGCTGAAGGCATCAAAGAAATGGCTAATTCTCTCAACTGGGGTCTGCTCTCCACGGCGCGCATCAACCGCGCGTTGATCGCTCCGCTACAGGTTTCAAGGCGGAATCATTTGCTGGCTGTCGCCTCGCGCTCGCAAGAGACTGCCGATGCCTACGCCAAAGAAAAAAAGATTCCGCGCTCGCATGGCTCGTATGAGTCGTTGCTCGCCGACCCCGATATTGACGTGGTCTACAACTCCTTGCCGAATCACCTCCACGCCGAATGGACGATCAAAGCGGTGCAAGCGGGCAAGCATGTGCTGTGTGAAAAGCCGCTCGCGCTATCCGTAGAGGAAGTGGACGCGATCAAACATGCCGCGCATCAACACGGGCGAATCGTTGCCGAGGCGTTCATGTACCGCCATCATCCGCAGACGTTGAAAGCGCTCGACATCGTGCGCAGTGGTTCGCTCGGCGCGTTGAAGATGATTCGCGGCTCGTTTAGTTTTATGCTCACGCGGGAGGGCGATGTGCGGTTGAATCCCGATTGGGGAGGCGGAAGCATTTGGGACGTGGGTTGTTATCCCATCAGTTACGCAAGAACGGTCGCAGGCGCGGAGCCGGTCGAAGTGTTTGGCTGGCAGGTCGAAGGTCCGACAGGAATCGACGAGACCTTCGTCGGGCAGATGCGTTTTGGCGGAGACATCCACGCGCAGTTCGATTCCAGTTTTGTCATCCCGTTTCATGCGTTTATGGAAATCGTTGGCAGTGATGGCGCGTTGAATGTTCCGCATCCGTTCAAGCCCGGCGCCGACGAAACGATTTACCTCACGCGGAACGATAAAACCGAAGCGATCCGCGTGCGCGGCGGCGAATTGTATATCGGCGAGGTGGAGGATATGGCGGACGCAATTCTGCTGGGACGCGAACCGCGCGTCTCGCTCGACGATTCGCGCGCCAATGTTCGCGTGATCTGCGCCTTGCTCGAATCGTCTCGCGCGGCAATGCCTGTTCGCCTGGAACGGGAAAATTTCTAAATCTCTTTACTGTCTGGTACACTTGCCGCATTCTTTCCCGGAGGAGTTATATGGATTTGCATAACACTGAAGACGCCGTTTCCCGCCGCATCAAGGCGATGAACGACCGCGTTGCCATGCTCAAAGAACATGATCTGTATTTTTACAACCAGCCTGTGGAAGAACTGCTCAGCGACTCGCGAGTGCGCGTGCGCGGACGCGTGATGGGCATGTACGCTTCGTACGGCTACTTGGGCTTGCTCAACCACCCCCGCATCAACGCTGCCGCCAAAGCCGCCGTAGACAAATTCGGCACGGGGACGAATGGAGTCCGCACATTGGCTGGCACGTTGACGATTCACAACGAACTCGAAGAGACGATTGCGAACTTCAAACACGCCGAATCTGCCATCACATATTCTTCGGGCTATGCAACCAATCTGACGGTCGTTTCAACTTTAATGGGACGCGGCGATTATGTCTTCTCCGATAAATTAAATCACGCCTCCATCGTGGACGGTTGTTTGATGTCTGGCGCGGAGTTCCGCCGTTTCCGCCATAATGAGATGGATCATCTCGAGGGCTTGTTGAAAAATGCGCCGAACGACGTTGCCAAACTCGTGATCGCCGATTCGGTCTTCAGCATGGATGGCGACATCATTGACCTGCCTACGATGGTTGCCCTGTGCAAAAAGTACAACGCCTGGCTAATGATCGACGAAGCGCATTCGATCGGCGTGCTTGGCAAGACCGGGCGCGGCATCGAAGAATATTTCGACTTGTACGAGGGGATCGATATCAAGATGGGCACATTGAGCAAGACCATCCCCTCGGTGGGCGGATACGTCGCCGCGAGCAAAGAGATCATCACGTATCTTCGTCACGCGAGCCGCGCGTACATTTTCTCCGCCGCGCTGCCGCCCGCGCAAGCCGCCGCCGCGAACGAAGCGTTCAAAGTGATCCTCGATGAACCCTGGCGCATCGAACGCTTGAATCAAAACACGAAGCAGTTCATCGGCGGACTCAAAAGCATGGGCTTCGACACCATGCTCACCGAAACAGCCATCGTCCCCGTGTTGTGCGGCACAGATGAAGCCGCCTTTGCCATGACGCGCGAGGCGCAACACAACGACGTGTTCGTCCTGCCCGTCGTTTCGCCTGCCGTGCCAGAGGGACTCGCGCGGCTGCGGGCAACCGTCACCGCCGCGCACGACCCGAGCGAGATCGAACGCGCGATGGACGTGATCGGCGAAGCAGGGAAGAAATTGGGGATCATCAAATAGAAACGAATCAAACCCGCCAACAACGGCGGGTTTTTGTTTTAGTTCAGGACTTACGCAAAACCATAAGAACAAGCCGCGAATACTTCGACAGGCTCAGTACAAGTTTTCGCTAATTCACGCGAATTGTATAAAAAAAATTCGTGATAATTCGTGTAATTCGCGGCAAAAGATTTTGACCTGCGTAAGCCAGGAGTTAAAATTTTTCATGCTGTCTTCATAAAATTACAACGCTCTTCTAACAGGCAGAGAGTACACTCTGTTCAACCGAAGGAGATAAAAAATGAAATGGCAATGGAAACTGGGTCGCTTTCTCGGCATCGACGTGTACGTGCACGTCACATTTCTTCTGTTGATCGGCTGGGTGGGGTACAGCCATTGGCTTGAGCATGGAACCCTCGCTGAAACCGCAAACGGCATCCTCTTCATTCTCGCGCTTTTTCTTTGCGTCGTCCTGCATGAATACGGTCACGCCCTCACCGCCCGCAAATACGGGATCAAAACGCGCGACATCACCCTCTACCCGATCGGCGGCGTGGCGCGTTTGGAGCGCATGCCCGATAAGCCCATCGAGGAGTTGTGGGTCGCGCTGATGGGACCCGCTGTCAACGTGGTGATCGCCGCGATACTCTTTGCGGTTCTCGCCGCGACGGGCAACCTGACTCCGCTGACCGGCTTGACCATCGCCTCAGGCTCTTTCCTCATGCGCTTGGTGGTTGTGAATATCTGGCTTGTGCTGTTCAATTTGATCCCCGCCTTCCCCATGGACGGTGGACGTGTCCTCCGCGCTATCCTCGCCATGCGCATGGAATACGTCCATGCGACGCAAGTCGCCGCGAGCATTGGTCAAGGCATTGCGTTCATCTTCGGCTTCATCGGCATGTTCAGCAATCCATTCCTCCTGTTCATCGCTTTCTTCGTGTACATCGGCGCCTCGCAGGAAGCGAGCATGGCGTTGATGAAGAACTCGATCAGCGGAATCCCGGTCACGCGCGCGATGCTGACGGACTTCAAAACTCTCTCGCCGCGCGACACGCTCGCGCAGGTGGTTGGACTCATCCTTGCCGGTTCACAGCACGATTTCCCGGTTGTGGATGCGAATGGCGCGGTGATGGGCATCCTTGAGCGCGACGCGTTTATCGCCGCGTTATCGCGCCAAGGGCAGAGCGCCCCGGTCGTCGGCGTGATGCGGAAAGATGTTCCAAGCGTGGATTCGCACGACATGGTCGAATCAGCCCTCACCCGTCTGCAAGAATCGGGCGCGAAAACCCTGCCGGTCATGCACGCCGGTCAATTTATCGGCTTGATCACCGCGGAGAACATCACCGAGTTTTTGATGATCCGTTCGGCGTTGAAAGCGGCGGCTTAATTTCCCCGATCATTCCTTGATTTGATACAACAAAGTATCTTCCACTTTGTACAACAGCGGAGCGACTTGTACTTTGGGGTAGCGTGATCGAAGCCGTTGTGACTCGCTGATCACAAAATCTATCTCGTTGCCGATCTCGAACATCGGGACAAAATTCGTGAAATGCTCTTCTGCCAGTTCGCGTTCCCAGCCCGCTCTCTCGACCAAGCCTTGAATGAACGCTTCCTTTCGCGACATCAAGTTGACCATCCCGCACTGGTCGTGACCGATCAACGCGATGCACTTCACGCCTCCCACCGCGATCGCGTACGAAACCTTGAACTCGCTGTATCGTAAATTCGCCCCGCCCGCGCGGATGATGTACGCAAAATTATCGGGGATGTGCAAATGCTTGCGGTTATCCATGCACATGCCGATCAGCAATTGCGCCTGCGTGTACGGCTCATGCTCCATGCCGAGGTTGTGATATTCAAGCAATAACCCAACGGGTGTATTTTTATATTCGGGAAAAATGTTATCTTTCACAGAAACAGGGAAGAGGCGATGCATGGAAACAAACTCCTACAAAGGCGATTATCAAATGTAGTGACGACTTTAGTCGTCTTAACGCAGGACGACTGAAGTCGTCACTACAAATTATGTGATCATCACTGATTATAAACAAAAAGGAGACCGAGCCTCCCAACCCAGTCTCCAATCTCTAATCTCCAGTCTCTAGTCTCGATACTCGACCATCGCCAATTCTCTAATCCTCCAATTCTCTCTTTCTTTTTACCCCACCAGCCCAACCACAAAATTAAAGAACCTCCAATACAAGTTATACAGCGGCTGGGGCCACGAGGTCCTTGGCAGAACGGGCGGGAACGACGATGAAACTTCCTCATCGAAATAGTTATCCGCGCCATTGGTGTCCCAAATGATATCGAATCCCCTGCCAAGTATTTTTTTGACAAACGGATCGGCATCGTAGCCGTTGTTCTCGTAGATGTTGTCGTGCGCGTACACGTGTTCGGGGTTCGGGCCCACGTCAATCTCGTTGACGTCGAACCCGATCGTGAGATTGAACACTGCCAACCCGCCTGATTTATTGCCGCGGATGGTGTTGTTGTACACTTCCACCTCGTCTGCGGCAAGGATCAAGATGCCCGTCCCAGATGGAGCGAGCGCCACCGCGGTTCCGGGCTTGCCGAAGTTCTTACCATTGTTATTTTCAACAAGATTATCGTACACTTTTGTGTACAACGAAACCTTGGACGGCAATTGCGGTAGAAGATCAATGAAAATCCCAACTGTGTTGTCGCGCGCCACGTTGTTATACACTTCGCCGTTGACCGTGTTCTCCAGCTCAACGCCGATCACATTTCCATACGTCAGCGTATCGCGGATGATCACATCTTGCGACTTGCCCGCATAAATTGCCGCGTCGTTCATCAGCGTCGCTTCGATTCGTTCGATCAACACATCGGTGCATCGCACGGGGTACACGCCATACACACCCGTATTCTCGATATACATATCGTGCAGATATACTTTCGTCGCGCCTTCCACCAGCACGCCGTTCGATGTGTAATTCTTCACGGCGAAGTTATACATCTCAAAATTATTTCCCGATGCGATTACGCCATCCGAGCGCGCGCCCTCGCCGTCGATCACGGGCCATTCGCCTTTTTCATTCGGGATGCCAACCAGCGTGACATCGCTCCAATCTAAATACACCGACTCGTGATAAATCCCATACGGGACTTCGATCGTGTCGCCAGGCCCGGAGCGGTCAACGGCTTGTTGGATGGTCTCATTCGGTCCCACGCGGACGACAGTCGGTTCATGCGCAGGGACGTCTGATCCAGTCGCCTGAACATTGATCTGCTCTACAACTTCGCGCGCGAGGTTGGGGTATTGTTCCACCACCGGCAACCCCGAAGGCACAGACGCCGGGACCTTGGGCATTTCGCTTTCATCGGTCAACGCATAGAGGAATGCGACCAAATCTTCGTGTTCCTGTTCGCTCAATTCGATGGGGATGATGTGGCGATCCACCTCCAACCCGAATTGACTCCCGCCGCCTTTTTCGTAGAACCAAAGTACATCATCCAACGTAGCGAACGCGCCGTTGTGCATATACGGTCCCGTCAATGCGATGTTACGCAGGGTTGGCGCTTTGAACGCGCCATCCTGCCCGTCGTTGGCAATCGCGGCGCGTCCCTCGTCGTGTGGAAGCCCTTCGAGGTCGGGCGCTCCGGTCACGAAGAAATCATCCGAGCCGAAGGTGGGCGCGGCGTGACATTCAAAACAGCGCGTTGCCGCCGAACGGAAGAGGTTCAAGCCGCGCCGCTGTTGCGATGTCAGCGCGTCGAATTGACCGGCGGCGTATTTGTCAAATGGGCTATTATTTGAAACCAGCGTCCGTTCGAATGAGGCGATTGCCGTTTGCGCGTTTTCGACGGTGATGGCATTGCTTCCGAACGCCTTGTTGAACAACTCCACGTATTCGGGAATTTTCTTCAGGCGCGCGACGGTTTCCGCGTCGGAGCCAGCCATTTCATTTTCCGCATGAAGCGGCACAGTCATTTGCTGTTCAAGCGATTCGGCGCGGCCGTCCCAGAAAAGTTTTGAAGAATAACCGGCGTTCCACAACGTGGGCGTATTACGCGGTAGGGATGAGCCGTCGGAGCCTTTTGCCGTTTGCAATCCGTCGCTGAATCCCAAACTGGGATTGTGACACGTGGCGCACGACATGTCTTGATTCTTCGATAGGATTGGGTCAAAAAACAACAAGCGACCGAGTTCCGTTTTTTCGGGCGAGGTTTCGCCGTTGAGCGGAGGAAATTCGCGCTGTAATCCGCTGTAGGCGGGGAGCACACTGCTCGCGCCCGCGCCCCACTTCTCTTCGGGAGGCAATTCATCGAAGGGCAGGGGGGCAAGCGCGGCGTAGATGATGCCGACGAGGGCGAGCAGTCCCAACGTCAGAAAGAATCGTTTGATCCAGATTTTCATAATTCTCCTCGTAGAAGACCTCACAGGGCTTTAAGTCCTGTGAGGTCTATATTATTTCATCGTCATCAAAAATGCGACGATGCCTTGAAGTTCCTCGCTCGTCAATTCCTTGCCGAAGTTGGTCGGCATGGTATCGGTAAATTCGGGGACGAGGAATTCTTTTGGAAACAGAATCGACGTTTCGATGTATTCCTCTGCATCCATGCCGGGGACGCGCGATCCGGCGCGGGTGGCGATTCCTGCCAGCGACGGACCAATGATCACCGTGTCTGGCACAACGGCGTGACATTGCGCGCATCGCAAGTTGAACACCGATTGCCCCAGTTGTTCGAATGCCGTCAGGGTTGGCGCGGGCGTGGCGCTTGCGGAACAAGCGGATAATAGCGCGAGGGCGAAGATGACGCAAAATAGAAAGGATCGTTGGCGGGCCATTTACTTGATGGATTCCAAATCGTGGAGGAGAAGTTGCTTCTCTTCGTCTTTTGTTATTTGTTGCGCGAAGTCTCGCGCTTTATTGAGATATTCAAGCATGATCACGCGGTTACCGCTTTGCATTTCGGCGCGCGCGAGGGTCTCGCAGGCATACCCTTTGTAAAACGGATCGAGTTCCGCGGCGTATTTCAGCGATTGCAAGCCGTACACCCGCGCGAGGTCAGGCTGTTGGATCAGGTTGCACGCGCGCGAGACCTGCCAATATCCAATGGATAAATTTTTGGCGGACACATCCTCGCGTTGCGACCAATGCCACAGCGACGCGATGGCGGCGTGCAACATTGCCAGGTTTTCCTCGCCTGTGCGATCGCTTTTTTCTATGAGTTCCCAAGCCTTGTTGAAATTTTCGGCTGAGAAATATTTGTGCGCGTCTGTAATGTTGAATGCGGGGGCGTCCGCCATGAAGGATCCTATTTCGCCAGCCGAACGAGTTGCGGGCGCGAGTTGGGCACGCGCTTCACCTCGCCGCGCGCTTCGAGGTCGAGTTTGACGGTAGTGACGTACCACATCACCGAGCCGTCGAATTTTCCGCGCACTTCTTTTTCCACTGCGCGCGAGAGTTTCATGAAGGTCATTTCTTTGTTGGCGCGTAATACGCTCATAATTGCTTTGCGGATCATGTCGTACTTGTCCCTGCTGATGTTCACCCCTTGCTTCTTCTGCGGATTCAATGTCTTGACCATATCTTTCATTCCAGCCTCCTCTCGTTGGTGATGTATTTTACTCTCCGCCGCGTAATTTGGCAGGGGGAATTCGGATGGCAACCGAGTATTCGCCAGCGAATTGTTCAGGCGTAGCGCCCAACCCGATGATCCCCGCTTTGTATTTTTTCATGTACGCGCTGATCTTATTTGCAGGCATGGCGTTCGATTCGATGACCGCTGTCCCTGTGAAAATGATCAAGTGTTTTTCCGCTTTCTTGTCCGCTGAATTGAAATGCAAAGAAACTTGCGGATTCTTTTGGATGTGTTTCAGTTTATGCGCCTTTGCCTGACTAAAGATGAGGAATGAATCCTTTTCCCAGATGAACCATACGGGTCTGGGCTGGGGTGTGCCTGTTGAGTCGATCGTCGTCAGCCAGACGAAGTATTCGCTTTTCAAATGTGTTTTCGCAACGCGTCCGAATTTGGTGTTCAGGTTCAGCACAATGATTCTCCTGTCATTGATTTTCAATTTCCAGCCATTCCATAGCGCGAGCAAAATCGGACGTGGATAATACATTGGCTCCACGATTGACGGCTGTATTCTCTGTCATGTGACTGAGTCTCTCGGTTCGCAAGACCAAAGCCGCTTTGATTCGTGATCCCCATATTTTGGCAACTTCAATTCCGTGTAGATGGCGGTCAAGAAGGCTGGGATCGCCCGGCATATTTCTCATGTCCACCAACACCTTGTTCAAATTTTGTTCTCTGCAAGTAATGTCAGCCTCGTGGATCGCGGAATTGATCATCTTTGCCGAGTATGGTTCGGTGATCTCAATCAATAAATACTTGCCTTTGTTTTGAAATACAGGCATAGTCGTTGTGTCAACTTTTTAGCCGTTCGGCTACCAACTCCGCCACATCTTTCACCTGAATTTCCCCTCCATCGGCTTTGGATGCGTCGGTCATCATCGCCAAACAGAATGGACATCCCACCGCGAGCGTGGACGCGCCAGTGGACTTCGCCTCGGCAAAACGGGTGAGGTTGACTCGCGCTGTGCCGTTCTCTTCCTCCTTCCACATTTGCGCTCCGCCCGCGCCGCAACAAAACGACTTGGCGGAGTTGCGCGGCATCTCAATGGTCAACGCGCCTGTGGATTTCAGCGCGTCGCGCGGCGCGTCGAAAATCTTGTTGTGCCGCCCCAAATAACACGGGTCATGAAACGTCACTGATAACTGATCACTGCTTACTTCCAAACTGATCTTCCCCGCGCCAACCAGCTCATTGATGAACTGCGTGTGATGCGCCACTTCGTAATTTCCGCCGAACGCGGGATATTCATTCTTGATCGTGTGCAAACAGTGCGGGCAAGTAGCGACGATCCGCTTCGGTTTCACTTCGTTGAGGACTTCCACATTTTGCGATGCCATTGCGAAGAAAATATCCTCGCGCCCCGCGCGGCGAGCGGGATCACCCGTGCAGGATTCGTTCCGCCCCAGCACGGCAAAGTTGACGCCAGCCGCGTTCAAAATTTTGGCGAATGCTTGCGCGGTCTTTTGCGCGCGCGCGTCTGTCGCGGGAGCGCAACCGACCCACCACAAAACATCAGGCTCGGGGTTTTGCTCGATGGTCGGCACGTCCAGTCCCTCCGCCCATTTCAGGCGGTCAGACTGCGGAACGTTCCATGGGTTCGCGTTGCGCTCGATTCCCTTGAATGCGGTTTCAAGTTGCTTGGGGAATTGGCTCTCCATCATCGAAAGATTGCGGCGGATGTCGAGGATGTCCCGCATCGGTTCATTCCCGACTGGACAAATGTCCACACACGCGCCGCAACTGATACACGCCCACACTGCCTCTTCCGAAATCAAGTTCAGCATCGGCACATCGGTATCGCCGGTTTTCAAATGATAGCGTTTGTTGATCTCCAGCGCGGCGGGCGAGAGGATCTTGCCAGTGTTGTACGCGGGACAAACCTCCTGACAGCGGAAACATTGGATGCAGGCGTACGCATCCATGATCTGCTCCCAGCCGAGGTCTTTCATCTTCGCCGCGCCGAATTGTTCAATGGATTGATCGTCGAGGTTGACGTAACTCAACTGCCCGATGGACTTCCGTTCGGGCTTGAGCGCGAAGTTCAACGGCGCAACAAACAAGTGAATATGTTTTGAGTAAGCGAAATATGGCAGGAAGATGAACACCAATCCTAATGAAATCCAGAACGCCAGCCGCTCGTCGAAGAGAAGTTGCGACTCGGACAGGTTCGCCCACAAGCCAGCCAGCGCGGACGCGATCGGCTGCCACGGGTCATGCAATCTTTCGCGGGCGAGATAGAACGATTCAGCGAATACACGCGCCAGCGTATGCGTGAAGAATGTTGTGGTGACGATTGCTGAATCAATCGTTATGCCTGAGCGGGCTTTGGGATTGAGCAGGGTAGTGTCGCGCGTGGTGAGCGTGGCGGGCTTGAGGATGTAGCGGCGGATGGACATGCCGATCATGGCGAGCATCAATGCGAAGGAGAGGAATTCTGCCAGCGAGCGGAAGAGGTCGCCGGGGATGCCCGTGTGATGCAAAATGTTGATGCCTGTGTAAGCAAGAATCAATTCATTGAGGTTGACCAGCAAATACGCGAAAAATCCCCAGCCGATGAACGCGTGCAAAATGCTGGGAAGGGGACGAATGCGATACGTGGGAGTAAAAAGCAGGTATTTAGCGACCAGTTCGCCCGTCCGTTTTGAGGCGAGCGACCAATCCACCTTGCCTTGTCCGCTGGAGATCTGTTGAGCGATCCGCTTCGCGCCTCGATACGTCAAGAAGGCGGAAACGATCATGAAAATCGCAAAGATGATTTTTTCGGCGAGGGTGAGCATGGCAACTCCGCGGGTGAGGGGTGATGTCTGTAGTGTAGCACAAAACAAAACGCGGAAGCAAACGCCTCCGCGTCGATTGAAGCGAAATCAATTATTCGCTGATGTCGTTGACGTATTCGAGCGCGCCGATGCACCCGGCCGATAAATTCTGCGAAACGTTTTCCCAGGTCATTTCGAGACTTTTCGCATACGTGAGGTCGAGCGCGTCGCCGAGACACCCGGGACCCGCATGATAGTTGACGAGTGAGAACTTCCACAAGTCCTCGTAAGTGGAAACCGACCCGGCTGTTTGCGCCCCGTTGACGTTTTTCACCAACTGCCCGGCTTGTTCGCAGTTGGCGAGCAGGGTATGAGCAAACACGCCGATGCTGAAATTGGCGCGGTCGAGGTCGATGCCGAGGGGGCAATCTTCGCAGGTTGCATTGACAGCCTGAATGAGCGCGAGTCGCGTGTGTTGCATCTGGTCTTCTTCCAAGCCGAGGTACCCTTTTTTGCACTCTGCGGAGTCCATTACGAGCGGACAGAACTGGTTGAAGAATGGGGGATTCCACATCAGGGTCGTGTCTGCGCCTTGTTCGGTAAGTTGACCCAAGCCCACATCGTCTTTTGTGCCGATGCCGGGCCAGAACTGGCTCTCTTTGGCAAACAGATTTTTCAGCAGGTTGGCTGGCACACCCGTATCTTTTGCCACATTCAAAATGATTCCGTCGAACTGGTTTTGCCACGCGGTAACGGCATCCCGCGCGCGTTCCATTCCGCAGGAAGACGCGTTGCCGTCTTCTTGCAAGCCGTTGTTTTCACAGGTAACCGCGTCTACCACGCCTTTGCGGATCAGGTTTGCGGCGAGATAGTTGTAGGGAATGTCGGTGCCAAGCGTTTCGCTTTGTGTGGGCGTGCTTAACCATTCTTGCGGACCGCCGATCGGCGGCAGGGTTCCCCATGTTTCGACGCAACTTGCCACAGGCACGCCCATCCATTGACTGCTTAAGACATCCACATACCAAAAAACCTGATCGGGGTCGTTGCTGTCCGCTTGGGCGACGCGCACGAGCGCGTTGAAGATGGGACTGCTGTCTCCGTAACTAGAGAACGCCCAAAATTGCAGCGTCTCGCCGTTCTCGCCGGTGATGGGCAGGCGCAAGCGACAATGCGCATCGCAGACAAACGATTGTCCGGCGTACAGTCCCTCAATGCGGAGGATGGAATGTTCGGGAAGCGGCTCGACGCCGTTCAGGATCAGGATCGGTTCATTTTCGCAGATGCTCGTTGACGATGTGTAAACGGGGTTGCAATTCTCAAGCGATACTTGCACTGACGATGAGGGCAGTTTGGTTGCCACTTCCTTTTGCGCGGGCTGGCTGTCGATCAACACAAGATAATTCCCTTTGCATAAACTGACATCATGTTCGGTGCAGGGTTTCTGGTTGACCCAATCGTCATAATCGTCCGGGAGACAATCGGAGTAGACATCGGCGACGGTTGGCAGACCCTCGTGGTCGGTCTTGAGTTCGCAGATGAATTGGTTCGACCCCCAGCGCAACATCCACCAGGTGTATTCGGTGTAATCGACGAGGGTGATGGAGTACCTGTCGGGGCCGGGCGGGTCTGCCACGGGCGAAACAGCATCACTGGGGTTGGATGCGAAACCGCTTCCAACAAGGACGATGAGCAGGCTCCACCGTAGGAACCTGAATCGCCACCCGGTCCGAATCCCAGCGTTCTGTCGCATACAATAAAAGAGTCCGCCACAATTATAGCGGACTCTCAATCGATTACCCTATTTCTTTTTGGCTCTTTTGGTTACAGGCTTGGCGGGTTTTTCGGCGGGCTTTTCCAACTCGGCGAGCATGTCCATATCCTGCTTGAGGTTGCGCTGGCGGAGGAATAGACTCGCCACATAGACTGCGAGGATAATGAATGTGGTTGCGTACCCGGCGATCATGTAGCCGGAGGTATCGGGGGTGATTTCCTGGAAGAACATGTTGACTCCTTTGGTTGATGCAGCGTGTTTTAATATCTCACCTTACGCAGAACGTCCCGAAGGTTTCCTTGAAGGTACCTTGTTGCGCCAAACCAACCTTCGGGACGGTGCGTAACATCAGTTAATATGAGGCTTTTAATTTCAGCTCTTCGACCTCGTTCTGGAATTCTCCAAGACGGATGCGGTTCCAGAACAGATCGATGAAGATGACTGTGAAGGCAAATAGGGCAAAGAAGAATGCGGTGAGCATATCGCCCGACATGCTGAAGTTGCCTTCCGCTTCCGCGTTGGCGCCGGCGATGACCACCGGGTGAATGGTGCGGAACAGGCGAATGGCAAAGAAGGTGATCGGGGCGCTCAACCCGCCGATGAGGGCGTACACGGCGCCGAATCGCGCGCGCTTGTCGGGGTCGTCTATGCCTTGCCGGAGCATAAAGTAGGCGATGTAGATCAACTCGGCGATCGCGGCGGTGGTGAGGCGCGGATCCCACGTCCACCAGGTGTTCCAGGCGGGGCGCGCCCAGATGGAGCCGAGGATGATGGTGGTGAGGAAGAATACGACGCTCACTTCGACGGCGGCAACCTGGATGCGGTCCCACTTGAGATTCTTCGTGACGAGGTAGATCACGCTCAACACGGCGGTGAACACGAAGCCGATGAGCGCGACCCATGCCGTGCCGACGTGGAAGTAAAACACGCGTTGCACGTCGCCCATCACTTTTTCGGTCGGCGCAACGACGATGGCAAGATACGCCGCGGCGAACAGCAGGACGATGGAGACAAGATCAAGTATTTTGAGGGTGAGGGGTTTGGGGTTCATGTAAGTTCCTTTGGGTTTTATTCTTCCACAATTGCATCGAACAACATAAATGAAGCGGCGATGAAAATGACATCATAGGTGATCAGAAGGTTGATCGAGAACGAAACGTCGGCGAAGGTTGAATTGTCCAGAAGCCCGCCGCTGGCTTTGACCGCCGCCAGCAGGACCGCGAACACCACCGGGAAAAGCAGAATGGGGAGCAGGATGTCGCGCGTGCGAGTTTGCACCGACATGGTGGCGAGCAAGGTTCCGATGGAGGTGTAACCGACCGAGCCAAGCAGGATGACAAGCAAAAGCCCGGGTTGAAACAGGTTGGTATTGTATAAAACGCTATACACCGGCAGGACAATCGCTTCGACAATGAGCATAAAGGCGAGGTTGCTGAAAAATTTGCCGAAGTAAATTACCGAACGATCCACCGGCGCGAGCAGGAGACCATCGAGACAGCCGCGATCCTTTTCTATTGCCATCGAGCGGTTCAAGCCGAGGGTGCCGGCAAAGGCGAAGGTTGCCCAGAGCACGCCAGCCGTCACCGATTGGCGCGTCTTCACATCCAATTCAAGCGCAAAGTTGAAGATGAGGATCACCAGCAGGGAAAACACCAGCATGGCTGAGATCAATTCCCACGAGCGGAATTCGGCGCGCAGATCCTTCCACACGATCGCGCCGATGGCTTTGACAAAACTTGCTGATGATTGACCATTGGCTATAGACCATTGATTGTCTCGGTTCACCATCCGCTGTCTATTGTCTATCGTCTGCCGTCCATCGTCTATCGTCTTCTTCATCTCATCCCGCCAGTGCCTGTTTGTAAAATTCAAGCAGGTTGCTTTTCTTCACTTGCCTGCGCGTGGCAGATGCGGCGATCACCCCGCGCGAGAGAATGTCGAAGCGGGTCGCCAATTCCTCCGCGCGAGCCAGATCGTGCGAGGTCATCACCACGGTGCGTCCCTGCGCGGCGACTGTTTTCAAAACATCATCGAGCATGGCGCAGGCATCCTGGTCCAGCCCGGTGTATGGCTCATCGAACAACATGATCTCCGGGTCGTGTAAGACTGCGCGTCCGATGGCGAGGCGTTGTTGCATCCCGCGCGAATACGTGCGGACGAGATCGCGTCGGCGGAATTCTAGACCAACCATTTCTAACACTTCTGTTATTCGTAATTGGTCCTTGGTAATTCCGTACATGCGCGCATAAAAGCGGAGGTTTTCCTCCGCAGTGAGATCGCCATATAAAAGCGGAAGATGCGACACCACACCCAGCCTCGCGCGGACTTGCGCGGCTTCGTTGGGAAGTTTGAATCCGGCGATGGTCACCTCTCCCAGCGATGGGCGTGAAAGCGACGCCAGGATTCTCAAAAAAGTTGTCTTCCCCGCGCCGTTCGGACCGAGCAAAGCGACAAACTCGCCCGGCTTAACTTCAAAATCCATGCCGCGCAGGACGGTCTTCAACCCAAATCGTTTGACGAGTTTTTTTACGGAGATCATGATGATCGGATATTGTAGGCTGGAGGGTGGTGCGCGCTACTTCTCAACCGCCTCTCGCAACACTTCTTTCAATTCCGCGCGCCGTTTTTGATACGCCTTCTCGCCGATCTTTTTCTTCCCGTGCAGATCATCGAGCGCGATGATGGCATCCATCACCTCTTCGGCAGACTCGTATTCACCCTCATCTTCTTCGGCGACTTGCGCTTTGCGAGCGTCTTGTCGATACATCCAGAAACCGGCGACCAGCAACGCCGCGCCCAACACGCCTGCCCCGATCAACATGGTTGTGTTGTTCGATGCGGAGACGGGCGCATCCGACGGCTCGCCGCTCAACGTGAAGGCAAGCGACCCGCCCGCCGCAATGGAATCGGATTCGTAAATTTGATAGGTGAAACTTTGGATCGTTTGAATGCCCAAGTCGGTTAACTGCGCGTTTTCCACTGTTGTGCCAACAGGGACGAAGATATTCACAGATGCAATCGGCAGGTCGAACGGCATCGAGAAATTTAATTCATCCGTTTTGGGCAGTGAAGAAAATGCCACCAGCCCATACGAAGCGTCGCTGGGCGGAATGGCAAACCCATTCGCGGTGGAGAGGAAGCTTGCGCTATCTTGCGTTGGCTCGAACCCGAAACCGGATGAATCTTTGGGGAATTTGATGAAGGGGATTTGTCCCGTTTCATCCTGCGGCACGACGATCATTTCATCGGTCGGGTTGCGGAACGAGTACAGCGTGTACACGGCGATCGAATCGGCGCCGTATTCGAAGATCACCTGCGCGTCGTCCATCACCAGACCCGTTGTATCCTCGGTGAGAGCATAGATAGTCAGCGGCGGAATGCCGACGAGTTGCGCGCCTTCCTCGACAACGCTGAATTCCGATTGCAATTCCACGCCCTCGTATGTCACTTCTGCGAGAAAGATTCTGCCGGCAGGGATTTCGACGTTTGCAAAGGAATACGCGCCGTCTTGTTCGACGAGGCTCTCGAGTGAGAAAGTTTCGACGGGTCCCGCGTTTGGATCGCTCGCGTCGTGATCGTACGCGCGTAAAGTGATAACCAAATTAGATGGCAGGCTTGCCCCGGTTTGATTATCGATGACTCCGCTGACGCTCCCAAAGCCGGGTTGCAGAGTGGCGGTCGCTTCACCCGCCGTGGAGGCTTGGCTCGTCTCCGCCGGTGTTGTCTCAGGGTTGGCAGAGGTGGGGGTGACTGAAGCAGGCGTCCCCTGGGCTTGAGCGAGGGGTTGAGGCGTCGCAAGCGGGGCTGTATTAAAGGAGAGAGTCCGCAAATAGGCGGCGACTGCCCAGAGTTCATCTTCACTTAAAGTTGAACCGAAGGCTGGCAGTCCGTTACCGCCCTGGCTGGCGAGACGGGCAAGTTCCACTTCGGTGAACGACGACATCTTTTGCTGGTCTTTGAAAATATCCAGCGAACAGCCGGCACAATTCGCTTCAAAAAGTTGCTTGCCCTTTTCGATCTCTTGCGCTTGGGTGTGCAGGGTCATCACGTAAGCGACCGCGTCCCAACGTTCCTGATCGGTGAGGCTGTTGAAGGGCGGCATGAAGCGCTCGATATTGCCGCGCGTGACCATGGCGTAGTACTGCGCCGGGGAGGCGACGCGGGCGATCTCTGCCAGCCCAAACGCGCGGACTGTGACGCCAAGTTGAATGCCTTGCTCGCCATCGCCGAGACCGGTGTCGCCGTGGCAGGGGGCGCACTTTTCAACGTAGATGAGCTTCCCGTTTTCCACACTCGGAGGTTGCGCTGGATATAGCGCCAGCGTGGGCAACGGCGTCGGCGCGACGTACCCGGGCGGCGGTGTAATATCTTCCGCCAGCGTCATGTTGCAGGCGGTCAGCAGGATGGCGAATGTTGCAAATAATGTGATGCGGAACTTCATACGGATTATGCCTTGTCAGAGTATCGTATCTTGCGCTTTGTCTTTATGTTCTTCAATCGCAAATCGCAAATCGTAAATCGTAAATCCAAAATCGTAAATCCAAAATCGTAAATCCAAAATCGTAAATCAATTCAACGCTTTCCCGCACGACGCGCAGAACTTATCGTCCGCGATGACCGGCTTCCCGCACCTGGGGCAGAACCCATCGTAATTTTTCTTGCGCGATGCCCGCCGTTGCGAGATCAAATATTCAAGTTCGGAATCTGGAATTTCGCTTTTGACCGGCGATTTCTTTGCGTTGTTGCGCCGTAAGTCGGTTTCGTCGATCGTCAACGCGTCCATCTTGCGCAAAATGTCCGCGCCTTTTTGCAGGAGGCTCGTCCGTTGGATGGGATAATCGTCCTCGGGAATCTTGCCGAGTTTGTAGTCAAAATCCAGTTCCTGCAAAGAACTCAACACGCGCTCGCGCTCCGCCAGCAACGCGGAAAGTTCGCGCTCTTCCGCTGTTACGCGCCGCCCATACCCGCGCGCGAACGGCGCGTATAGATACGCTCCAACGAAAAATAACACAGCCAGTGTCAGAAAAATTGCCGCAATATCCATTTGCCCTCTATTTCAGCAGAAGATCGATCTGCTCCCGAATTTGATCCACATCAGAAAAAGGACCGATCTGCACGTAGCGCAACACGCCTTCTTTGTCCACGAAGTACGTCTCTGGCACGCCTTTGATTCGGAAATATTGTGAGATTCTTGTCGCCAGGTCCGCGCCGTTCGCGTATGTGATGCCGAATTTTTTCAAGTACACGCGCGCGTCCGCCTCGGTGTCCACATAATCCACGCCGAGGAACACCACCTCGCCTGTCGGCGCGTATTCCGTCCACGCTTGTTGCAGGTCGGCGGCTTCCTGCTCGCACGGTTTGCACCAAGACGCCCAAAAGTTCAACACAACAACTTTTCCGCGCAAGTCGCTGAACTTGATCTCTGTTTTGCCGTCCAATTCGTAGCCGCTATAGAACGTAAGCGAAAAATCGTCGATCACTTCGCCGGGTTGCACAGTTCCCTGCTGTCGGCGGCTGAGTCCTAATGCCACCAGCGCAAGCAAGCCAGCCAAAAATACCCAAATCACGATCTGAATCCACAGCGGGACTGCCCGGCGGGAAGGGGTTGTCTCGGTCATCTATTTTCTCTTCTTTAATTCGTCTTCGAGTTTGTTGAAATATTCATCTTGATGGACTTGCTTCGCCTCGCCCGCAGGGACAGTTGACTCTGCCGCCTTCGGCTTTTTCCACATCTGCAACGCCCGCAGGAGGAGCGCCGTCCCCAAAAGGATCGCTGTCACCGGAATCAGATATGACGCAATTTTGTTCGGCGGATCGCCCGAAGCGCGCACGCCATAGGTGTCGATGAAATACTGGATGATCTCATCTTCGGTTTTGCCCTCGATCAACATCTGGCGGATCTGTTCCCGCCACTGACGGCACGCCTCGGTGGGGCACACATCCAGCGGCGTGTTCTCGCACACCGGGCAGAATAATTTCTTGGCGATCTTGTTCACATCGTCATCGGTGGGGGCGGGACCTTGCGCGGAGACCGATGAATTGAAAACAAGAATCGATGAAATGAGCAATAGAATCAACAAGAAAACGGCATACTTTGAATTGCGTATTTTGCCTGCCCGAATCATCGCCTTCATCAAATCCATCTCCAATTCTCTAATTCTCTTGCCTCAAGCGCCGCTAATCCGCCGCGCTTGCCTGCCGCGCGCGCCTTCCAGCCCGCACAGCGATTCGTTCCGGGTCTTTGTCGGGCCATGCCGCAATGATAATGCCGATGAGGAAGAGCAGGCTTCCCATCCACAGCCAATTCACCAGCGGGTTGACGTAGATTTTGAACGTCGCTCCGGTGGCGGCGGCGGGTTCCCAGTTGACCAGCAAAATGTACAGATCGTCTTTCATCGTGGCGCGTTGACCAGGAATCGTCATAGATTGTTGCGAGTCCCAGTAGTAGTCGATGCGCGGGTGAAGGTCGCCGAGATATTCCTGACCGCGATAAATGCTGAGAACCGCGCGCGTCACTTCACGCCCATCGGGACCCGTGAAGCGGGCGATGTCTTTGTACACCACATCGTACCCGCCGATGCTTTTTTGTTGACCAACTTCGAGCGTCCCCTGCGTTTCCATCTGGAAGAGTTCGATGCCGAGGATGCCGATCGCCATCAGCATCATGCTGATGTGGACGATATATCCGCCATAGCGGCGGCGGTCACGGGCGGTGAGATTCCAGAAGGCGGTGAAAATATTTTCGCTGTGGATTTTCATCCTCGCCCTTGAGCCGCGCCAGTATTCATACAACGTGATCAAGATGACGAACGCCACGAGGAAGAAGCCGATCAACGCATACACGTTGTGAGTGTAGGTTACGAAAATCGCGATAGTGACGAGAACCGCCGCAACCGTCGGCAGCCACATCGCCCGCCCGAGGGTTTTCACCGTCGAATGTCCCCACGCGGAAAGCGGCGCAATGCCCATGAGGAACATCAGCCCCGCGAACAAGGGGCCGTTCGCTCGTTCGTAAAACGCGGGTCCCACGGTCACTTTCGAGCCGGTGAACAGTTCAGAGGTCAGCGGGTAGATCACACCCCAGAAGCACACCACCAGAATGCTCATGAACAACAGGTTGTTGAACAGGAACAACGCCTCGCGCGACAACAGGGAATTCATCTCGGTTTCAGATTTCAACTCGCCCCAGCGATAGATCACAAGCGCGACAGAAACGATCAGCGTGATGGCAATATAGATAAAGAACAGCGGCCCGATGGCGCTCTGCGCAAAAGCATGCACCGATGAAAGCACGCCGGAACGCGTGAGGAATGTGCCGAAGATAACCAGATCGTACGTGAGGATGATCAACAGCATGTTCCAGTGTTTCAACATGCCGCGTTTTTCCTGAATCATCACCGAGTGCAGGAAGGCGGTGCCGGTCAACCATGGCATGAACGCGGCGATCTCCACCGGGTCCCAGCCCCAGTAACCGCCCCAGCCGAGCACATCGTACGCCCAGCGCCCGCCGAGAACCAAGCCGAAGGTGAGGAAAAGCCACGCCCACAGACTCCAGCGGCGGGTGAGGCGGATCCAGCGGTCGTCGGTGCGTCCCGTGATCAACGCCGCGATGGCGAACGCAAACGGAATGACGTAGGAAACGAATCCGAGGTAGAGGAGCGGCGGGTGGATGATCATGCCGGGATGTCGAAGAAGCGGATTGAGTCCCCGCCCGTCTTCCGGCGTGAAGGGGGTGCTGTTCGCCGGCTGGAAGAAATGCGCCTCGACTCCCGTTTCGGTCTGGTAAAACACCCGGAACGGATTCTCAAAAAAGGCGGTCATGCCCACAAAGAAGGCGAGCGTAACGCAGGAAACGAAGATGACCCACGGAAGGAATTCGCGGTCGCGATCCCATTTGCGCAGGGTGACCAGCGAGGCAAACGCCGACATGAGCCACGACCAAAACAGCAACGAGCCGGCTTGCCCGCCCCACCAAGCCGTGATCTTGAGATAGGTGGGCATCGAGCGACTCGTTACTTCGTATACGAATTGCACTTCGTAATGATCGTTGACGAGCAGGTAAATTAATAGAAGCGATGTGATGGTGAGCAGGGGGAAGGTGAGCAACATTGCCCGCCGCGCGCTTTCCGCCATGGATGCGGCGCGCTGGGGCGTTTCCAACTTTTCAAGTTCATCGGCAAACCGTTTGGCGCGAAGCGAGGGAAGACTGCGAAGCAAGCGCGCCAGCCCTTTGGGGTTTGAGGCCGCCGCCGTAACCGCGCTGTAAACTGTGACAATAAATGTGACGAGCAGGATTCCAAGACCAAGATTGGCGATCATCGATTTTCCTCAGCATAAACCTCACAGGCTATATGTGACCTGTGAGGTTTTTCTAAATCTACCCAGCCTGATCGGGCACGGCTTCTTCGTAGCGCGTGGGGCATTTGAGCAGAAGCTCTTCGGCGTGGAAAACCCCATCCGCGCCCACGGACCCGGTGACGATTGCCTGCGCTTCGTTGCGGAGCAGGTCGGGTTTGACGCCCACGTATACGACCGTCATGCGCGAGCGCGAGGGATCGATGGTCGCCTGATGTAGCGCCTCAGCCAGCCCGCCTTCATCTTTCAGTGCGGCATCTTCGGCGGGGACGTGCGCCACCTCGAAGGTGAGCGTCAATGTGGAGGGGTCGTATTGGATCGTATCGCCGATCACCGCGCCCGAGACGCGCAGGTTTTTATCGACGATGGCTGGTCCTTCCGCTTTGAGCTCATCCACCGTCATGAAGTATTGCGAGGCGTCCTTAGTGGCGTTGGCGATCAGAAACACCACCGCGCCGAGGATGAGCAACCCGCCGATGACAAATTTATTGAGTTTCATGTTCATGCTCCATGTAGAGAATTCTAGTTTCAATTCCTATTGCTTGTGTCCGATTTCATTGTACATGGAGACATTAACATCGACTGAGAAAGAGGCTGACGAAAGTCATGCGTTTTGTCTGAGTTAAGGAAGAACTATCCCAGTGGAATTTATCCATGCGACGCGCGCGTCAATCGTCGTCCTCGTCTTTTGCAATGCCGAAAATTTTGTCGATCTTCTCCATCACCTTGGGGTTCAGTTTTGCGACCACTTTTTCGGCGCCGAGATTTTCACGCAATTGCTCCACGCGGCTCGCGCCTAAAATGACCGTGCTCACATTCGGGTTCTTCAAGCACCACGCGATCGAGAGTTGCGAGAGAGTACAGCCAAGGCTCTTCGCAATCGGTTGCAGCGCGCGCACTTTGGCAAGTTGGTCTTTGTCTTTCATCCGCTTTTGAAGCCAGCCATACCCCTTGAGGTTTGCGCGGCTGTCTTTCGGAATGCCTTTCAAGTATTTACCCGTCAGCATCCCTGAAGCCAGCGGACTCCAAATGGTTGTGCCGTACCCGTAATCTTGAAACACTCGCGCGTATTCTTTTTCGAAGCGCTGGCGCGCGAACAGGTTGTATTCAGGTTGCTCGGTGATCGGTTTGTGCAGATGATGTTTCTCCGCAATATTGATCGCCGCGACGATCTCGTCCGGTCTCCATTCCGATGTGCCCCAATACATCGCCTTGCCCCATTCGATGATGTTGTGCATTGCCCATACAGTTTCTTCGATGGGCGTGGTCTTGTCGGCGCGGTGACAATAAGCCACATCCACATAATCAAGTTGCAGGCGCGAAAGCGAGCCGTTGATCCCTTCGATCAACCTTTTGCGGTTCAATGTATTGCGCTCGTTGATGTTGTTGTGGATGCCCCAAAAGAACTTGGTCGTTACCAGATAACTACTGCGCCTCCAATTCAAGCGCTTCAATGCCGCGCCCATCACCTCCTCCGACTTGCCGTACGCGTATGTTTCCGCGTTGTCGAAGAAGTTCACGCCCGCATCGTACGCCGCCGCCATCAACTCGACCGCCGCGTCCACATCCACTTGATTTTTGAACGTGACCCACGACCCCAGCGAGAGTTCACTTACGCGAATCCCTGTGCGACCCAAATGACGATAGTTCATCACCAACTCCTTGTTATGAATTTCCCTCCATTATAATCCTCTCATGCGATCCGCCTTCTCCTCGACCCTGCTCAGGGCAGGCTTTCTTCTTTCCTCTTTCATCTCATTGACTTCCTGCTCTCCTCAACAAACGGATTCGACTCCCCGCCCGATTCCCCTCACGCCGTTTTTGACCTCCACCTCGATTCCGCTTCAGACGCCAGTGGGGCTGGTTCCCCTCACCACGCCGCTCCCCAGCCCGACGCCTTTCACGTACACCGTTCAAGCAGGCGACACGCTGAGCGAGGTTGCCGAAAAGTTCAGCGTCTCGCTCGATGATTTGCAAGCCGCGAACCCCGAGATCAACGCGAATTCCATGTCGGTGGGATTAGTGATCAAAATTCCGAGCAATCCTGAAAACCCAGCTGGTGAAGCGACCCCCTTGCCCGCGCCGTTCATCGTTTCGCAGATCGAATGTTACCCGACCGTCGATCAAGGCATGTGGTGTTTTGTCCTCGCCCGTAACGATTCGAATGATATGCTGGAGAATCTGAGCGCGCAAGTAACGCTGATTGATTCGAATGATGCGTTTGTTGCAACCCAAACCGCGTGGCTCATGCTAAATATTTTGCCGCCGAATGCCTCTGTGCCGATGGCGGTGTTCTTCCCGCCCGATGTTCCGTTTGATGCCCAGCCTCAAGCGCAGGTATTGACCGCGATCCGCATACAGGCAAACGATAGGCGCTATGTGCCGGCAACCGTCAACAACGCGCTGGCGCAAGTGAGCGCCGAAGGGCACAGCGCGCAGGTGAGCGGATTGGTCTTGTCGCAGAGTCAGGCGGCTACGGCGAATCAAGTGTGGGTGGCGGCTGTCGCTTACGACGATGCGGGAAGCGTGGTTGGCGTCCGTCGTTGGGAATCCAGCGCGAGTCTTCCGCCCGGCGGGAGTCTGCCGTTTAATTTTTTAGTATCAAGCGCGGGAGGACGAATCGCGCGGGTGGAGTTTGCGGTGGAAGCCAGACCATAGACCATCGTCCATGGTCTATGGTCTATGGTCTATCGTCTATTTACCATCCAACCACATATAGCGTTCGATGGGAATATCGATCGGGGTGTAGACGTAGCCCTTCACGTAGGGCTTGACCAATTGATACGAAAGATAATGCGCGGTGAATAACGCGGCGGCATCATCCACGATGATCTGCTCGGCTTGCTGGTAGAGGGCAATGCGGGTTGCCACGTCGCGTTCGGTGCGCGCTTGTTCGAGGAGGGCGTCCAGTTGCGGGTTGGAATATCCGCCGCCGTTTTGTTGCGAACCGGTGTGGAAGAGCACATCGGCAAAATTTTCAGGGTCGGGGTAATCGGCGCACCATCCGCCGCTGAAGAGTTGACCGTGATTGCCGGCATAGATCTGCTCGGTGAAGAAGTTCGGTTCGAGGTTTTCAATGGTGATCGTCACGCCAAGGTTTTGTTCCCACATCTCAGCCAGCGCGGCGACATCGGAGTTGATATACGTGCCGATACCGCCATCCGTGTAGACGATGGGAGGCAAGCCGGCGGGTCCGCCGTATTTTGATTCTGCCAGCAGTTGACGCGCGCGTTCGGGGTCGTAGGGTAGTGGTTCGAGAGTTAGGCTATAACCGGGCAAGGCAGGCGGGTAGAGTCCTTTCGCCGGCAGTGCGCGTTGACTCATCACAACATCGATGAATTTTTGGCGGTCGAATGCCATGGTGAATGCCTGCCGGACTTTGGGATCATCGAACGGCGGGCGGGTGGAATCGAAGTTTACGTAGCCGGTGCAGAGTGATACGCCGGTCAACAGTTCGTTGTGAAGCGGTTCGCTGGGGTCGGTGAAGCGTTCGATGGAATAGACGCCGGCAATGTCCACTTCCCCGGTTTCGTACAAGCGTTGATCGTCGCCGGAGTAGAGTTGGAATACAACATAGGGGATGCTGGGCGCGCCGAGGTAAAAATCCTGGTTGGCTTCGTAGACCATCACTTCAAACCTGCGCCATTCCGTGAGGCGGTAGGGACCCGTCCCGTTGGGGGCGCGATACCACTCCTCGCCGCTTTCCACGTTTTCCTTATCGAGAATGAAGGCGGTGGCGTAGGTGAGTTTCAATAGGAAGTAAGGCTTGGGCGCGTCGATGGTCACTTGCAGGGTGTGATCGTCGAGCGCGACCAGCCCGGAAATGGATTCTGCCTGCCCGGCGTTCACCTCGCGCACGCCGACGATGTCGCCCAGGTAGGTCAACACCGTGTCGGAGCCGATGGAGGGGTTGGCGGCGCGTTGCCACGAATAGATCACATCCTGTGATGTGACGGCGCGTCCGTTGTGGAATTTGGCATTCTGTCGCAAGTGAAAGGTATAGACCGTGCCGTCATCGCTGATATCCCATGATTCGGCGAGATCGGGCGTGAGATTCAACTGCGGGTCGAATGAAACCAGCCCGCTGAAGACGAGTTTATTCCCGGAACTGTGTGTTGTGGCTGGGTCGTAACTGCGCGGATTTGTCGATTCGCCTCCTGCCAGCACCAGCGCTTGATCCAGAGGAACATCCACTTGCAGAGCCGATGCGCGGCGCGGGGATGCGACAGTGACCAGCGACAAAATTACGATCGTAAAAAGAGCGGAAGCCACCTTCTGTAGTTTGTTCTTAGCCATTTTTTCCTCCTTGGGGTTGGTTTCCTCTGCGCGCGATGAACCCGAGAACAACGACACCGATCAAGAGGAGAAATACGCAACACATGCCAAGCAGGGATAACGTCAACCAGAGCGGAGGTCCGCTTTGCTGGGGCGCTTCTTCTGTCGGTTGTTGAGCGCCGAATGAAGATGTGGGAATTGCTGTCGGTGTAGCGACTTGTGAGAATTGGAAGCCCGAAACGGGAACGATGGTCGGCACGAACGTAGCAGTGGGTTGCGCGGTCGGTTGGGCAGAAACCGCGCGCGGCTTGGCTCCAATGCCTGCCCGCCATTCATCCTCCAAGCCTTCCACGTTGAAGCCGTATACGGTGTTCAACGCTTCGTCGATGGTCACGCCATCGCGCAGGGAGGTGAGAAGCGCAGTCATCTTTTCCTGCCCGTACGTCTCGACGAGAAATTTCACAACGCTGTAGGACTGGCTGTACGAAAGATAGGCTTTATCCGACACTTCCGAGAAGCCCGCGCTCAACGAACGGATGCTGAGCAGGGTATCGTTTTGAATCGCGTCATTCAATTGTTGTTGCGAGGCGGGGTCAAGCTCGCCTTCGCTGTACACCGCCAGCCCTTCATTTAGCCATGTAGGCACGTCGCCGAGGCACGAAAATGTGAGGTGACCCACCAACACGTGCGTCAATTCGTGGACGATGGAATTGCGCCCCCAGTCCAGGTCAGTTTGCGAGATGCCCAGAATTACAATGTCTTGATCGGGGAATGCCTGACCGCCCGTCCATGAGGGTTCGTACAAAACCGCATCTTTGAGATCGTTGGTGTTGCCGTAAATGTAAATATCAATCGGCGAGTCGGCGACAAGACCCGATTCGGTCTCGTTAAATTCGAGTCCGTTCTGCGCGGCGCTGAGCAAATCACGCGCAAAGGATTCGTCGCCTCGATACCAGTGGAAGTTGATCAGCCCCTCGGTGAGCGTTTTCCACTCGTGGACATCGTCGAGCCAGATGGCGGTCTTCGTATCGCTCACGGTTTCCGCGCCGTTTGCGTCGGTCACGCGCCAGCGCCACCAGAGTTTTGCGCCGGGTGGCAATGATCCGCTCTGGCGCATTTCCCATACCCATTCCGCGTCCACGCGTGTGCCGGGTGTGAACTGCGGGAAGGCTTTGGCGATCACATCTCCGCAGGTTTGTTGTTCATTGCCATACTCCAGCACGATCGAGCGGATCTCCGCCTTGGCGGTGATCGTGGCGCCGAACGTGGCTGAGATGGGGAAGTCGAACGCGACGCGGTCATTCGTCACATCGGCCGGGGAGGAGGCGAATGCCGAAGTTGGGAGAAGCAGGCTGACCGTGATGAGAAGGAGCGAGAATATTTTTATCCGCATGGGTACCTCAAAGGGTTAAACTTGCGCGAGTGTAACATGCAAAAGACGAATCGTCCCCGTTTATTAATCCACCGTTGGTTTGAATGCCAATTCTGAGAACGGCAGGAATGGCGGCAACAGCCCGCCGCGCGACAAATTTCTTGACACAAGACCTTTGCGCCTGTAAAATCCGTTTGCTTTGCCGGGCGAAGGCTCGGAAAAATTTTTGTTCGGGAGGAATCACCCCCTATGTACGCTATGCAAGGACTTACTTCGCTGGAGGAAATTGCCATCTGGGCTGTGTTTGGCGTTGCCATTCTCGGCTTGCTCTATGCAATTTTTCTCCGATCCCAGATCCTGCGTGAAGATAAAGGCACGGAGAAGATGCAGGAAGTCTGGAACGCGATCAAGGATGGAGCGGACGCCTATTTGAAAAGGCAGTTGCGCTCCATTTTGCCGTTAATCGGCGTTTTGACGGTCGCGCTCTTTTTCTCCGTGTATATTGTTCCGCCCTCCCCTGAAGCGCTCGAGCGTTTTGAGGGCGTGCCGGCTGAAACCGTCCGCTTGTGGATCGGTCTGGCGCGCGCGTTCGCCTTCGTGATGGGCGCGGGCTTCTCGCTGGCTGTCGGGCAGATCGGCATGCGCATGGCGGTGGAAGGCAATGTGCGCGTGGCGTCCGCTTCGAAGCGCTCGTTCGGCGACTCGTTGCGAATCGCGTATCGCGCCGGCACGATCACCGGTATGCTCACCGATGGTCTCGGTTTGCTGGGCGGCACGTTGATCTTCATCGTTCTCGGCATTGCCGCGCCAGACGCGTTGCTCGGCTTCGGTTTCGGCGGCACGCTCCTCGCGTTGTTCATGCGCGTGGGCGGCGGCATCTTCACCAAAGCGGCTGACGTGGGCGCGGACCTGGTCGGCAAGGTCGAGGCAGGCATCCCGGAGGATGACCCGAGGAATCCCGCAGTGGTGGCGGACCTCGTCGGCGATAACGTCGGCGATTGCGCCGGCATGGCGGCGGATATCTTCGAATCGTACGAAGTGACGATCGTCTCCGGTTTGATTCTTGGTCTCGCCCTGTGGCACACGACCGGTCGCCTTGAATGGATCATCTTCCCGTTGATGGTGCGCGGTATCGGCGTGTTGTCTTCGATCATCGGCACATACTTTGTGCGCGCCGGCGCGACCGGGAAAGCTCACGATGCGATGAAAGCGATCTTCAGTGGCTTCTTGACCTCGGCTGTGATCTCGGCTGTCCTGTTCTTCGTGGCTGGTTTCTTGTACATGAGAAATACAATGGTTGAGTTCGGCGGCTGGTGGAGAATGCCGGCGGCTGTGGGCGTTGGCGTGTTGCTCGCGATCGTCATTGACCGTCTCACCGAATATTTCACCGGCACGCATGCCCAGCCTGTGAACGATATCAAGAAATCTGCCGACACGGGTCCCGCCACGTTGATCTTGAACGGTGTGTCGGTCGGATTTGAATCGTCCGTGTGGTCGGTGTTGGTGATCGCGTTGACCATCGTCGCATCGATCTTTATCTTCGGCACGATCCCCGATGTGACCGCCGCAGAACGCGCGACGTTCATTTTGTACGGCGTTGCGATGACCGGTATCGGCATGTTGACCCTGACCGGTAACAACGTGGCAATGGATTCGTTCGGTCCGATCTCGGATAATGCGAATGGCATCGGCGAAATGGCATGGCACGGCAAAACCGATAAAGAAACCAAAGCCGCTCAGCAGATCATGGCTGACCTGGACGCGGTCGGTAACACAACCAAGGCGATCACCAAGGGCGTTGCCATCGGCTCCGCGGTGATTGCGGCTGTCTCGCTCTTCGGCTCGTTCCTCGTGGACGTTTCCCGCGCGCAGACCGCGCTGGGCATCCCTCTCGAATCGCAGATTCAATCCATCGGCATTCGCGTGGATGTGCCGCAAGTGTTCGTCGGTATGTTGGTCGGCGGCGCGTTGCCGTGGTTGTTCTCGTCGTTCGCCATTCAGGCTGTCGCGCGCGCGGCTTCGTTGATCGTGTTGGAAGTCCGCCGCCAATTCAAACTGGGCGTGCTTGAAGGCAAGGTAGCCCCTGATTACAAACAAGCCGTTGGTATTTCCACAACTGCCGCGCAGAAAGAATTGGTCTCGCTGGCGTTGCTCGGTATCGTCACGCCGATCGTGGTGGGCTTGACCCTCCAAGTGGAGGCGCTCGGCGGTATGCTTGCTGGCATCATCGTCTCCGGTCAGTTGCTGGCGGTGTTCCTCAATAACTCCGGCGGCGCGTGGGATAACGCGAAGAAACTCATCGAAGACGAGCCGAAAGATCCTGCCAAGAATCTCGGCAAAGGCTCTGAGCGTCACAAGGCTGGCGTGGTCGGCGACACGGTCGGCGATCCGTTCAAGGATACGGCAGGTCCCGCTCTCAACCCGATGATCAAGGTGGTGAATCTGGTCGCGGTGATCGTCGCGCCGATCGTGGTGCAATACTCAGGCGGCGGCTCGATCGGCGTTTGGGCAGTTGCCGCGGCGTTGATCGCCCTGCTGGCTTGGGCAGTGATGCGCTCCAAGGCGCCCGCGGAAGAGATGACGAAGTAACACTTTTTCAGTTTCAGTATTTCAAGTCGCCCTCGGAAAAATGAGGGCGATTTTTTGTTTTGCTATAATACTCAAGACATACAAAGAAAAATTAGGCGCGACCATGAAATTTCGATATCTTGCCTCTTCGTATTTGATGATTCTTGCGAGCTTGATCTTTACGCTTCGCGTAGAACAACACCTTTTCCCTCCCTATCATTTGCTGAGACCTTTGCTTGCTTTGTGGGTAGTGTTGGGGGTTGTTGCCAAGATTTTAAAACACTTTTTGGTTGATTGGGAGAAAGTGGAGGGTTGGTTAGTTGCTGTTGTTGTGTTATTCATGTTCCCGCCTGTATTGTTCTGGATCGTCGTCTATTCGTTTGCGGGTATGTTTATCATCCGACAACTCTATCGTGTGCTGAGCAAAACAGACATTCGCAAGGTTTGGCGTTCTTCATTGTACTTGGTTACGGGCATGCTTCTCCTTCTGTATTCGATTGGCTTGAATCTGCCTGAATACAGAAATGTTCGGTGGCCCGTTTATTTCTCAGCGCTACGCGATCTCAAAGAGACAGATATCAGCCTTCCGGCGCGAACCGATTCTTTAAAGCCCGACATTTACTATATCGTAGTGGACGGTTATGTTCGTTCCGATATGTTGGGAGATCTTTATGGTTACGATAATTCTCCATTTGTCGCAGAATTGGAAAATATGGGCTTTGTAGTTCCTCGGCAATCGCATTCCAATTACTCCAAAACGGCTCTTTCGATTCCTTCCACTTTGAATATGAATTATGTAGATGTTTTTGCGCCCGGCTTGGATAATTCTAAATTCTGGTGGTTGATGGAGCCGTTCATTGATCATAGCGCAACGATCTCCCTTCTTGAGTCTCAGGGATACAAGACGGTCTCGACCGCTACAAACTGGAGTTTGACCGATATGGACTCGGCTGACGTTCGCGTGAAGGCGTATCCTGTGGAATTGACCGACTTCGAACAATATTTCCTCCAAACAACGCCTCTTCGTTTGATTCAGCCATTAATCCAGAACACCGCATCGGTATTTACGGTTGAAACTCATCGCAAGACGATCCTGAATGCCCTGAATTCGCTTGGCGAAATTGCCTCCGATCCCGATCCGACATTTGTGTTCGCTCATATACTCTTGCCGCATCCCCCTTTTGTGTTTGACGCGTCCGGCGCTTCGATTGCCCCGTCGCGCGAATTTAGTTTTAAAGATGCTGAAGATTTTGAAGGCTCTCTGGAGGAATATCAACAGGGTTACATAGGGCAGGTTGAGTTTCTGAATTCGAGATTGAGCGAAATAGTTGCTGTCATTCTTCGGCAATCGGAAACCCCTCCAATTATTATCATTCAGGCAGATCATGGCTCCGGGCTTCTTGCCTATTTTTCATCTGTTGAGAAAACCTGCATCCGGGAGCGATTTTCCACGTTTGCCGCGTACTATTTTCCGGGTTTAACCTCAGATGAAGTCCCCGCGGACCTTACTACTGTAAATCTTTTCAGGTTCGTTTTTAATACATACTTTGGAGGCGACTTCCCGCTGCTGGAAAATCGATATTATTATATTGGCGACCCCATCAATATTTATCGAGACGTAGATGTTACCTCGCGACTCAACGAGAGTTGCGATTTGCGCTAACCAATTGGGGACTTGGTTTCATCCCTTTCCGCGAGAACGCTATTTATGGAAATTCCACGATAAATATTTCTTGTGATTCGTATACCAGTGAACGACCACCTTCGGTTGCCCACTCCGGAACATTCGCAAGATAGAGCGGTGGTTCGCTCACACTGCGCAGGATGATGAGATAATCGAATTTGCGTTGAGTTCCAAGGTCTTGCGCGCGAAGACAGCCCAGAACCTCAGGATCGAATCGGCAATTCTGGACATCGCCCAGCCACGCGGAATATTCATTGAAATTGATATTCTCGTTCCATTCCAACCCCTGCAAAGTTGTAAGACTAACTCGATCGGTCAGCGCGGGAAACCACTCGTTATTGAAGTCCTCAAGCGAGCCAACAATCCCGCTGAGAATGACAAACCGACTGTCCGGGGGAGTATGTTGTTTGATCCACTCATAAGCCTGCCTGGTTTCCGGGTGTACCCGATTCACGCTCATTTCCATGCCGAAGATTTGCATTCCCACGATCAAGCAGAACGCGATCGTTGCGGCAAATAGTTTTTGAGGTTTCGCTCCAAGTAGGGAAGTTGCCCCGCTGGGCGCGCTCGCGAACGACGGCAGGAGAACTTGAATGATCGCATGAGCCGCTAGCATGGGAATTGTAATCGTGCCGATATTTGGCGCGTTTCGCGGTTCGATCAGAAATGGAATCACAAAGAGCGCAGGCAGTGTATATTCGCGTTTTGACAAAAGATATATGATGCCAATCCACGCAAATACGGCAATGAAGGGGATGAACTTTTCTTGGGTATAGGCGATGAAAAACGCATAGAAATAGGCGAGATCATGAAACCCCGATTGCGAAGCCGAAATAAATGGCGCGGCGCCGTGCCGGACAAGCATGGTGACCCACCATGGCGTCGTTGCCAGCAGCGTGCAAGCGCCGACCAGCGCCGTTTGGAAAAAACCGCGGCGATTTCGCGCGTGTAAGAACGCCAAGGTCAGGGCAATGCCAATCGTGTGAATTGCGGCTTCAGGATGAGTCATCACGACGAGAGAGCAAAAGATCACAGCGGCAACGGTAAATTTGCGTTCGCTCGTGGCGTACATTTTGTAAAGATTGAGCGCCGCAAGAATGAGAAACAACTGTCCCAAACTTCTGGTCACTCCGCCGCCCATGATCAGCCATGTGATCGAACGCGGCAATAATGCGTAGATCAATGCGGCGAGACCCGCCTCAAGGCGGGATTTTAGAAAATTTTGAGCGAGCGCGAAAACGGCGGGGATCGTGCATATGAGCGTTATGGCTGGCATCCATCGCAGAATGGTGAGAGTGTCTGTGTGGAAGATCGCGCTGGCGAATGCGGCGATATAGAATCCCAGCGGCGGATAAACAAAAGGAATCTCCAAGCCGTTGAACAGGACAGTTTGCGGGATTTTGAATTCGTTCTGCCGTATCGCTTCGATCATGGAGTAAAAGAGTCCGCCATCGTTGATGGGAAATCCCGCGTCCAGTGGTGGAAAGATTCGAAACCATGCTCCGAAAAGGATGGCGACCAATAGAAACAACGTTCCGATATCGTCAATGGTTAATGGGCGTTTATTCATCTGCTATTTCGTAAACCTCTTCTGCCATTCGAACAACTTATTCAATGCCTCGATGGGCGAGAGGCTGTTCACGTCAATCTCTTTCAACTCATCGAGGATCGGACTCGATTCAGGGAACAGCGCGGCTTGTTGCGCCGCGTGCGGGTTGATCTTCACGGCTCGCCCCGAAGTCTTTTCAAGTTCAGCCATGATCTCGCTCGCGCGTTGAATGACCGGCGCGGGCAAGCCAGCCAACTGCGCCACGTGGATGCCATACGAACGATCCGCGCCGCCGGGGACGATCTTGTGCAGGAACACGACTTTATCGTCCGCTTCGCTGACCGCCACGTTGTAATTCCGCACGCCGGGCAGAAGTTCGGCAAGTTGCGTCAACTCGTGATAATGCGTGGCGAACAAAGTTTTCGCGCGAAGATGCGGATGATTATGAATAAACTCGATCACCGCCCACGCGATTGAAACGCCGTCGTATGTTGACGTGCCGCGCCCGATCTCATCAAGGATCAACAGCGAGCGCGACGTAGCGTGATGCAAAATATTCGCCGCCTCAACCATCTCCACCATAAACGTGGATTGCCCCGCGTGGATTTCATCCTGCGCGCCGATGCGCGTGAAGATTCGATCCACGAGTCCGATGTCCGCCGACGCGGCTGGCACGAATGATCCCATCTGCGCCATCAACACGATCAGCGCGGTCTGCCGCAAATACGTAGACTTGCCCGCCATGTTCGGTCCCGTGATGACTCGCACCACCTCGCCTTTTTCAAACAGGACGTCGTTCGGGATGTAGCGTTCGCCTTTCAGAGTCTGCTCGACAACGGGATGCCTGCCCTCGTGGATTTCAAGCCCGCTTCCTTCGTGGACGTTCGGCTTGATATACCCTCCCAGCGCTCCCGCCTCCCCAAGCGCGGACAAGACGTCTACCTCCGCGATGGCGCGCGCCGTGGATAAAAGTTGATGAGCCGACTTTGCGAGTTCGGCGCACACCTCGCGGAAGAGTCGCGTTTCGATCTCTTTGATCCGCTCTTCGGCATTCAACACGAGCGTTTCGTATTCTTTCATCTCCGGCGTGATGAATCGTTCGGCGTTGACCAGCGTCTGCTTGCGGATGTAATTTTCAGGAGCCTTATCCGCCGCGCCGCGCGAGATTTCGATGTAATAGCCGAAAACTTTGTTGTAGCCGACCTTGAGCGTTTTGATTCCCGTCTTCCCACGTTCAACGGATTCGAGATTGGCGATCCAATCGCGGGCGTGTTTCGACGCGTCAATCACCGAATCCAATTCTTGCGAGTATCCCGCGCGAATAACACCCGTATTCTGCAATGTAGACGGCGGATCATCGTCTATTGCACTTTCAAGCAAAGTCAATTGCTCACGCAACAAATCAATCTTAGGCAGCCCCGCCTCATTGCTCTTTCCCTCTTTCTTCTTTCCTCTTTCCTCCGTTGTTTCAACAAGATTCGGCAACGCCGCCAACGTGCTCCTCATCGCCACCAGATCGCGCGGTTGTGCCTGCCCCGCAATTACGCGATTGACGAGTCGTTCGAGATCGGCGATCGGCTTGAGCGCGGCGCGTATCTCTGCGCGGATCATGCCTTGCTGAAAAAAATATTCCACGCCGAGTTGGCGGCGTTGAATCTTGGACACGTCGAGCAGGGGCTGGCTGACCCATTGATGGATGAGCCGCTTGCCCATCGGTGTGATGGTGAGGTCGAGTGTGCCGAGCAGTGAGCCTTTTCGTTCGCCGCGCAGGGTTTCGTCTAGCTCTAAATTTCTGCGCGTGGATGCGTCGAGGGTCATGAACTCTGAGAGGTGATATGTGCGGAGCGAGGTCAACAACTTCAGCGCGTCAGGCTGAGTCTCTTTGATGTATTGAAGCAAACTGCCCGCGGCTCGCGCGGATAAACTGTTTGGCTTCAATCCGAATCCGTCCAACGTGGAGGAGTTGAAGTGAGTTAGCAATGTCTCTGTGCATTTGCCCGGCTCGAATTTCCACGAAGCCCAGGGTGTGAGATGACTCGAGATTTCGTTCGGCAGGGTTTGGCTATCGGGATGCAAGACTTCGGCTGGATGCAAGCGAGTCAATTCCGCGCGGAGAGATTCGACGGGGAGTTCGGTGACGGCAAACTCTCCAGTGGTCACGTCGGCATACGCGACTGAGGCAGTTTGCCCGTCGGAGTTGAACGAGGGCGAAGCGTCCAGTAAAACCGAAGCGATGTAGTTGTTCGCGTCGCCGGGCAGGAGTCCCGGTTCGGTCACTGTCCCCGGCGTGACGACGCGCACAACCTTGCGCGGGAAGAGTCCCTTGACCGGAGTGTCGCCGACTTGTTCGCAGATGGCGACGTGATAGCCTTTTTCGATGAGCCGCCCTAAATAATTTTCGACCGCGTGATAGGGGATGCCAGCGAGCGGCACGCGCGTGCCTTTGCCGATGGGTTTCGAGGTGAGGACGATGTCGAGTTCGCGCGCGGTGATCTCGGCGTCTTCGTCGAAGGTTTCGTAAAAATCGCCGAGGCGAAAAAAGAGGATCGTGTTCGGGTG
>JAJTXU010000080.1 GCA_021462845.1 Anaerolineales bacterium
ACCAAGCCGCGAATTACGCGAATTTCCGCTAATTTTTTAAAAATTCGCGTGAATTAGTGAAATTCGCGGCAAAAGGTTTTCGATCTGCGTAAGTCATGTGTGAAAGTTGCGATTCCTACAAAAGGAACAAACCGCCGCCGAACTGATAATTCGGCGGCGGTTTGTTGAATCAGAGATGGCTCATGGTATGAGCAACGTGGCATACATCGAAAAGCGGAAAGTGTCAGCCGTGTTCGATGAGGAGAACGCGGCGGGCATGGGTCCGAAGGTGTAAGTGTAATAACGACCCGAACCAGCCACCGTCAACCTCCCTGCCAGTGTGTTGTTCTGCGGCAGGAACGCCAGCCAATAGGTTCCCGCCGGCAGAGTGGCTTGAGTCAACACCGGTTGGGTGTTCCAACCCGCGACAGGTGTGAAGGCGACTGTCTCTGCCAACAACGCGCCCGGCGCGTTCCCCGAATTGCTGTAGATTCCCAGCCGCAACTGCCCGCCTGTGGTGGACACGTAGTAACTCAAGCTTTGGATGGTCGCACTCTGCGACAGGGTCACCTGTTGCGCCACCAAACGATTCCCCAGCCCTGAATACGGGATGGACAATACGCTCGTTTCACCCAACGTTATGGTTGTGCCGCCCGTGGTAGTCGGTGTCCATGTGGGGGTGGGTGTGCGAGTGGGCGTGCGGGTAAACGTCGAAGTGACAGGCGGAGTCAGGGTCGCTGTGGGAGTCTGTGTCGGGGTGCGTGTGATCGTTGGCGTGAACGTCGGTGTCGGCGTAGTCGGAGGGTTCACACTACGATAAAGAATTACCAGCCCCGCGCTATCGGTAATTGTCAGATCGGGCATCTGGTCGCCATTCACATCGCCAATCTCTAGATCATCAGTGTTGGAATTCGGCACAGGGTATAAAGACTCAACTCCCAACATGCCATTTTCCTGTTGCAGGTAGACTCCTGCCCGCAACCAAACAGTGTGCGAAACAGCAACGTCGTCCAAACCGTCTGAATTGACATCGGCAACTTCAATCGCGCCGGGGGTGTCATATGACGGGTAAGAAACGGATGGTTGTAGAGTCCCATTTGTAGATTGCGCAAAGACGGCAATATTCGAGTTCGGTCTATTGCCTCCATAACTCAATACAACATCCAACCGTCCATCTCCGGTCACATCGCCAATCGCAACTCCGTTACTCAGGCAGGACGATGTACAAGCGGCAATGGAGTAATTCAAGGATGTGTTCAGTGTGCCATTTGCATTTTGGAGATAAACCATGATGTTGCTGTTTGCACTTCCCTGCCCGTTCATCTTAACAACATCGTTTAGCCCATCGTCATTTACATCTCCGATGGCAATATCATCAAACCCTGCTGCAACCGATGGATAGGTTGTCATGGCGTTGAGCGTGCCGTCTGATTTTTGGGTAAAAACACCGATCGTCGCATGGGTATGATGAGCCACGATAACATCGTTAAGTCCATCATTATTCACATCGCCGATTGCAACTGCGTCGGGTCCTGAATTCGTAGCATAGGTTATGCGATCTGAGAATGCGCCGCCGCTATTCTGAATAAAGAGGCTGATCGTGTTGTCTGAAAAATTTAGCGTGACAACATCATCCAAGCCATCGTTGTTCACATCTCCAACCGCCATGTGTTCCGCTCTATTCCCGCCCGCATACACATGAGGCTGAGAGAGATCGCCATTGGTATCCTGAGTAAAAACCAGAAGGCTGGACGGAGAGCCTGAACTATTCGTGCGTATCGACAAAGCGACATCCTTTTTGCCGTCATTATTGAAATCTCCAATGCCTACTGCATGTGCATACTTTCCGCAGTCGTATTGTCTGTAAGGCTGAAAGAGCGTACCGGAACCGGACGCGTTTATAACGGCACAACTGACTACTGAAGTAGGTGTGGTAGTTGGCGTAACCATCTGAGTTGAGGTACTTGGGGGCGTGAAGGTTGAACTGGGTGTGCTGGTAGGCGGCGTACCCAGCGTCAACGTGGCATAGAACGAGAAGTGAAACGCTCCGCTAGAGGCAGAGGTTGAGTATGAAGCGGGCAACGCTCCAAAGGTGTAACCGTAGTAACGTCCCGTTCCTGAATAGGAGATGCGCCCGGCAAACGCGCTATTCTGTGGCAGGAATGCCAGCCAGTACGTGCCCGCGGGGAGCAGTGTCGGCGTGATGACAGGTTGGGTGTTCCAGCCAAAAGCGGGTGTGAACACGACAGTCTCTGCAACAAGCGTCCCGGGGTTCGAGCCGTTGTTGTTGTAGATGCCCAGGCGCAACTGCCCGCTCGCCGTCGAAACGTAGTAACTCAGGCTTTGAATCGTCGCGCTTTGCGAGAGAGTCACTTGTTGCGCCACCAGTTGGTTGCTAATGCCGGAATAGGCGCTGGTGAGGACGCTCGTCTCGCCGATCGTGATGGGCGGGATGGGCGTATTGGTAAGGGTCACTGTCGGTGTAGGCGATACAACAGTGAAATCATTATCCGACGTATCGCTTCCCGAGCCAGCGCCTATACCGTATCCAATGATATAGATCTTAAACTGGGTATTTTCGGTGTTTCCGACGTCGACACTCCAATCATAGAAACCGATATTAGGAATCGTAGTGACAATCCAATCCAAACACGAAGCGCAAGACTTGTACCCCAGCGATACAGATTCGATGGCAGGCGATGAATCCCAGGTAATCCGATAGGTTTGCCCTGCCGTGAGCGTTTCGCCGCCATTCGGATCGATCACCTGAATAAACAAACTGGATGTTGGGGTGGCGATCTGTGTTGTTGTCGCTGTAGAGGTGAGCGTCGGCGTGGCTGTAGATGTGGAAGTCACGAGCGGCGTGGATGTTACCGTAGGTGTTCGTGTTGGCGTACGCGTGGCTGTTGCTGTGCGTGTTGCAGTGCGAGTCGGGGTTGGCGTCAAGGTATTACTGTTCGTAGGTGTGCGCGTGACCGTCGGGGTCGAAGAGACGGTTGGAGTAAGAGTCGGTGTCTGAGTAGGTGTAAGGCTGGGTGTGCTGGTAGGCGGCGTGCCCAGCGTCAATGTGGCATAGAACGAGAAGTGAAACGCTCCGCTGGAGGAAGAGGTGGAATATGCGGCAGGCAATGCTCCAAAGGTGTAACCGTAGTAACGTCCCGTTCCTGAATAGGAGATGCGCCCGGCAAACGCGCTGTTCTGTGGCAGGAATGCCAGCCAGTATGTGCCCGCCGGAAGTAGCGTAGGGGTGATAACGGGTTGGGTATTCCAGCCCGTCACCGGGGTAAACGCCGCGGTCTGTGCAACAAGCGTCCCGGGGTTCGAGCCGTTGTTGTTGTAGATGCCCAGGCGTAACTGTCCGCCCGCCGTCGAAACGTAGTAACTCAGGCTCTGAATGGTCGCGCTTTGCGAGAGAGTCACTTGTTGCGCCACTAGTTGATTGCCGATGCCCGAATAGGCATTGGTAAGTATGCCCGTCTCGCCGATCGTGATGGGCGAGATGGATGTGGAGGTCGGGGTGAAGGTTGGAGTAAAGTTCGGAGTAGCCGATACTTCTGTAGTCGTGGGGGTTGGCACAGTGGGAGTGCGCGTTGGAGTGATTGTGCGAGTGTAAGTTGGGGTAGGGATCGTTGGTGTGACGCCTAGAGTGGGCGTAGTCGCATCGGTTGGCGTCGGTGTCGGGGTTGATGGGGGTAAAACCGGATCGCCAATGTAGCGGGCAATGGCAATATCATAATTAGAGCCGTTACTATAACTATATCCAGCTACCACGATCTTGCCATCCGCCTGAATACTTACCGAATTTGCAATGTCATCCTGATTCGTACCGAAATCGGTAATAACAAGACCATCCGAGTTGAATGTAGAATCGATCAGACCATTAGGATGAAAACGAGCTACCGCAAAATCATAATCACGGTTCGAATAGCCGGCAATAACAATTTTTCCATTTGACTGCAATACAAGATCGCTGGCGGTTGGAGAATTCAACATTCCAGGATAAGCAGTTGAAGTCTTTCCATCCAAATCAAAAGATGGATCTAGCGCCCCGGTATTGGTATATCGAGCCGCCAAGAAACGATCGTCACTGTAGCCTCCCAAAACGATCTTACCATCAGGTTGAAGCGCAACAAAACCGCCTCTCTCAAAGCCAAACCCAAAATCAGTGATTACTTTTCCATCTACATCGAAGAGTGGGTCCAAGTTCCCGGTGCCGTCAAAACGCAAGAGGGCAAGATCCATATCGCCCTCATCAAGTACCGCGCCGCCGATTAAGATTTTCCCATCAGGTTGGATGGCGATCGAAGAGGCAAACTCATCGCTTCCAGCCCCTATCTCAATAGCGACAATGCCATCATCGTCGAACGTCGGATCAAGCGATCCGTCCGAGTTATAGCGCAGTAATACGATGTCGTTATCATTTATGCCTACATTTTTATAGCCGGTAAGGACAATTTTTCCATCCGTCTGAATGGCGACGCTAGTCGCCAATTCGTGACTACTGTTAAGATCGGTGATCGCTTTTCCGTCTGTGCTGAAACTCGGGTCAAGCGACCCATCGGTGTTATAGCGCGCCACAGCGATTTTCGCTCCACCATTGAAGGGTCCGATTTCAGAATATCCGACTACCACAATTTTCCCGTCAGACTGAATGGCGATTGCCATCGCAACTTCGCTTGCTCCAAAGTCTGTTGTTACAAGGCCGTCAAAATCGAAATTTGTGTCCAGTGAACCATCGGGGTAATATCGTGCCACAAAAAAGTCATCGCCGTTGGAAGTACGGGACCTGCCTACGACAATGATATTCTCATCTGGCTGGATTGCAACTGCGCTCGCTTCATCGTGATAATTCCCAATAAATGTGGTGACTAACCCATCGCTATCGAAGGTCGAATCTAAACTACCATTACCTGAACTCCCTGTCGTAAATTCCCACCAGTCCCCGTTGTTTGCATAGGTCGTTCCCGTTGTATTATTCGCCCTCACTTGCCAATAGAATGTAGTATTGGATGGTAAATCCTGCAAAGCGACGTTGGTGTCGTACGTTCCCAGCCAATACGTTCCGGTCCAGTTGGTATCGCAAGAGTTGTTATCGACCATATCGAAGCAATATTCGAAATCCACAGCCCCGAGGCTGGAGTTCCACTGTAAGAAAAGACCGGTAGGCGATACGAGAGCCGCATCTGCCGGGCTTGCCTTGCTGAAATTATCCGGCGGCAGGAGGAGCACCAATGATGCTTCCGCGCTGAACCTCTGCCTTGTGCTCAATTCGCCGTTGAACGTGGTCTTCAACACCACCGCATAATCACGGATTTCCCGCGCTTTATCCGCAACAGTTTTCGGCAGGTAAACCAACTCATTCCAGTTGTTCTCATGCGCTGACGAAAGGGAAATATCGGCGGGAAATGGCCCATACACATTACTCAACGGCACATCATATTGGGTGAAAAACTGATATGTTCGGCTTGTAATATTGCCCGAGAGTTGAGGCAACTCAGAAATGCTATACGGAACAAGTTTGCTTTCTCCGCTTCCCATGCCCACCGGGTAATGAGGAGTCTCAACACTGACCTTGGAGATGGCGCTACCCTCATCGGCAAAGACATTTCCATTGTTTGACGCTTGAATTGGATCTACCCTCACCAACCCTATAACCAATGTAACGATCAAGGAAGTTCGCGCGGCTGTAATGATTCTATATGGTTTGAACATGGTTGTCTCCTCGGGAAGGAATTCCTCCCTGTTGTTACCGGCACACTCTATTGCCAGCGCTATTTTACGAACATAGACGCGCCATAGTCAAGAGATGGATGTCACAGTTTTGTTACATGGACTGTATTGGAGCGTCTACCGTCAAACACATCCCTGCTCTTGTCGCCCTGAAGACTACTAACCATTGGCGCTCGGTTTCAGAGTGAAAACTCAGCGATGCTCATTTTGCATGGATCGACATCAGTCGGAATGTTTGGCAAACTGTCGTTCACACGACAGAAAATATGTAAGACAATATCGCCTATAGTCATGGGGTTGCTCCTCGTTTGGTTTCGCAACCTGAGGATACCCCATGACTCAACTATTCCGAGTAACTATGATTGCCTGACGGTGTAGTGGCGACTTCAGTCGCTTTTACGCCGCAAAACAAACGACTGAAGTCGTTACTACGGTAAACTAATTTGTGTTACTCTGAATAGCGCCAAAGCCTAATAGCCAACCCTGATATAATCCCGCCGATGAACCGCAGAGCCATACTTCTTTTCTGTTTCTTATTTTCAATTCTTGTTGTGGGCGCCGCCTTCTCCTCTACATATGTTTCCGCCGCGCCGCACAGGCAGGGATTTGTGACCGCCACGCCAGGAGCGGACGGGCGCATTCTGTATACGGTTGTGGATGGAGATAACTGCGGGCAGGTGGCGCTCCTGCATGGGATTACGATCCCACAACTGCGTTTATTAAACACGCGCCTTGATCAGGATTGCACTCTGACGGTTGGTCAGCAACTGGTTGTCGGCGTGATTTCCATTGAACCTACTGCTGGTCCCGCACCCACGCTTCCTTCGCCGACGCCCACCTCCACGCCGATCGATGGCACGACGATCGTGTGCGTCCTACTCTTCAACGATGCCAACGGTGACGCATTGCGGCAGGAAACGGAATTCGGCATCGATGGCGGCGCGGTCAGCCTGACCAACATCAATGGCTCGTATACCGAGTCCAAGGATACGGTTTCCACATTTGACCCAGACACGCTGGAACCAGACCGTTCGTGCTTCGAGGATGTGCCGCAGGGAGATTACAACGTCAGCATGGCGGTGCCCGATGATTACAACCCGACCATGGTAATGAGTTACAACTTCACGGTGAGAGCAGGCGACCGGGCGTCTGTTGATTTTGGGGCGCAACCCAAAACGGTGACGGTCACTGAACCGACCGAAACCGAAGGCGGCAGATCGTCGATCCTGGGTATCTTCGGCATTCTGCTATTGCTCGCCGGTGCCGGGCTTGGATATTACTCCTGGCGCGCCGGTCAACCCCAAAGCAAATTGAAGGGAAGTCCGCTGGATAAAAGGTAAAACATAAAAGCCGCCGAAAATTTCGGCGGCTTTTTCATCCTTCATCCTTCATCCTTCATCCTTTTATATCACCCCATCGGATGCTTCATCCTCTGCCCGCCGATCAAGTGGAGATGCAAATGGAATACGGTTTGCCCGCCATCCGCGCCGTGATTGGTGATCAGCCGGTAGCCCCGCTTGTTGATCCCCTCGTTCTCAGCCAACCCGCGCGCCACAGTGAAAAGATGACCCATCAACGCCTCGTCTGCCTCCTCGAGCGTGGCAACCGACTCAATGTGGCGGTTTGGCACGATCAGGATGTGCGTCGGCGCGACCGGATTAATATCGCGGAAAGCGGTGGTTTGTTCGTCGCGGTAGACGATGGTCCCTGGAATATCGCCTGAAATGATCTTGCAGAAGAGACAGTTGGTATCGATCATAAAAAACATTCCTTTCGGGTCTCGGCGCATCTGAGAAGCGCTGATTTGGTCGAAGCGGCAAGAAACTCCGCGAAATAATTCTACCCCAGCCTATGAAAAGCATTAGAAACTTCTTTGCGCCTCAGGGCGTCTTGTCAATTGGCGATATAATCTTCGCGCAAAGGAAAACCTATGAACGAAACCATTCTTACACCCATCGTCTTTATCCTTGCCTTTAGCGGCATGGTCATCATCCACGAATTTGGGCACTACATTGTTGCGCGTTGGTGCAACATCGAAGTGGAAGAGTTCGGGCTGGGTCTGCCCACGCCGGGCGCGATCACCCTCTTCACCTGGAAGGGAACCCGCTTCACGCTGAACTGGCTTCCGCTTGGAGGCTTCGTCAGACCCAAAGGCGAAAATGACCCGAACGTGGCAGGCGGGCTGGCGGCGGCATCCCCGTGGAAACGCTTCGCTGTCCTCGTCGCGGGTCCGCTGATGAACCTGATCACGGCGGTCCTCATCTACAGTTTCATTTTCTATCGCGTTGGCGCGCCAGACACCACGCGTGTGCTCGTATCCTCGGTGCTTGAGGCAAGCCCGGCTCAGACAGCGGGGTTTCAAGCCGGCGATATTTTCATCAGCGGAAATGGGCAACCCATCCACAGTTACGATGAACTGCGCCTGATCGTGGATGCCGGCAAAGACCAACCTGTGACGTTCCTCGTGAGCCGCAACGGCGAGGAAGTTGAGTTGATCGCCAAGCCGCAATTTGACGAAGCGCAGAAACGCGTCATGATCGGAGTGGGGCTGGGTGTGCCCTTCGTCCGGTCTGATTCGCCCTTGGACACGCTCAGCCTCGGCGCGAGGTACACCTATTTCAATATCCGTAATTTGATCTCGCTCCCCGCGCAAATGATTCGCGGCACTCTCACCCCCGAGCAAAGCCGCGTGATCGGCTTGAAAGGCATTTACGACATCATCGGACAAACGGTGAGTCACGATGTGGAAGCGACAGCCAACACAAGCGCCGGTAACACTGTCCCGAGCGACCCCGCCGACCAACCGGTGCGCACACTCGAACTGATTGCCGGGCTTTCGATCAGCCTCGGCATCTTCAACCTGTTCCCGTTCCCCGCGCTGGATGGCGGGCGCATCATCTTCCTCCTGCCGGAATTGATCTTCCGCCGCCGCGTTCCTCCCAACGTGGAAAACCTCGTGCACGGACTCGGCATGACCGTACTCCTGTTATTTATGATCTACGTCAACGTAATGGACTTTGTCAACCCGATCGGCATTGTAGTGCCATAACCTATGAACCCAAACCCGAATCCCTTCCAACTTGTGCTGGATGCGCTCCTCAACGACAAAAAGGAATTTTCCCCCAAATTCCTGCACCATTTCTCCGATATGGGCGCGCTTGAACTCAAAGCCCTCGGCGACGTTTGGTCGCGCGTCAGTGTCAAACGCAAGTTAAATGTGCTCGAACAACTTGAAGCGCTCGCCGAAGAGAATACCCTCGTCTCATTCGACGATTTTGCAAAATCGATTCTCAACGACGCGGATGCTACCGTGCGCGGGCGCGCTCTGCGCCTCCTGCGCGAATCGGACGATACCCGCCTCGTGCCGACCTACATCAACTTTCTCAAATCGGATACGGATGCGCAAGCGCGCGCCGAAGCCGCCGCTAACCTCGGCATGTTCGTTACCCTCGGTGAACTCGAAGAAGTCCCTCCTGAGATAAAGCAACAGGTGGAAGATGAACTGCTGTCTGCCGCGAATGGAAATGACGATGCGCGAGTCCGCCGGCGCGCGTTGGAGGCGCTTGGGTTTTCTTCCCGCCCCGAAGTGATCGCATTGATCGCATCGTCATTCAAGCGCGAAGACCCCGCCTGGCAAGCCTCCGCGTTGCTTGCGATGGGGCGCTCTGCCGACAACCGTTGGAACGAGGATGTGATCGCCTCGCTCGCCAACGTGAATCGTAACGTGCGCGAGAGCGCGGTCGAAGCGGCGGGACAGTTGAGCATCAAAGAAGCCACCCCGATTTTGTTGAAGTTGGTCGAAGATGAAGAAGACGACGATGTGACCGGCGCGATCATCTGGTCGCTTTCGCAGATCGGCGGCGAGGATGCGCGCGCTTTCATCGAAAACCTGCTCGACCAAACCGACGACGAAAATGAAGACCAGATCGAATTCCTCGAGGAGGCGCTCGAAAACCTTGCCTTCACCGATGAATTGGACAAGTTCGATCTCTTCAACATTGAAACTGACCTTGAGTTCGACGGCGAAGAGGGGGATGAGGACGAAGACTCGTGAATTAAGGGGGGCGCTCAAAAGTTGAGAGTGTCTACCATCGAGGCGATACTAACAAAATCGGATGTCATTCTGAGTGACGCCCCGCACCACGAAGAATCTCCGACACCGTGATATGTCACCACTTCCAGTGTAGACACTCCTTCTAAATGGGAGTGTCCAACAAAGCGCGTTTCGCCACAGAGCGCACAGAGGTCTTTCTCAGCGAACTCTGTGGCAAAGAGTGGTTTTTACTTTCTCACTGATGTTACGCACCGTCCCGAAGGTTGGTTTGGCGCAACAAGGTACTTTCAAGGAAACCTTCGGGACGTTCTGCGTACAGAGTGGTTTTTACTTTCTCAATTGGACACTCTCTTCTATTCAGAGTAACTCATATTGCCTGACGGCGTAGTAGCGACTTCAGTCGCTTTTTAGCCGTACTACGACGACTGAAGTCGTCACTACGTGTTACCCATTCAAGGTTATACAGAATAAATAGACTGATAATTTCCAGGTCATGGAGACGTTATAATCCCCGTGACCTTTTTCATTCCATAACCATGTCGCTTTCCCTTCTTGCCTCCACGTTTGCCAACAATCTCCTGCCGATCCTGCTCCTGAGCGGGGCTGGGTTTACCCTCGGTAAAATATTCCCCATCGACTCGCGCTCGCTTGGGCGGGTGATCTTCTACATTTTTGCCCCAATGCTCGTCTTCGAACTGCTTGTACAAAACGAGATCGACCTTGCAGAAGCCGTGAAGGTGATATCGTTCACTGCTGTGTACATTTTCATTATGTTGGGGATCACCCTGGGATTTGGTTTTGTCTTCAAGTTCGACCGTCCAACCCTCGCGGCGGTGACGATCGCCACGGTCTTTGGCAACACAGGTAATTATGGGCTTCCGCTCGTATCGTTTGCGTTTGGCGAGGGCGCCCTCAAATACGCCGGCTTGTTCTTTGTGACTACGGCGATTTTGCACAACACCGGCGGCGTGTTGATCGCCTCGCTTGGACACATGAACTTCAAGCAAGCCTTTCTTGGCATGTTCAAAGTGCCGGTGGTGTACAGCCTGGTGTTCGCTGTGTTGTTTCGAGCGTTGCATGTTGAAATACCCACTGCGCTTTCGCGTACGATTGAACTTGCCGCCGGAGGAAGCATCCCGATGATGATCGTCTTGCTCGGCGTGGAACTTTCGCGCGTGCAGTGGACGGAGAAACTTCGCGAAGTGAGTTTGAGCGTATCTTTGCGCCTGCTGGCAGGCCCCGCCGTTGGACTATTGCTCAGCCTCCTCTTTGGGTTGAGCGGCGCGGCGCAACAGGCGGCGGTGATCCAATCGTCGATGCCGGCGGCGGTCAACACGACCATCCTTGCCACCGAATATAAACTCGATTCATCGTTGGTGACCGCCATTGTGTACACTGGCACACTTCTCAGCCCGCTGACGTTGACTCCGTTGATCGTGTTATTGGGAAATTGACTGTGAAGCTCGCGCGTATCTTGATCTGTATCACACTGGCGTATGCGTTGGGGCGGGCGAAGCCGGCTTACCCGTCGGCATTGAACGCGCCGGTGGGGCAGGCGGGTGTCACGATCGAACGAGTCGAGGCGGTCTATCGGTTTGGCGAGCAAGTCGATTTCCTTGCCGCGATCCTCACGCCCAGCCCGTTGCAAAGCGCGTCGATCACCGTGTTCGATAAGCGGTTGAACGTCCTTCGCTCGGAACCGCTGACGGTGAACCCGGACGGAACATCGCAATTCACTTTGGATGCGCGGCAGATCAACATTCGCCCGTTCACGCTGGTGTATTGGCGGTACGATCTTGTGCTCGGCGATGGCGCCGCGTTCCAAAGCGAATTTTTTTCGTTTCGCTACGACGATAACCGCTTCGACTGGTTGACGTTGGATAAAGATGGCTTGCGCCTGCGTTGGATTCAGGGCGATGAGGCCTTTGCGCAAAGCGCGTTGAACGCGGCGCGCGCGGGGTTGGATATGATCGGTCAATATTTTCAAGTTGATCTTTCACAGCCTGTCGATATTTTTATCTACCCTGCGCAGGGCGATATGCAATTTCCCGGCTACGATTCGTGGGTGGTGGGCGTGGCGGAACCTTCCAGCAGTGTGGCGCTGGCGGTGATCGAGCCGGGCGATCAGCAAACCGACCTGATGGGCTGGCGCATTCCGCACGAACTCATGCACGTGATGATGTATCGTCACCTCGGCGAGAGGTACGACAGCATGCCTGTGTGGTTGCGCGAAGGCATTGCAACTCTGGTGGAAGCAAACCCGACGCCCGAATACGACAATGTCTTGTTGGATGCCGCCGCGCGCGACGCGTTGATTCCGCTCGTGGATTTGTGCGCTTCTTTCCCCGTTCAATCTGATTCGGCTTTTTTGGCGTATGCTCAAGCCCGGTCGTTTACCTCCTTCCTGCGCGACACGTTCGGAGCCTCAAAACTCCTCGACCTCGCCACTGCCTACGCCGATGGCTTGACCTGCGACAGCGGGCTGGAGTTGGTTTACGGGTTGACATTAACTCAACTTGAAGCGGACTGGCGGCAGTCTGCGCTTGGGCAGGATGTTGTCGACACCGCCTTGCAAGCCACGTTTCCGTATCTGGTGTTGCTATGTGTGATGCTTGTCGTTCCGCTGGCGTTGGGGTTGATTGCGATGCGGCAGAAGACGAAGAAGTGATTTTTTTGACCATAGACCATGTAACAGTGATCAGTGAACAGTGACTGGTCGTCCATCGTCTATGGTCGTTGATGATTCAATTCCGTACAGGAGAAATTTCTCTATGTCAGATATTGTCCGCGCGCACATCATTGTAAAGGGACGCGTGCAAGGCGTGGGCTTCCGCGCCCACGTGGAATATCACGCACGCCAGATCGACGGGTTGACGGGTTGGGTGCGCAACGTTGGTTACGATACAGTGGAAGCCATCGCAGAAGGCGAGCGCTCCAACGTGGAACGCCTCATCGAGATGATGAAGCAAGGTCCCAGCATGTCGCGGGTGGACGAGTCAACGGTGGAGTGGGAGGATGTGACGGGAGAATTTCGGGAGTTTGGGGTGAGGAGGAGTGGGTAGAGGTTAAAGTTACGCGTTAGTGGTAGGTGGGAGGAGACTTGCCCTCCAAAGGAAAAAAACTTAAGGCAACCATGTATTTGACGAACAAAACATCCAACTCAATCTTTAAATAACCAATTGAGTATAGTCAAAATTACTAACCAGATTACAACCCAAAGAATGAGGGCAAAAACAAACTTCAAACTATCCAAGTCATCAAACAATCCCGCTACATATAACATGTAATCTATAACAGACCACAATGCCGTCACAATTATCTTTATTATTGTTTGAGTAGATTTACGCATAATTCAATTTCCGTTTTTAAATATAATGGTAAGTGAAACCGACTAGAAAACACATCCAATTGTAAGACTTGATTATGTCTTGTTTAACAAGGACATCTTTCTGAATAGGAAGCGGTCATATTGGTACGGAAATGCTTGAAAAACGGGACGCGTACCCACCGTCACCTGTACTTATTGTTAAGCGCTATCTCTCATTGCTTGGAACTATTAAGTATTGAGGCTTGCCGTTGAATACTCCAAATCCCATTTGTTCTGGCATTTTGGGTGTAGAAATGAAGTAGCTCATAGTGGGTGTAGCTTCATTACCTGCCCATTGAATCCACCATTTTCTATCTGCCGACAACCCTTCACCATAGTTGAAGAGACTTCCACCATAAAGAGGAACTTGCCCTCTTGGATTATGCAATATTACAGTGCGGTTTTCCAGATCAGCAGGAAGAGCAACGAAAAATGGTACCCATGATCCTGCGCGCGGCCCGACTTCAATAATCCAGTGTGTATGGGTTGGGGCCTTCGGATGCAAAGTGAAGTGATAAGGTTTTAGTTTTGGTCGTGAAATGTTTGGTTGACGATTCTCAACAGCTGACCTAATGCGTTCTTTCCAGTCTGGGTCTCGGATGCTTACGAAAAGCCTAGCTTTGATTGCGGCAGGAATAAGTTCATTATCCACCGAAGATAGAAATAGCCCAATTAGTGGGAAAGTCGCTGTTCTCTGCGAAAGCGCTCGATCTATTGCGTAAGCCATCTCTTCTTGACACGCCTCGCTGCCAAGGCTATTTTGTGTTGCGATGAAAAGCCATCCATCGCATTCGTTTGGATTAGTAATAAAGTTTGCAATTTGATCCCAAAGACGAACACCAGCACGAAGATTCCATCTATCCAGTTTTACTTTCAAGCCAGCAGAGATTAACTCTTGAGCAATAAAATCAATGCTCTGTGACTTATTGTCTTCCCACGCATATGTAATCCATATCGTCGACATTTGAGCATCCTTACTGACTGTCTTGTTGGGTGAAACGCCTAACTATGGCTTATACAGTATGTTGTATAAACTCCCAAATTGGGTGTTATAGCATACGCGCTGTATAATGCCTTACAGATGTAAGGCATTATACGATTTTCAAGTTGCATCGGCAAGCAGAGGAAACTATACATTCCGCGTATCTGTACCGCATTGCGCGGCACATTACTTGATTCGTGTAAACGTGAAATGAGAGAAAATTCAGCTAAACAAACCCCAACCCTCGTTCTTTCAACGATACCCACTTGCCATGACCGATCACCAGATGATCAAGCACATCTACATCGAGCAATTTGCGTGCTTGCACGATGGCGCGTTTACTCGTTTTGTAGCGCAGTTTCCAAAACATCTGTCACCCAACCGTTCAGGCTTTTATCTTCTAATTTTGCCTGAATGTAGGCTTTACGATGCAATTCAGCGGGGAGGCGAACAACGAATTTGCCCGAGAAAGGTTTTTCAGGCGATTCTTTGCGCTTGGCACAAAAATCAAGATAATCATCTACAGACTCTCGAAATGCCTTTTGAACATCGTCAACGCTTTCGCCTTCGAACGTAATCACATCACGGACGTTGATCACTTCGCCATACAAAACGCCCGCGTCATCGTCAATTTCAACTTTGCCAATATAGCCTTTATATTCCATCATGGTTTTACTCCTGCCGTTTCAAGAAACCTGCGAACAGACTTGACGGCTCCTTTGTTTGTCTCTTTTCGCGGATGGGGGCGATGAAACACAGCCCGAACGCCTTTCAGTGCAACCCTCACTCGTGAGCCATTTCCTTCTGTAATTTCAGCGCCTACAGCGATGAACAAGGCTTCCACATCTCTCCATGCAATGTTGGCTCGTTCAGGCTTTTCGAATATTGCTTCGAGAGTTTTAAGGTGTTTGTTGTCCACAGTCGGATAATATCATAAAGTGATACTATTTTCAAGGGCTTACACAAACCCCAAGCCGCGTTCCTTCAACGACACCCACTTGCCCTGACCGATCACGAGATGATCCAGCACGTCCACATCGAGCAATTTGCCTGCTTGCACGATGGCTCGCGTCACAGCGACATCGTCGGGGCTGGGGGTGGGGTCTCCGCTGGGGTGGTTGTGGATGATGACGATGCAAGAGGCGTTTTTGCGGATCGCCTCTTTGAATATCTCTCCCACACGCACCTGTGACGAATTGACTGAGCCTTTGTACACCTCCACAGTTTCCAACACGCGATTTCTTCTGTCGAGCAACATGACGCGCAGATGCTCCTGCTCCAACGCGGACATTTCGTACGACACCAGCGCGGCGGCATCGGCGGGGGAGTTGATAACGGGTCTTTCTTCGGGGGATTCGAGAGTCAGCCTTCGACCGAGTTCGATCGCCGCTTTGATCTGGGCGGCTTTGGCGTCGCCGAGTCCGTGTTGCTTTTTCAAGTCGGCGAACGGCGCGCGGTGGAGTCCCGTCAGCCCGTTGAACTTTTTCAGCAGGCGTTGACCGACCGTCACTGCGCTTTCTCCCTTCACGCCCACGCGCAGGAGGATGGCGAGCAGTTCGGCGTTCGTCAATGCTTGCGCTCCCAGCGTGGATAATCTCTCTCGTGGGCGATCAGCCTCACTCAAGTCCATGATGCGGTAGATGGGTTGGGAGTTTATCTCAGCCATGAAAATGTCCCTTTGTTTGATGTTAATCCTATTTTACAGCGAAACCTGGCTGTTAGCCCAATGTTAATGGAGGACGCGAAACGGAGACGCTCACGATGAGTTCAAAAGAAATCAGTCGGCAGGAAGCCATACAAAGATTGGATGAAAACATCCGAGATTCAAAACTTCAACACGTTGGAATCGTATGAGTTTTGGAACATAATTTTGGCGCGCAACGTCAAGTCAATATTCTTTGCGTATTTGAAAAGCAAATCCATTACAGTACCGTTAGGGGATATAACTTTCAAAATAAAAAGAGGTTTAATTAGGCATAAGAGAAAGGAGTAGCCATGTTTATCGCCGCAGTCGCAATCTGTTTGCTCCTGTTCGCGGCTCTCGCCGCCGCAGACCTGCTCGTCTCGAACATCAATTCGGATGAGCTGAGCAACATGGGTGTTGAGAAAAAACCATGACAGACGACACCCACATCCCCTAGCCCGATGCGAAATGAAAAGCGCATCGGGCTAATTTGTTTAATGGGGCATCGGTATATCTAAGTAGTCGTTCGTTATACTTTAGAAATCGAATGCGTAGTCGGCGTTCTCTTACGCCGACGGACACGTTAGAGAACGTGTCCTACACTTCTAATTATTTTCAAATGACGACATAAAAACCCTTCTTGTTATTTACAACGTCCTCACATATCGAAACTGCTTATACCCTGGCGGGTCGGCGTTGATGGCGGAATCCACCGTCACGTGGAGCAAGGCTGGTTTGCCCGAGTCTGCCGCCCGTCGGAGAGAGGCGGGCAAGTCCTCC
>JAJTXU010000081.1 GCA_021462845.1 Anaerolineales bacterium
TTGCCTGACATCGTAGTGGCGACTTCAGTCGCTTTTTCGCCGCAAAAAAACGACTGAAGTCGTTACTACGGTAAACCAATTTATGTTACGCTGAATAATCTCTAGTCTCCAATCGTCAATCGTAAATCTGAAATCGTAAATCGAAATGAAAATCCTCTCCGTCTTCGGCACCCGCCCCGAAGCCATCAAAATGGCGCCCATCGTCCGCTTGCTCAAACAAACAGCGGATATCGAAACGCGGGTCTGCGTCACTGCCCAACACAGACAAATGCTCGACCAAGCGTTGGAGTTGTTCAGTATCAAACCCGATTACGATCTCGACCTCATGCGCGACGGTCAAACTCTTGCCCAACTCAGCGCGGGGATATTCACTCACCTCGACCCGGTGTTGGAAGAATTCAAACCCGATTGGATCCTTGCCGTCGGCGACACAACGACCGTGTTGAACACATCCCTGCTCTCGTTCTATCGCCTGATCAAATTCGGACACGTCGAGGCGGGACTTCGGACTCACAACAAGTGGCATCCGTTCCCCGAAGAGATCAATCGCCGCATCGCAACCGTGACGGCGGACATGCACTTTGCGCCAACGGAATGGTCGAAGGGAAATTTACTCCGCGAGGGAGTTGAGCCTGAAAAGATTTTCGTGACGGGCAATTCGGTCATTGACGCGTTGAAGTTTGTGGCGGGGCGGGAGGAGCCGAGGGAGATAACCGAACTGCTGGAGAGATTAGAAATTGGGAGACTAGAGACTAGAGAATTAGAGATTAGAGAATTGGCGAGCAAGCGATTGATTTTGGTCACGGCGCATCGGAGGGAAAATTTTGGCGAGCCGATGGAGAATATTTGTAACGCGATCAAACAGATTGCCTCGCGCGAGGATGTGGAAATTGTGTATCCCGTTCACCTCAACCCCAACGTGCAGGAACCTGTCAACCGCATTCTGAAAGACGTGAAACGAATCACGCTCCTGCCGCCGCTGGATTATCTTCCGCTCGCGCATTTGATGAAACACGCCTCGCTGATCCTCACCGACTCGGGCGGAATTCAAGAGGAAGCGCCGACGTTTGGCATCCCTGTGCTGGTGATGCGCGAGACCACCGAACGCCCGGAGGGAGTCGAGGCGGGAGTGTTAAAACTCACAGGCGCCGACACAGGTCGAATTGTGGAAGAAGCGACGCGTCTACTGGATGATCCGGCGGCGTATGCAAAGATGGCTAAGGCGGTGAATCCGTATGGCGACGGTCATGCCGCGGAACGAATCGTTGAAGCGTTGTTGAAGGCGTAATATAATGCCATCATGAGAGCGACTGGCAGGTTTGCCGTTTGGGTTACGATTCTGACATGGGCGCTAGCCTCATGCAATGCCCAGAACCCGCCTCACGGAAATTATTTCAGCGAGACCGGGCATTTCGTAGAGGGAGAATTTCTGCGTTTTTATAACCACGCGGCAAACCCCGCATTGTTATATGGTTTTCCCATCACAAGCCGCTTCACCTCCCGCGACGGGAAGACGGTGCAATACTTTCAGCGCGCCCGCTTTGAACTCGTCACCGATACCCTGGGGAATGAAAACGTTCGGCTGACGCCCATCGGCGCGGCACTCCACCAACCCATCCCACAACTTGAGCCGCAAAACCCGGCGGCATGTGAAACGATCGCCGGCTTTCAAGTGTGTTATGACTTTCTCAAGTTTTATAAAGACAACGGCGGTGCGGAGCAGTTCGGAAACCCGGTCTCGAACGCCGAAGAACAATCCGCAACGTACATCCAGTATTTCGAGAACGCCCGTTTCGAATGGCGCGCGCAGGGAACACAAACCCGCGTGGAAATTTCTCAACTTGGTCAAAGTTATTTTGACCGCCTCGGCGAAGATCGTTCGTATCTCATCCCGCCTCAACCTATCGATGCTTCAATTGCCCCGGTTATCTCGCTCGACGCGCGCGCCTTCGTGGCGCGCTCCATCACGCGCGCAAACGACGAACAAACGGTCTCTGTTTTTGTGCAAGACCAAAATGCTCGCGGCGTGCCGGGCGCGAACGTGGAGTTTTCCGTGCAACTCCCCGATGGCAACGCGCAAACATTCTCAACGCTCACAGACTCGAACGGCGTGGCGCGAATTTCATTCGGTTTTACAAATCAACAACCGGGCGAACTTGTTGTCATTCATATCCGCGTGGAGGCTGGGGGGAAAACACAGCAAACAATCGTCTCGTTCCGAATTTGGTATTAAAGTTCCCCAAGCGCAAACACGGGCCCATCTTTACAAGCCATCTTCCAACCAGACTTGGTGACGATGGCGCACACGCCGCACTCCGCGACTCCGCCACAGGTCACCGGCGTCTGGATGAAAACCTGCGCTTCTTTCCACGTGGATGCTTGATTCAGTTCCCTCAGCCTTTCCACCCACCCCGTCAGATCCTCGCGCGTCACATCGAACGCCGCATAATCAGCCCATTCGATAACTTCGCCCAACGCAGACATCGGCTGTGCTTCCACATCGTCGGGCAAATTCTCCACCGGCAAATCGCCGACAAAAACAACCGCCGCGCCGCGACTCAAAGCCGGGCGTATCAATCCGCGCAAACGCGACGGCGGAACATCGAAAGCGACCAAAGCAATTTTTCTGGCAGAGGCGGGTAATTTGAATCCATTCCCAAGCGGAGCGCGTAATGCGATTTCGATACCGGGCATCCAATGGTCAGGGACGGGCGAGGCGGTGAAATGTCGCCACGGCGCCACGGCGACGCTATCAGGCGCAGAATCCGTAACAAAGAGAGGAACAGGCAGAGGCGCGTTTGAACCGTCGCTGACGAGGGCGTATTGCCCCGGGGCGGGGATCAATTCGGCAGGGCAAGAGATGCGCGCGGCGCGTTGTCCATCCTGCAAAATCAATTCGACGATCCGTCCTCGACCTGTGTGCATAGCGCCATCGTATCATGGCGGTATAATTATTTCAAATTGAATCGGAGGAACAATGAATATTGTTGATGTAATTCGGACGCTGGCTGGTTTTGCATGGCTGGCGGCAATTGGGTTCGGCATTGTAGCGGCTGTTCGCGCCAGCCGCAACCTAACCGCAAAAGGGTCGAGTATGAGCGCAGTCATTGTGTTAGTCATCGCTGTTGTCTTAACCATCCTCGGCTCGGGCTTGGTCTACGTTGAGTCGAGCGAGCGCGGCGTGGTCAAAACGATCAGAGCGGGAGGTATTCGCCCGGAGGCTTTGGGGTCTGGCTTGCATTGGATCTTACCGGGCGTCGAGCAAATGGTGCCTTATTCGATCTCCAACCAGACGTACACCATGTCATTCTTACCGGAGCAAGGACCCGATTCCGGTGAAGACTCGATCCGCGCCCGCACAAAAGACGGACAGGAAGTGATCATTGACGCAACCGTCATTTATCGTATTGATCCTACCAAAGTGGTGCCGCTTCACATTGCCTGGGGAGAGAACTACGAAGCAGGGATCGTGCGCCCGGAAACGCGAGGCTCCATCCGCGATGCGGTCTCGCAATATGGCGTGGAAGAAGTTGTCTCCACTAAGCGCGAAGAGATGGTTCAGATCATCACGGGCGAATTGGCTAGCAGTCTTTCGGACAACAATCTTGAACTGCTCGATTTCATCCTGCGCGACATCCACTTCAGCGAAGAGTACGCCGCGGCAGTGGAACAAAAGCAGATCGCCGAACAACAGGCTCTGCAAGCCGCGTTGATCGTGGAACAGAAAAAGCAGGAAGCCGAACAAGCCCGCCAGGAAGCGCAAGGTCTGGCAGACGCGGCGGTGATCGCCGCCAAGGGTGAAGCCCAAGCGATCTTGATCCAAGCGCAAGCCGAAGCAGAATCGAACCGCCTGCTTGCCGAATCGCTGACCCCGGCGCTGTTGCAATATCAATATATTTTGAAACTTTCACCGGGCGTGCAAACGATCTTCATCCCCAGCGACAATCAGTTCATTTTGCCTTTGCCAGACACAAGCAACCCGCAGATCGCGCCCTAAAAATGTAGTCGCAAACACGTTGATTTGGGAGAGTAGAAAACGAAAACTACTTTCTACTCTCCCAATATTCTTCTGGAAACGTATGCCCATTCCCCAAACTGGACGCGAAATCCGCCTCACGACTCTTTCGACGTGCGCGGGTTGAGCGTCTAAATTAAGCGCCGATGCGCTGACGCAGGTTCTGCGTCCTGTGAAAGACATCTTCGATGCCGCTTCTTATCCGGACCTTTTAGTTGGTCTGCGCGACCCGGATGACGCGGCTGTTTGGCGTTTGGATGAAGATCGCGCGCTCGTCGTCACCACCGATTTCTTCACCCCAGTGGTAGACGACGCCTACGAGTATGGAGCCATCGCCGCGGCAAACAGCATGTCGGATGTGTACGCGATGGGAGGCAAACCATTCCTTGCGTTGAACGTCGCCGCATTGCCGGATAATTTGCCGAATGAAATTTCCAGCGAGATCATGCGCGGCGGGGCGGAAAAAGCCCGCGAGGCGGGGGTCGTCATCGCGGGCGGGCATACGGTAAAAGATAAAGAACCCAAGTTTGGACTGGTCGTCATCGGCTTCGTTGACCCGCGCAAAATGCTGAGCAAAGGCGGACTCAAAGTCGGCGACGCGCTTGTGTTGACGAAGCCTCTCGGCTTCGGCGTCACAACTACTGCCCTAAAACGCGAACAAGTGGACGCTAACGATCTGCAAGAAGCAGTGGACTGGATGAAACGTTTGAACAAAGACGCGAGTCAACTCGCGGTTGAATTCGGTCTGCGCGGCGGGACGGATATCACCGGCTACAGTTTGTTGGGTCACGGGCTTGAGATGGCGAACGCGTCGAGCGTTGCTTTGAAATTAGATTTTTCTGCCATCCCATTCATCGCCTGTGCGCGCAAATATGCCGAGAAGGGATGTTTCGCAGGCGGCGCATTCGACAACAAATCGCACTTCGAGTCGCAGGTGAAGTTTGCCGATTCGATTGACGAGGAGAATCAAATGTTATTGTTCGATCCGCAAACCAGCGGCGGATTACTGCTTGGGGTTCCGCAAGAGAAATTGGATTCGTTCCTCGCGCGCGCAAAAGAGACGAATCAAGCCGCATGGGCGATTGGGCGCGTCGAAGCGGGGGCAGGCATCCACGTCGAATGAAGCGTTGCATCCATAGTACAATCAGCGAGTCAGTTGTTCGGCAATAAAGCGACTAAAGTCGCTACTACGAAGTCTTTTCGTGAAGTACTGATAATAGATAAAGTATAGAAACATCCATAGGATCATGCCAGAAAACCCCACAGAAATTAATCTCACACCCGGGCTTATCGTCATTGCGGTATTACTCATTTTAAATGGCATATTGGCAATGGCAGAGACGGCTCTACTCTCCGTGCGCAAAGCCCGCCTGCAAAATGAAAAAAACAAGGGCGACGAGCGCGCCGGTATCGCGTTGAAGTTGACGGAGAACCCAAACCAATTTCTTTCCGTCATCCAAATTGGAATTACATCCATAGACCTGTTCATCGGCGCGTTGACCGGGGCGACGTTAGGCGTTTGGATCGACCAGCGGCTGGAAGCATTCCCCGCGTTGAAAAATTACAGCGAGTTGATCGGCTTACTGGTGGGCGTTTTGCCCGTCACGTATTTGTCGCTTGTGTTGGGCGAACTCGTCCCGAAGAGACTGGCGTTGCGCGATCCCGAAGGAGTTTCCTCCTTTGTTGCCCGCCCCATGATGTTCTTCTCGCGAATTTTTTCGCCGTTCGTCAAGTTCCTAAGTTTTTCAACGGAATCCGTATTGCGAATCTTGGGCGTAAAGATCAACGAGGAACCGCCGGTCACCGAAGAAGAAATCCAAATGCTGATAGACCAAGGCACCCAAGCAGGCGTCTTTGAAGAAGCGGAACACGATATGGTGGAAGGCGTGTTCAGCCTCGACGATTCGCGCGTCTATTCGTTGATGACGCCGCGCACCAACATTGTGTACCTCGACATCAACGATTCAATGGAAGAGATCCGCCGCAAGATCGGGGAAAGCGAGTACTCGCGCTTCCCCGTGCGGCAGGGAACGCTCGACACGATCCTCGGCATCGTCAAAGCGCGCGACCTGTTGGTGAAGAGTTTAAGCGGGGAGGAAATCCGTTTGAAAGACACGCTCAAGCCGGCATTCTTTATTCCCGAAACCATGTTCGCGTCACGCGCACTCGAGGTCTTCAAGGAAAAAGGAACGCAGATACTTCTCGTCATTGATGAGTTCGGCGGCTTGCAGGGATTGATCACCATCAACGACATTCTCGAAGAGATCGTTGGGCAAATGGAACAAGAAGAGCCGCAAGCAACGCAACGACAGGATGGGTCGTGGCTATTGGACGGCATGTTGGAAATTGACGAATTCAAAGAAATTTTCAAAGTGCACGCGCTTCCTCATGAAGATGAATACGAGACCCTCAGCGGATTCATGATGGTGTCGCTGGGGCGCGTACCTGTGTCGGCAGATCATTTCGAGTGGCACGGTCTGCGCTTCGAGGTGATCGACATGGACGGCCGCCGCGTGGATAAAGTGCTCGTTACCACGTTGCCGCAACGTTCCGCCGGGCAAGAGCCGGTGCAAGTCAATTAGAATCTCCCTATTATGATGAATTCAACCAAGTCAGAAAACAATTCGCGATTATTGATTATCGCGGTCTTATTTTTATTGTCAGGCGCGGCCGGACTAATCTACCAGATCGTCTGGCACCGCTTGCTCGAAATCTATTTCGGCGTCACCATGACCGCGATCACGCTGATCGTTGCCGCGTATATGGCAGGTCTCGGTCTTGGGTCGCTTCTGGGCGGGCGAATAGCGCATCGGCTTAAACGTGTCGTTCTGGTCTATGGCATTGTCGAGATGGGCATAGCGCTCTTTGGGTTTTTCAGCCCCGATCTCATCCACTGGATCGGTCAACGCACGGCGGGGAGTCCGTATCCGCTGGTGTTTCTTTTAAGTTTCGCGCTTCTGCTCATCCCCACGGCTTTGATGGGCATGACGCTGCCCCTGCTCACCCAATCGTTCGTGAATCGCGTGGAAATCTCCGGTCGCGTGATCGGCTTGCTCTACGGGATAAATACCCTCGGAGCAGGGGTTGGAGCGTTGGTCGCCGGGTATTTTCTAATCGGATGGCTGGGCTTCGATGGCGCAACGTTCGCGGCGGTCGCGCTCAATGTTCTTGTCGGCATCGGAGCAGTAGTCCTTTTTGATAACAAAGAACATGTAGACCCCATGGAAAGGGTTGAAAATAATCTCGAAACAGCCTCATCCATCTCATACAACACGGTCTTGCTTGCCGCATTCCTGGTCGGTTTCATCAACCTGGGATTTGAAATGCTATGGTTTCGAGTTCTCGGCGTAATAAACAAAGGGACAGCCTATGGGTTCCCAAGCGTGTTATTCGTTTTCCTGGCGGGCTTGGCGATCGGCGGCTTCCTCTGGGGGCGTAAAGCAGACCAAAGCAACGACAGGGTCGCGCTGTTCTGGAAACTGCAACTGGGAAGCGGAATTATCATACTGCTTTCCTGGCTGGCTGTTTGGGCGGCATTGCACTACCCTCCGCTTCACGACCGGATCGGGGCTTCGTTCGCCAATCCCCAACAACCCGTCTCCGCCTTCGTGAAAACAGAAAATGGATTGGTGTTCTCACGCTGGCTGATGATCTCAAGCCTGTTTGAGTATTTTGTCCCGATCCTGATTCTTGTCCTCCCTGCCAGCCTGATGATGGGCGGCGGCTTGCCCCTGCTGGATCGAATCGCAATCACAAGCGCAAACGTGTCTGGAAAACGCGTGGGGGATGTTCATCTAGCCAACATCTTCGGCTCTGTGATGGGGTCGCTGGCAATCAGTTTTGTGTTCCTATCCACCCTGGGCACCGAGTTGACTTTCAAAGTGTTGTGCTTGTTCAGCCTCGTTTTTACAAGCCTTGTCTGGCGCAACCGGAAGAGCCTGGGACGACAACTATATTTGCTCCCCGCGATTCTTGTTGTCTTGATCCTTGTCGCGCCGCGGCAAGGAACCTTTTACGAAAAGCTCTATTACGTTGCAACCGATCTCCCCGCCCTTGTGCGTGAAACCGGCGAAAGCGTGCTCGCCATAGGATATAGAGACACGCCGTCTGCGCCTGCCACACTGTGGATCGGAGGCATTCAAAACAGTTACTTTCCGACCTATGGGGATTATGAGCGTTCAGCATTCACGTGCGCCGGCGCGAGTCGCCCGCGGAAAATTCTGATCATCGGCTTGGGCGGTTCGAATACCGCCTATTTCTTGACGCGTATGCCCGGCGTGGAAGAGATCACCATCGTGGAACTGATGGAAGACCTGGGCGTCCTGTTGAATACGTACGCGCCGGTTGCGCAAAGCACATTTGCAGACCCGCGCGTCCATTACATTGCAGACGATGGGCGTCGTTATTTATATGCCAACCCCGATGAAAAATACGATATGATTTTCATCGACCCGCTTTACAGTTATACGGCCGGACACAACAACCTTTATTCGCGCGAAGCGATGGAGTTGTATCGTTCTCACCTTACAGTTGGTGGTATATTCTGCGGTTGGATGAACGAACGCCATTCGATTCCCATGACCGCCGCAACCGTATTTCCTCACCTCGAGCAGTTCCGTGATTGGGTTGTCGCTGGGAACCGCGAAATTCAATTCGACCAGGCTTACATGACGACAGGCTACGCCGCCTACACGGAAAGAAACAATGGAATTTTCGCCGATGTCGTGAAAGAGTCTCTCAAACCTGAAGCGATTTTTTCGCAGTACATCGGCGATCGTAATTGCATCCTCGAAAAAGATAAAGATACGCCTATTCTGACGGACAGCAACCCGCGGCTCGAGTATTATTACTTTTCGGCTCCTTCGCGGCGTCCGATCCGTTGCGAGTAGCAGATCCCATGCCCAACATTCTTCGCGCAGTAATTTTCGACCTTGGAGGAACGCTCATGTTCGAGCGCGAAGCCACGCGCCCCATCAGCGCCCAGGGAGATGAAGCGTTGACTCAATACTTGCGCGAGCAAGGCCTGGAGTTAAACCTATCCACCTTCCCGCTGGAGTTTCGGAAAAGGCTGGACGTATATTTCAGCCAGCGCGAAAAAGACCTGTTTGAGACCACCTACTCGTTCGTCCTGCGCGATATCCTCGGCTCCAAAGGATACGACGATGTGTCGGACGATCTCATCCGCAACGCGTTGGATCGTTTGTTCGCGGTCACACAGACGAATTGGGCATTGGAAAGCGACACCCTTTCCACTCTGAAAAAGATCGAAGCAGATGGCTACCGGATGGGATTGATCTCGAACGCCGGCGACGACAAAGATGTGCAACAAATGGTTCAAAAATTCCACATTTCGCGTTACTTCGATTTTGTCTTGACCTCCGCCGCGTGCAGTTATCGCAAGCCTCATCCGCGTATTTTCGAGATGGCGCTTTCCAATTGGTATTTTCTGCCATCGGAGGCTGTGATGGTGGGAGACAACCTGACCGCCGATGTGAAAGGGGCAAAAGCCGCGGGATTGTTCGGGGTATGGCTGACGAGGCGGACCAACTCGCGCCCGGAGCAACAGGCCGACATCCAGCCGGACGCGACGATCTCCACTCTGGCAGAACTGCCATCCATTCTCGATCGCCTTCAAGTGCAATAGTTCATGAGTCAAAACAAATCGATCCTTGCCTATGCCGCGCTGGGTATCGGCGTGTTGGCATTAAGTTTCTCCGGCATGTTTGTACGCTGGGCAAATGCGCCGGGTCCCGTCACCGCCTTTTATCGGCTATTCTTTTCAATATTTTTATTGTTGCCGTTTTTCATACCGAGAGCGCGCGCAAACGCAAACGTTCGTTCGCGCCGGGTGATGTATCCCTTGCTGGCGGGAATCTTCACCGCGTTGGACCTCGCCTTGTGGACCTCTTCGCTTTCCTATACTACGGTTTCAAATGCCACACTGCTCGGAAACACCGCGCCGCTTTGGGTTACTCTGGCGGGGTGGTTGATCTACAAAAAACGATTTCCGGGAAAGTTTTGGGTGGGTCTGGGGCTTGCATTGTTTGGCGCCGCCCTCATCATCAGCGCCGATTTTATCCTGCACCCGCGCTTCGGCGTTGGAGATGTGATGGCGATCTTTACCGGCTTCTTTTACGGGTGTTACTTTCTCCTTACAGAAAAGAGCCGCGAGAAATTCGATTCGCTCAGTCATATCTGGTTTGTAGGGGTTGGCGCAAGCCTGGCGTTATTCTTCGTCAACCTCACACTCGGTTATTCGTTGACCGGCTACAGCACGCAGAGTTGGCTTGTCTTTCTCGCAACCACAATCGTCTCGCAACTTATCGGATACATGTCGCTCGCGTACGCGCTCGGTCACCTGCCGGCGTCCATCGTTGCGCCAACCATGATCTTGCAACCGGTCGTCACCACGCTGTTGGCGATCCCTTTCCTCGGCGAAATCCCCACAATCTGGCAGGGACTGGGCGGCGGGTTCGCGCTGGCTGGAATTTATATCGTCAACCGGACGCATCATACAAGCCAACCTGAAATCCCAAACGCTTGATACAAAGCGTTATTCCAATTCAGACAAAATCGGTTGCATTTTGGCATGAAAACTGTATAATGATTTAGAGTTCATCCAGCGGAGAATACCATGGAAGTTAGAGCCTTTACAGAAAACGGCAGGGTGCCTGTCACGGTCATGCATGTGGATGGGAATATCGATTCATTGACAGCCGATCGATTTAAAGCGGCGGCTAACGATGCCATTGCAAAAGGCGCGCGACACATTCTTGTTGACCTCTCGCACGTGAAATTTGTCAGCAGTGCGGGCTTGCGCGCGCTTCATGATGTGCTCAATCAACTCCGCGGTCTCGACACAGATACATCCGTAAGCGACGAGGATGTGCGAAAAGGCATCAACGACGGAACCTACAAATCGCCGCACTTGAAACTGCTCAGCTTGTCACCATCAGCGCAAGTGGCATTCGAAACGGCGGGATTCGACATGTTCATCGAAACGTTCAAGGATATGAAGACCGCCGTCGCTTCTTTCTGACGGGCGGCCTGATTTGCCTCGTATGCGCAGACCTCACGGGTCTTCAAGACCCGTGAGGTCTTTTTCTCCCTTATAATCCCCATCATGCCCGACCTCTTCGACCACGCCATGCAAGAACGGATGAAATCCGAAGCGCCGCTCGCCGCGCGGATGCGTCCGCGCACGCTGGAGGAATATATCGGGCAGGAACACCTCGTCGGCGAGGGCAAACTGCTGTGGCGGGCGATCAAGACCGATAAGTTGTTTTCATCTATCATTTTGTGGGGACCGCCCGGCACAGGCAAGACCACGCTCGCCCAAGTGATCGCCAACACAACGAAAAGCCGCTTCGTCACCATCTCCGCCATCCTCGCCGGCAAAGCGGACTTGCGCGTTATCATTGACAAAGCCATGGAACGCCGCCGCCTGCACAACGAACGGACGATCCTCTTCGTAGACGAAGTCCACCGCTGGAACAAAGCCCAACAAGACGCGCTCCTCCCCCACGTCGAGGCGGGAGTCGTCACCCTCATCGGCGCGACGACGGAGAATCCCTACTATGAAGTAAACAAGGCATTGATCTCGCGCTCGCGCGTATTTCAATTACGAAATTTAAATCAAATAGAGACAGGTACTCTCATTGACCGTGCCCTCGCAGACAAAGAACGCGGCTACGGGAATCAAGCCGTCAACCTCGATTCAGACGCTCGCAATCATCTCATCGAAACTGCCAGCGGCGACGCGCGCAACGCGCTCAACGCCATTGAGCTCGCGGTTGAATCCACCGAAGCAGGCAAAGACGGGGTTATTCACATCACGCTGGATGTGGCGCAGGAGTCCATTCAACGACGCGCCGTGTTATACGACAAGGACGGCGACGCACATTACGATACGATCTCGGCATTCATCAAATCCGTCCGCGGAAGCGACCCCGACGCCGCGTTGTATTGGCTGGCAAAAATGATCTACGCGGGAGAAGATCCGCGCTTCATCATCCGCCGCCTCATCATCCTCGCGGGTGAAGATATTGGACTCGCCGACCCAATGGGACTCGTCGTCGCATCCTCCGCCGCGCAAGCGTTTGACTTCATCGGCTTGCCCGAAGGTATCTATCCCATCGTCGAAGCGACGCTATACCTCGCCACCGCGCCGAAATCAAACAGCGCGGGCGCGTACTTCTCCGCGATGAAAAAGATCGAGGATGAGGGACAAGTCTCCGTGCCGCGTCACCTCATGGACGGCAACCGCGACGCCGCCGCGATGGGACACGGGAAAGATTATGTGTATCCGCACGAGCACGAAGGTCACTTCACACCGCAACAATATTTGCCAAAGAGATTGCTGGGGACGTATTTTTATTCCCCCTCGCAAGAAGGCTACGAAGCGCAAGTGACCGCGAGACTCGAAATGTGGCGCGACTCGCAACGCAAGGCGCTTGGCATTACAAAGGTGGAAAATCTCCCCGCCATGAGCGAAGAGCAGATTATCGATATGAAAAGGAAGATACGCTAATATGTGTAGCCGACGTTCTCTAACGTCGGCGGTCGTGTTGATAATTCAATGTCGGCGCTAGAGAGCGCCGACTACACAAGACTTTGTTATGGATTAAGGAAAAATCATGACTGAAAAACGCTTCCGCATCGATGGCTCAATCTATTACATCACCAGCATAGTTTATAACCGCCTGAAAATTTTCACGCGACCATCGTTTATCATCCCCATCATTGACAGCTTCAATTATTATCGCTTCCAATATTCGTGCAAACTCATTGGTTTTGTTATTATGTTCGATCATATTCATCTTCTGCTCTACCCCGAAAAGACAGAATCCATCACAGACTTCATGCGCGACTTCAAGCGGTTTACATCAGGTCGCATTACGAGGCAGGCAAAATTAGAGGGGAAGACCAAATGGGTTGAGGCTTTTGAACAAGCGGGGACAGAGACAGATCGGGCAGATTTCAAAGTCTGGCAGGATAGTTTCTGGGAGCAATTCATTTACACCGAAAAATTTCTGAAACAGAAGTTGGATTACATTCACATGAATCCCGTCAGGGCAGGACTCGTCGAGTCTGCGGCGGATTACCCGTATTCAAGTTATAGAAATTATTACCTCAATGACAACACGTTGATTGAAATTGACAGCCATTGGCAATAACAAAACGCCACGCGTAGTCCGCGCTCGTGTAGTCCGCGCTCTCTAGCGGGGACATTTACGGCAATAAATCAAACCCGTCGGCGTTAGAGAACGCCGACTACACAGGATACCTATGCCAACACTTTTACTCATCCGTCACGGCGAAAACGACTTCGTCAAATCACACAAAATGGCAGGGCGTCTGCCAGGGGTGCATCTCAACGAGAAGGGACAGAAGCAGGCTGAGGCGTTGGCTGAGGCGTTGAAGGATGTCCCGCTCAAAGCCGTGTACGCGAGTCCGCTGGAGAGGGCGATGGAAACCGCGAAACCGATCGCCGAGTCGCACAAGTTGAAGATCATCCAAGAGCCCGACATCATGGATACCGACATCGGCAAATGGCAAGGCAGATCGTGGCGCGTGCTCGGGCTGACAAAAGTTTGGAAGATCGTGCAGAACGCGCCGTCGCGGTTCAGGTTCCCCGATGGCGAGTCGTTCGTAGAGACGCAGACACGATGCGCAAACGCGCTCGAGCGAATCATCCAAAAGCACAACAAGCCGAAAGATATTGTCGCGGTCGTCTTTCACGCCGACCCGATCCGCTTGAGCGTGGCGCATTTCCTCGGGATACCGCTCGATCATTTCCAACGGCTGAGTTGCGACACGGGTTCGGTGACGGTCATCCACGCGAGCGAATCGCGGGCGACTCTCGTCAAAATAAATCAACGCCCGCCGTTCGACTTATTGCCCAAGAAAAGATAATGTCGCAAAGAGGATAAAAGCGCACTATGAGCGCGTTACCGACTGGCACCGTCACGTTTCTCTTCACCGACATCGAAGGCTCGACCAAACTTTGGGAAAATCATCCCGAAGCGATGAAGTCCGCGCTGGCGAAGCATGATTCGATTCTGAAAGAAGCAGTCGAATCGCATCGCGGACAGATCGTCAAAACCACAGGCGACGGAATCCACGCGGTGTTTCCCACTGCCCTAGATGGAATCAACGCGGCTATCGAAGCGCAACACAAACTCAATTCTCTAATTCTCGACTCCCAATTACCAGTTACTAATTCACCAATTACCAATCCCCAGTCTCCAGTCTCTAGTCTCTCTTTAAGATCCCGCATGGGACTTCACACAGGCGAAGCCGAATTGCGCGAGGGCGATTACTTCGGGCAAACGTTGAACCGCGCCGCGCGGATCATGTCGGCGGGGCATGGCGGACAGATATTGATCTCGGATGTTGTCGCGCAAGTGGCGAGAGAGCATTTGTCGGCGGATGTTTCGTTGGTTGACCTCGGCGAACATTATCTCAAAGGCGTTGTGCAGGCGGAGAAAATTTATCAGATCGTCGCGCCGAATCTGCAAAAAGAGTTTCCGCCGCTCAATTCGATTCCGTCGGCAACAAATAATTTACCTCAACAACTCACATCGTTCATCGGGCGCGAGCGCGAATTGAACGAGGCTTGCGAAAAACTCGCATCTGCAAAGTTGCTCACGCTGATCGGGCCTGGCGGCACGGGCAAGACGCGTTTGTCCATTCAGATCGGCGCGGAGGGACTTGCGAATTTTAAACATGGTGTCTGGCTTATCGAACTTGCGCCCATCAGCGACCCCGCGTACATCATCCCTGCGATCGCGTCGGTGTTCGAGATCCGCGCGGTGCAAAATATTCCGCTCATTCAATTTGTCCTCGATTATCTGCGCGCGAAGGAAATCCTGCTCATTCTCGATAACTGCGAGCATCTCGTCGAAGCCAGCGCGGGGGTTGCGAATCAACTCTTGCATGAATGTCCGCAACTCAAGATCGTCGCGTCGAGCCGCGAGGCATTGGGCGTGGATGGCGAGACGGTGTACCGAGTCCCGTCGTTGAAAGACGATGAAGCCACGCGACTCTTCGTCGAACGCGGGACGAAAGCCGAGCCGCGTTTTCGCCTCACGGATGAGAACGCCTCTTTCGTCGCCCAGATCTGTTCCCGCCTCGACGGGATTCCTCTCGCCATCGAGTTAGCCGCGGCGCGCGTGAAACTGCTCACACCCGAACAGATCGCCGCGCGACTCGATGACCGCTTCAAACTCCTCACGGGCGGAGTCCGCACTGCATTGCCGCGCCAGCAAACCTTGCGCGCGCTCATTGACTGGAGTTATCAACTCCTCAACGCAACGGAACAACGCGCCTTGCGCGGACTGTCCGTTTTTTCAGGCGGGTGGACGCTCGAGGCGGCTGAATCAGTTGTCGGTGCGGATGAAGCGTTAGACGGTTTGTCGGGGCTGGTCAACAAGTCGCTGGTCATTGTCGAGGAGCAGGATGGAAAATCCCGCTATCGCTTCCTTGAAACCATCCGTCAATACGCGATGGAAAAGTTGGTCGAGTCAGGCGAAGCAATCGAAACGCGCGACCGCCATCTGGATTTCATGTTGGGCGTGATGCAATATTCCCCAACGCGCATGTTTGGATTGGAAAGCCTTGAGTTGCTGAATGAGATCGAATCGGAACATGACAACCTGCGAATCGCGCTCGAATGGGCGGCTGAGAATCATCCTGTCAAGGCGTTGAAACTTGCATATAGCGCGGGAGGTTTTTGGACGATACGCGATTACAACGCGGAAGCCCAATTCTGGTGCAGTACGATCTTGCGGAAAACCGAAGCGATGCCTGAACTTGAGGCAGATCGCGCGCGCTTGTTTAGCCTGTTGGGATGGCTGTATATGACATTAGGCGAACACAAAAAAGGACGCGCGGCTTCGGAGCAGGCAATTGCGCTTGCCGAGAAACAGAACGACTTCCATACAACGTCACGCGCGTACGCCGTCGTGGGGTTGGCTTCATGCTTTTTAGGAGATTTTGCCACGGCAGTGCCCGCGGCAGAAAAAGGGGAACAAATCGCCCGTGAACATGACCTCACCGCAGAGTTATCGTTCATTCTATCTTCGCGCGCGCAATTGGAATTTATTGGATCGGGCGATCTTCCCAAGGCAAGGGTTTCCGTTCTTGAAGCATCCGAACTCGTCCGCAAGGCTGGCTTTATTTGGGCTTCTACGTTTATGGATATTGGCATGGGTCATATCTCCGCGGTGATGGGAGATCTGGAAACTGCTCGCGCGGCATTTGGAAGGAGCGCCGAGACTGCAAGGCGGCTGGGAAACAAGCGCGGCGCATTATCGAGCCAGAGCGACTTGGCTCATGTTCTCCGCCAGCACGGCGAACTCGATGAAGCGTTGACGATCTATGAGGATGTATTGCCCAAGTGGAAAGATTTGGGTCATCGCGCGGCGGTGGCGCATGTAATGGAATGTATCGGGTTTATTCTCATTAGACAAGAAGAACCCGAACGCGCCATCCTTTTGTTGGGCGCGGCGAACGCGCTGCGCGAAGCAATCGATTCGGAGATGAC
>JAJTXU010000082.1 GCA_021462845.1 Anaerolineales bacterium
CCGACGAGGAAGAACATGCCGGCGGCGGATAGCCCATGATTGAACATCTGCAATATTGCGCCGTTCAACGCGATCGTCGCGTCGGGCGTTCCAGACGCGAAGCCTGCCGCGGCAATTCCGAGCACCACAAACCCCATGTGATTCACGGATGAGTATGCGACCAGCCGCTTGAAATCCGTTTGGGCGAAGGAGGACAACGCGCCAAAGATGATCGCGGCTGTGGCAAGGAAAGCTAACGCGCCGGCGAAGTATCTCGCTTCGACGGGATAGAGCGGAAGGATGAGTCGCAAAAATCCGTACGCGCCGAGTTTGAGCAAGACGCCAGCCAGAATCATCGAACCTGCCGTTGGGGCTTCGGTGTGCGCGTCGGGGAGCCAGGTGTGGAAGGGCCAGATCGGGACTTTGATCGCGAAGGCGATAGCGAACGCCCAGAAAGCAATCGCTTTCACGGTTGAAACGGACATTCCCAACAGAGTCGAATCGGGCTGAAGGGAGGTCCAGCGCTGAGTGAGGGCGACCAGGTCATACGTCCCGAAAAGAACGCCGAGAAGTTGAATCGCAAGCAGGAGTCCGAGAGATCCGCCCATGGTGTAGATCAGGAATTTCATCGAGGCGTAGTTGCGGTTCGCGCTCCCCCACTGGTTGATGAGGAAGTACATCGGGATGAGACCCACTTCCCAGAAGACGAAGAAGACGAGCAAATCCAACGATATAAAGACGCCCAACATGCCCGTCTCCAAAAAGAGGAAGAGCATCATGTAGGCTTTGACGTTTTCGTTGATGTTGAACGAGGCGAGGATGGCGAGCGGCGTGAGGAGCGTGGTCAGCAAGACCATCGTGAGCGAGAGACCGTCTACGCCGAGGTGAATGGAAGAGTTGAGGGCTTCGTACCATTCGTATTGCTCGACAAACTGGAAACCTTGTTGCGATGAATCGAACTGAAACCAGATCGAGAGCGAGAGCGAAAACGCGAACAGGCTCGCGCCGAACGCAAACCAGCGATGTAATTTATTCTCACCGTTCGGCAGGAACAACATGACAACCGCCGCGAGCGCGGGGATGAAGAGGATGAGCGAGAGGAAGTGGGTTGAGATGAAGTTCATAGATATACCCTTTATGGTATCACATCGGTCTTGGCGAGTAATTTTCGATTCCGCAGGATTTCAAGCCTGCCATCGGCAAATGTGCGAACAGTGAACGTATCTCCAACAGCAAACTTGATGGGAGTATCCTTCCCGACCTGCACCCAACCCTGGGCTGGATCATACATCCACAATTGGATGCGCCCATTCGCCAGATCGTAGAATACCTGCACCACGCCTTCGCCCGATACGCCGTTGCTCTTCGGTTTCAACGACAGAGTTTGTTTTCCCGTCTGGATTTGGGTAATGGTCACGCTGGCGGTTTCGCTCAACGGAATGCCCTGCCAGAACGCGGACGTTCCGCCCACCTGCACATCCAACGCATCTGCCGATGCAGTATTTGTTTGAGCCTGTCCCGCCACCAGCGACTGCATCCCATTGGAAATTGCTCCGCCGCCAAAGTCATCTAGTCTCGCGTTTTGTGCGCCGATGAACCACAAACCGATGTAGCCGCCTTGCGCGTAATACGACCAACTCGTGACATCGCGCACACCCAGCAATGCGCCATTCTTGTACACTTCCACATTGCCATTGGCAAGTGCGCGCGCGCCGAAGGTGTCGCCATTGACGAAGGTGACGGGAATATCCGCGCCGTGCTGGACCCAGCCTGCGGGCCATTCCCACGTCCACACTTGCACGCGCTGACCGGGCGCGTCGTACCACACTTCGATCATGCCGCCGCTCCAGATAGTGGCGCTTTGCGATTTGAGGATCAAATCCTGTTCTGCCGCGCTCGCGTGGATGTTGGCAAAGGTGACGTACACTTCCTGATCCGCGCCGAAGGCTTGACCGCTCCAGTAGATATCTGAGTTGGAGTTGTTGGAGGTCACCAGCAGTTGGTTGGAGGAGATGCTGTACTTCGAGGAGTTCCCCGACCATGCGCTCCCGATCCCGCCGTTCGCGCGGTTGAAGTCGTCCAGAATGCCTGTCATTGGGAAGACAGGTGCAGGTGTGGAAGTAAAAGTGGAAGTTGGAGTAACAGTTGGCGTATATGTAGGTGTAGATGTAAGAGTAGGTGTGCTGGTTGGAGTACTTGTGTTGGTGGGCGTATATGTTGGCGTTGCTGTAGGTGTAGGGGTTTCAACCGTATTGATCTCATCCCATGCCTGGCTCATTGTTTGACCGACAAACCCTTGCATATCCAAAATAATTCGTTCATCTTGAAGAACGGTTCTTAGTTCATTACTGGCTACCGCCTCCAAATTCAACAGAAAGTTTTCAACAGCATCCACCTCTACTTGCGATATGGTTACAGTGTTTCCCTGACTGTCTACCAAAGCGCGTAATTTTGGCTCCCAAATTTGCAATAAACTTACGCCTTCCTGGTAAAGACCAGAATCAGCCAATAGCAACCCACCAATTTCTGGTCCATACTGATAATACAGGTCAATTAAATGATTACCTTGCGGAGTGAGACTCAATAACTCATCGCGGACGCGGTAGAAAAGTTGAACATCAAGAACAACTTCCTCAAGAGTACCGACCAATTTTGATGAGGCCAACGACACCAACTTTAATTGCTGTACATTTGATTGGCCGCTAGTGCCAGGGCAAAGGAACCACGGCTCCCACCACGGACAGCTTGATGTTGGTGTTGGCTGAGGTGTGGGCGCTCCACCGTAGCCAACGCTTGACACTATGAGATAGGCATTTTGCGGGTTCCAATGCACCGTGGCAGGCGGGTCTGGGTAGATTTGAAAACCAACCGTCGCCCTGTTGAATGAATTGGTTACTGCGGGTTGTATGAAATTCCACGTGCCGACGGCAAAATCACCGCATAATTTATCGGGGTTGAAGCTACAGGGTGTGCCATAGCCACCATCGTTCACATACACACTGGGTAACCCGATAATCCCATAACGACCCTCTGGGTTCGTTTGCCAACCATGAATAGATACCCAGTCAGGCGCATCCCAATGGGCAGTCACATACACCGGCTGATTAGGGTATTGAATCTGGAATTGACCCGCGATATTGGGCGCAGTGGATGGATTGCCGATAATGTTCCAGCGTACCGTGTATGGATCAATTTGCACGCAATCGAAGATTGACGGGTTATCTGAATAACAGGTCAATGTACCCGCAGCCGGTAGAGGCGTGGACGTTGGTAACGGTGTGAATGTCGCTGTAGAAGTTGGCAACGGAGAGGGAGTTATCGTTGGGGTCGGAGTCGATAAATCACCTAAACTTAATATGTACGAGTCTAAGCCACAAGCTGTAGGGTTATCAGCAGTTTGGCTTTGATTGGTAATAACAGCAACGACACTCTGATCTCCTTCAGGAGGCTGATACGAAGGGAGTGTAGCGATGCTATTGCCATTCACTAAATTTGGCATAGGGGTAATCACTAGCATATTGCCGGTATCGGCTACGATACTTGCCCGGAATTGCCCCCCCGCTGATGTATTTTCCAAAGAGATAGAGTAAATGCCACTGGTAGGTAATCCAATCCAATTGATCGCGTAGTTGTCGGCTAGATTACCAGTATAACTGCCTCCCACAGCAGTAATGCTACCATGAACAGATGTATCACCGACCTCTTGAACATATTCGGGTCCTTCTTTCAAACAATAAGGATAAACATACTCGCCTCCGCATACCTTATTGAACTTAACTGCAATAGCATAGTCATGGTATGCATCAGCCAGCGCAGTTCCTTTATTTTGCAACGCTGTATTCAAAGCAGGCAACATATTACTATTCGCGCTTTTACTGGTTTCCTCCCAAAAATCTTGCATTACCTCCTCCCCGCCGCCAACAGATCCAACCCCAAAACGCTCAGTCAGTCCACGGAACATATTCCAATATGAGTAATTATATTGATATGGCTTTTCAAGATCTGTATATTCCCCCATACATTTGTCGAACGTTGGCCAAAGATGCTGACTATTAATGCTAACGTTGGCTGATTCATAGATTTCCTCTTCCATCCATGCTGCCGAGCTCTCTATGAATGGAAGATCTGGGGTGTTAGGTCCAGTCACAGCACCATAACCATATTGGATTGCATGGGTGAATTCGTGAGCAATCGTAGTATTAAGCATTTCCTGTCGTGTGCCGTATTCAACAAATGGGCTATAGTCATGGTTAAGTACCAGGCAGGATGCATAGGCATCTACATCGTTCCAGGGGGTGTTGAGATTGTCGCCTACCAGACCCGCATGAGTCCCAACACTATCGACGAAACCGGTCAAACCCAATGGCAAAGAATCTATCCGAACATGATAGAGATTACCAGGAGGTGGATTACTAAACAGCACGGGAGGTGCTGCCCAACCAAGGTTGTACACTACACCATTCCAAACACTCTCAAGCGATGTAAGGTAATCACTAATATCTAACCCGCCCACAATACTATTGTATTCAACGAAAAAGTGAGCGGTATTAACTGTATTAGGCAATACAGTTGCATTATCACCGCAGGAAGTATCTAACAAAACCTCTTGAATACTTGCCATAGTGGCATTATTCTGTATCATCACTGCCGGTTGGGACGCGACAGCTCCGCGAAGTTCCAAGAGAGTTACTGTACCACTCCAAGGAACACTACTATGATATTCAAATGGCAATTTATCTTGATCGCCTAATGCATAAGCTAAATAAAGCAACCGCTCTTCCTCGGTGATTCCACCCCTAGCAAAGGCCTGTTGAATTAGATCAGGAGTAGAAAAGACTTTTTCTCCTTGAACAGTCAGACCAACTATAGGCTCGCGAGACGAGAGGGAAATGCCGAGAACAGGATTGAGATTAGAAAAGCTTACAAAAAAAAGTGGTGTTAGTATTGCGAGACGCCAAATAAATTGAAAAATTAAGTTTTGGGTATACATAGGCCATCTCCTGGTTTGGATATATCATTCACAAACCTACTAAGTATCGCATATTACGCCTTCTTGGAGTATTCGCCGAAGTTCACTTTGTCCAAAAGGGCTGAGTTTACACATTATAGATTTAGACCTAACAGCTTCGCGGAGTTCCCAAATGATCAAAGTCCCGCCCCAAGGAACACTACTATGAAATCGGGTTGGCAATTTATCTTGATCATCCAACGCATAAGCTAGATAAAGTAATCTTTCTTCTTCAGTGATTTCGCCGCTGGTAAACGCCTGTTTAATTAAGTCAGGAGTAGAGAGTTTCTGAACCGATTGACTTTTTACATTGATGATAACCATAACGGACAAGGCAAACACAACGACCCCAATCAGCACTATATAATGCATTTTCTTTCGTTTCAGAAATAAGTTAGTCATATTACCTCACTCGAGTATTCCTTTGGCGCATTCATTCATAAAACATATTTAGCTCAAAGAGTGGTTCCAGCTAGACAATTTCCCATCAGTCGTCCGTAAATCATGAAATTCCTGGTCGCTGATCACATTCATTGTTTGTCCGCTTTGCGCTGATACGGAAGGCATAGCGCGTGAGAATTGCAGAAGTAAGGCAATAACAAACTGCCGCGTCCCCATAGCCCCCAGCAATAACCGTAGTAAAAAATGAACGGCAAACTCAATAGAAAAGCAATTTTTATCCAAAAAATGCTGGTGCGTTGTTTTAGTTGAGTTTTTGTTTGCGGAGTTTTCATATATATCTTATGCAAAAACGAAGAAGTACAAGACTGCGCCGATGGCGATGAAAAGAATCAGCGCGAGCATGAGATATTGTTGGATGCGCCCCGTTTGAATGACGCGCAATTTCTCGCCGGAGAAATAGGTGACATTTGCCGAGCCGTCGCCGAGGAATCTGTTGATGAAGGGCAAGTCGAAGTAATTGCGGATGGCGTCGCCGATGCCCTGCGTGCCGGGACCGAAGAGATGCAGGATACCGTCAATGAAACCCTTGTCCATGATCTGGTAGACGGCTTTATCGGCAAACCACGTGACGGGTTTGATGAAAACCGCTTCGTAGATTTCGTCAACATAATATTTGTTCTTGAGGAAGCCGAATTGCAGTTTGTCTTCGGCAGAGGAATTGACATTGCGATACATCAGGTAGCCGAGCGCGAGTCCGCCGAGGGCGACGATGAACGACGTCAGCAAAGGAACGGGATGAAATTCGCCCGCTTCGGGATGGTGGGCGAGGGTGGCACCGGCAAATTCATGGAGCCAGTTCGGGAGGAGTCCGCCGAGGATGGGGAAATCCTCCGGGATGCCGAGCCAGCCATACCCGATGGCTAAGACCGAGAGAACGAGGAGCGGAAATGTCATCGTCCACGGAGTCTCATGCGCGTGACTCGCCTCTTCTGTGCGCGGTTCGCCGAGGAAGGTCAGCGTGATCTGGCGCATCGTGTAGAACGCGGTGAGGAATGCGGCAATCGCAAGCGTGATGAATACGGGCAGGTTATGCGCGAACGCATCCGCGAGGATCTCATCCTTCGACCAAAAGCCCGCAGTGACGATCGGGAAACCCGAAAGTGCAAAGCCGCCGATGAGGAACGTCCAGAATGTGATGGGCATTTTGCTTTTCAAGCCGCCCATGTTGAACATGTCTTGCGGGTCTACTTTGTGATTGCCGGTATGTAAAACGCCATGCTCCATGCCGTGAATGACCGAGCCTGAGCCGAGGAAGAGCAAGGCTTTGAAGAACGCGTGCGTGATGAGATGGAAGATGGCGGCGATATACGCGCCGATGCCGAGCGCGGCGATCATGAATCCAAGTTGCGAGATGGTGGAATACGCCAGCACGCGCTTGATGTCGTTTTGCGCGAGAGCGATTGTGGCGGCGAATAACGCGGTGAACGCGCCGATGAACGCGACAACAGACATGGTCTGCGCGTCGAGGCTGAGCAACGGGAACATGCGAATGACCGTGTACACGCCCGCCGAAACCATCGTGGCGGCATGGATCATCGCGCTAACGGGAGTCGGTCCTTCCATCGCATCCGGCAACCAGACGTGTAAAGGGAATTGCGCCGACTTGCCAACTGTGCCGATGAAGAGCAACAATCCGATCAAGCCCGCCGTTGAGAAACCCAGCACACCGCTTGGAATTAACTGCAAAGCATGTAAAGTTGTTTCCGTAAAAATTTCACGAAATGAAAGCGTGCCAGTGACCGAATAAAGATAGGCAATGCCCAACAACATAAACACATCGCCAACGCGCGTGGTCAGAAAGGCTTTGACTGCCGCATCGCGCGCGGACTTCTTGCCGTGCCAGAAACCGATCAACAGGTACGAGCACAAGCCCATGATCTCCCAACCAATGAACAACGTGAGCAAGTTATCCGAAACCACGAGGGTGAACATGCCAAAAGCGAACAACCCGATAAAAGCGAAGAAGCGCGAGTACATCGGCTCGACGGATGGGACGACATGTTTGTTTCCATGTTCTTCCACCGTCGCGCCATGCGGGGGCAGTCCCTTCTGGTCGTGGTCGCCCTCCGGCTGACCGAAGTTGTGATAGCCGACGCTATAGATGAAGATCATCAACACCGTCCACGCGACGAAGAACAACGTCAACGCGGTGAGCGGGTCAACGAGAACGCCGATCTTGAACCACGAGCCCGCGAGAGGCAGCCAGTTGATGGACGATTCAAACGGATGTTCGCCGAAGTGTTCCACGCCGAGCGCGCGCGCGAACACGATCATGCTTCCGAGCCATGAAAGCAGAGCGGCGCCGATGGCGATCGTGTGGCTGAGCGCCTTGTTTCGATTCGTGAACAACACGATCAAAAAGAAAGCGAGAGCGGGAGGGAGAGGAATAAGCCAGATGATGGTTTCGGTTGACACAAAGCCTCCAAAAAGAGAATTTGAGAATTGGAGAATTCTCCAATTCCCTGCTTCTCTCTTTCGCTAGAACTTCAACATATCAATCTCGTCCGCGATGACCGTGTTGCGTTTGCGGTAGACGGAAATGACAAGCGCCAAGCCCACCGACACTTCCGCGGCGGCGACGGCAAACACGATGATGGCGAACACCTGCCCGGTGATATTCGTCACGGTCCCGTAACGCCAGAACGCGGCGAGGTTCACGTTCACCGAATTCAGCATCAATTCGATGCCGAGCAAAATGGCAACCAGATTACGCCGCGACAACACGCCGAACAATCCGATGCTGAACAAGATGGCGGAAAAAATTAGATACCAGGATAAAGGAACCATCGCGTCTCCTATTTTCGATTGTACGCAACGTACACCGCGCCGACCAGCGCGGCGACCAACAACACGGAGGCGACTTCAAACGGCAGGACGTACGCATCGGGCGACACAAGCGCGTTGCCCAACGCCGACACCGCGTCAAACTCGGACGGGAAGGCTGGCGCAGTCTTCGTGACGCCGCTCCAACCGTGGACGAGAAAAACCAATCCGACGAGGGCGAGCGCGGCGAGAAACGCGCCGAATCCCCAATTCCGATTCAACTGCGGACCCTGGTCGCGCATATCTTTGCGCGTGAGCATCACCGCAAAGATGAACAGGATCGAAATCGCGCCGATGTACACAACCACCTGAACGACCGCGAGAAAACTCGCGTGGAGGATGGCGAAGATCGCCGCCACGCCGAACAACGCGGCGATCAACCAAAACGCGGCATGGATGAGGTTTCCCGTCGTCACCACGCGAAACGCGGCGATCAATGTCGCAACGGCGACGACGAGGAAGATGATTTGATCAATGGTCATTGAAGTAATTCTCCAATTCTCTACTTCTCCCAACGAGCGCGAGAGAATCCTTTTCTATTGATGCGCCTCAACCGCTTTGCCTCCCTCCACCCTCTCCCTTTCACGTCGGCTGGCGGAGCGCGCCACTTCGAGCGAGATCCACGCGACAAGAACGTTCGAGAGGAACATGCCGCCGATGTAGAGCCAGTTCGAGGCGTCGGCGAGAAGCGCGTTCATGAAGGCGGTCGCCATGAGCAAGACAAAAGCGACGGGCGTGAGAAACTTCCAATTGAAAGCGAGCATGTGGTCGATGCGGATGCGAAGGAGCGTGTACTTGATCCACATGATGATCCAATAACCGATGAACGCTTTGAAGAAAAGGATGGCGATGGCAAGGAACGCGCTGACCTGCTCCAAGCCGAAGAAGCGATACCCGCCAAAGAACAGGATCGCCCAAAAACCGCCGAAGGTGAACGCATGCAGGAGTTCGCCCGCATAGAACATGCCGAACTTCATGCCCGAGTATTCAATGTTGTAGCCGGAGATCAACTCCGATTCCGCTTCGCCCATATCGAATGGGGAACGTCCGAGTTCGGCGATCGCGGCGATGAGGAAGATCACGGCGGCGAGCGGAGCGAGAAAGACAAACCACGTGTCCTGCGCCTGTGTGATCGCGCCGATACCCATCGAACCCGTAAAAATCGTCGGGATGAGCATCACGGTGAGCATCGGGATCTCAAACGACAACATCACCGCCGCCTCGCGGAACGCGCCGATGAGCGAATATTTGTTATTCGACGACCAGCCCGCCATGATGATCGAGAGCGTGCCGATCGCGCCCGCCGCAATGATGTACAACACGCCGATATTCAAATCCACGCCGAGGATGGAGGGCGCGAGCGGCACCACCGCCCACAAAATCAATACAGACATCATCGAAAGGATCGGCGCGAGGTTATACAACACCCGATCCGCGCCTTCGGGTGTGGTGTCTTCTTTAATGAGGAGTTTGATAATGTCGGCGAATGGCTGGATCAGCCCGAACGGTCCGACTCGATTCGGTCCGATGCGGGATTGAAAACGCGAGACCACCTTGCGTTCGATCCACACGAGGAAAATATCCAACACCATCAGCAAGGCAACGAGAATAAAGATGCCGAGGAAGCCGATCAGGACGTTCGCCCACAATTCGGGCATGCCCCAACCCGCAAAAATCCCAAGCAGCCAATCTGCCGCAACTTTGAGAGGGTCTTTGAGAAAATCCATCATTGCTCCGAAATCTCCCTCACCCTAGCCTCTCCCGCTGGGAGAGGAAACGAGGCAAGGACAAAGAAAAGGCTGAACGGGTTAAACCAATTCAGCCTTTTTCATTAATCGTATGGAAATTACACCCACTCCAGCATCCCTTTGCGCCACGTGTACGCCAAGCCGACGACGAGGATGAGGATAAAAATGATGCCTTCGATCACAGCGAACATGCCAAGCGAATTCAGTTTCACCGCCCACGGGAAGAGAAAGACGGTCTCCACATCGAAGATCAAGAAAACCAGCGCGAAAATATAATACTGGGCTTTGAACTGCACCCACGAATCGCCCACCGTTTCGATGCCGCATTCGTAGGTGGTCTGCTTGATCGGGTTCGGCTTCTTCGGCGACAGCGCCCACGCCGCGACGATAGCGCCAACTGGAATGATCAACCCAACAAGTAAAAACAACCCAACATAAACCCACGAACTCATAAAATCTCCTGCGAATTTTTTTTACGAGCGGCAAGATTGTACCATAAAGGATTTTCAGCCCGAATTGACGGAGTATTTATCTTTGAGTGATTTTCGTCCTATTTTTTTGTACGACGGCGGAAGAGAAACTTTACAATGTCTTCAAAAAACGGAAATCCGATGACTGTCCCAACGATGGAACCGACAGCGCCGAAGGATCGCGCCAAGTCGCCCGATAAGCCGAGGAAGTTCACCGCCTCGATCTCGACGGGTTGGGCTGATACCGCTTTTTGGCTTTCTTCGCCGCTCGAGCGTTCGACAAAGCGCAGGTACAGCCACACCGTCCCGCGATAGACGCCGACTCCGTCGGGGCGAATGCTCCAATAAAATGAAACAGACTGCCCTTCCGAAAGAGGCTGGCTGGTAAGTCCAGACGGTGACACTTGCATCCCCGCAATGTCAAAGCGCGCTTCGGCGATGATGTTATGCGTTGCATACAAGTTGGGAATTTCAACAGTTTCACCCGTGACAACATTTCCGCCAACCTCCGCCGTTGGCGTGACGTTACCCAAATCATCCACCTCGAGCGTGAGGCGGACGATATCCGAATCTCCCGCGCGGATCTGAGGCGGGAATTCGAGGGTAAGTCGCCGCCGCTCCGGAATCGCCGGTGACAAAGTCGGGATGACCGATTCTCCTCCGCCGGTGTTTGGCAAAGCCGTGGAAACAAATTGGGTCGGGGGAATTTCCTCAGCGGCAGGTTGATCTGTCGAAGCCGGCGGCTCAGGCGCGGCGGAAGACATGCTTCCGCAGGCGATAACCGCCAGCGCGATCAATAGAATCAGAAGTAAGCGAGGAGACGATTTCATGAAACAGATTCAAAGAGATACGGCAACTGCATCTCATTCGGCGCGATGGGCTGTGTGCGAACCTCGCGGCGCGATGGCATGAATCCCCAAACCAAAAGCGTGAGCGAAACCGCAAGAAGAAGAACGCCCAATAAGATTCGGATTCTGCGTGACATTATTTTCTCCGTAACGCCGACTTAAGTCGGCACTACAGTTCATGATGCAGTTGAACTGCATCATGAACATTATTGAATCGCCGCCAACTCACCCGCCACCAAACCCGGGAACGCCGCGCGAAGTTTCTCATCCACCTCAGGCGAAATCAACGGCTCGGGATTCTTCGACATAATATCCTTGACCTTATTCATCGCGCGCGCGTGGATATCCAACGCGCCTTTCCGCTCCCACGCGGTCCGCGCATCGCGGTCGGCGATCTTGGTCATTACGGCTTCGGTCTTCATGCGGTTGATCGTGTGCTTGGCAACGATGAATGAACCGCCCGGTCCTATCTCTTTGATGAGGTCAACTGCCAAGTCTTCATCGCTAAACGAAATCCCGCGTTTGACACGCTTCAACATCTGCGCCACCTCATCGTCAATGACCGCTTTGGCAAAATCAAACGTTTTCAGCGCGTCGATCAACCCGCCGATGTTGAACATATCCATACCGCCGACGATGCCGCCCATGCCAGACATGCCTGTTTCGTATCCCGCTTGTGCGTCATTGAGTTTGGAATTTGTTAGACCAACATAGCCACCGCAAGGGACGTTATAAAACCGCGCGAGTTGGGCGAACGCCATGTGCAACATTCCGCACTCGATCGCGCCCGATGTATACGCGCCTGAACGCATATCCGCGACCGTTGCGAGCGTGGCATAAATCGTCGGCGTGCCTTCCTTCACCATTTGCATCAACGCGACCGTCGCAAGATATTCCGCATTGCCCTGTACCAATGTCCCCGCCATAGACATGGGTGATGTGAGTCCCGCGTTCGGTACGATGGTCGGATACACAGGCAGACCCTCGCCCGCAAAGTACATCACATTTTCAGTGGAGAGCACATCCATCGTCAATGGCGAAACGGTTGGACAATAATGATGCGTGAGGAACGGATGCTCCTTGTACGCCTCTTCCCCTCCAGCCACGATGTACGCCATTTCCATCATCGCCAGCGTATCCTTATGATCAGTTGTCGTCGCGCGGATGGGCTTGAGACAATATTTCAACGCAGGATACAAACGCGAGATGGTGAATTGGTCCTTCGGCGCGTCGTCTGCCAGCGTGGAGATGGAAAACATATCGTAGCCGGGCAGTTCGTTGATGAGATGCGCGATGCGGGCGATGTCGGCAGACTCGGCGCGTCTTTCGTGACCTGTGACCGGGTCAATGATATCGGGAGCCGAACTCGCCGTTACGATGACGGGGCTATCGCGCGGGATCGTCCTGTCAAATTTTGGGTCGCGCGCATGGAACGTGAACGACGGCGGCGCCATCTTTCGATATTTCTCGATCACCTCGCGCGGAAATTTGACACGCTCGCCATCTACGGAACATCCGTGTTTGGCAAACAACTCCCGCGCCGGCTCATAACGGACTTTGAATCCCGTCTCTTGGAGAATCTCCAGCGACGCTTCGTGAATTTTTTGAATTTGTTCTTGCGTAAGAAGCTCGGCGAATGACATGAGTATCCTCTGGTATGTCACCCTGAGGGAGCGCCTCCCAGCGACCGAAGGGTCTCTGTTTGTCGTGGAGAGATGCTTCGCCTCGCTCAGCATGACATGATGAAATTTAAACTGTCTTCCTCTTCTCTTTCATGTGTGATTGCTGATTACGGTGGGTATTTCTCTCAGGAATCTTCAGTTCGCGCAGGAGTCTTGCCTGTGCGCGTTGACTTTGCACTGCCACCTGCCTCGGAATATTCATAATTCTATCGAGTATCTCGAAGCGATTGTTCTTGAATGCCCAATGCTCAACCTTTAGTTTATCAGCCAGTTCTAGAATTTCGGTAACCGAAAACATCCGCAATCCCGCGCGTGTGACCTTTAACGTCGCGGCGGCGGTGGCAAACTTTGCGGATTGTTCCAAACTCCATTCATTGAGGTAACCATAAATGAAACCTGCTGAAAACGTCGCCCCTGCCCCGCACGCATCCACGGCTTTGACTTGCGGAGCGAAGACTCGCACAATCTCATCCCCTTGCGCTACGAGGCATCCGCCTTTGGCGAGAGTGATGATGGCTGTTTCGATTCCCGATTTCAACAATTTTCGCGCCGTACCGATCAACGCGCGTTTGCCGCCGAGTTGCGCGGCGTCTGTCACCGCCTGACAAAACGTTGCGCGTTCCGCATATTGCTTCAACACATCTTGATTTCTGTGTCCATGTTCGAGATTGACAAACACGGGGACATTGAGTCGGTTTGCTTCGTCTATTGCGCGCAAAACGTGACTGCCATCGTACCAATCCACGTAGAGGACTTTCGAGCCGCGAATCAAGCGGAGGTCAGCCGAATCAAGCGTCCCCAGGATTTGAGGCGTGCGTTGCCAGAAGTACGTCCGCGCGCCTTTGCGGTCTGAGACGTTCACTTCGAGCGGAGTTTTGTATTCTTTCGTGAATCTGACTTTGCCTTGTACGCCCCAGTCCTTCAACCGTTTCGCAAGTGCATGTCCACGCTCATCATCGCCAACAGCCGTTCCGATCATCCCCGCGGATACGTCCCACTGACGCAACAAACAAGCCACAATTGCGGCATCATCGAACACAAACTCGTTGACCTCGGTCACGATCGCGCCAGTGTTGTGCTTGGGGAGTTTCTCAAGCACCATGATCTCAACAGGCGTCAGCATCCCAAAGCCGACGTATTCGGGAGGAGTCTTTGGCATGGGGGTATTATACGCCGTTCTCTTTTTTCAACCACAAAGGACACAAAGGTCACAAAGGTTTAAAACCATCAGACTTGATTCCTTCGTGCTCTTTGTGCCCTTCGTGGTAAAGGTCTTTACGCCTTCAACTTCTCCCCTTTGGGTTATTTGGAAAGCGGGTCTGTCAAATCCAAACCATCAATCCAGTCAAAATCAGATGTGTTGTGTGTGGCGAGGGCAAAGTGATGAACCAACGCTGTCGAAGCTATTAACGCATCACCTATCGAAACTTTCCGCTGTTGGCGTAGTTCAATTGCTTTTTGGAATACTTCAGCAAAAGGATAAATCACGCTCGTTTCCGCAAACAGGCTTTCCAGCGTGGCTTTCTCATTCGTTTTGAGTTTGTGATACCCCAACACTTCCAGCAACGTTACAGCAGAGACGACAGGTTTGTTTGCTATAAACCATTCAACCAAATCGGGATATTTTCCTGATGCGGCGTAAATGATAAGGTTGCTATCGGCAAGAATCATGCGGCGCGACCAGGCAGGCCTCTATCCTCGCGGGTATTTCTCTGCCAAGCGACAGGATCGGTTATATCCGAGAACGTCTTCATCTTCGCCAATTGAACAAACGCGTCTTTGATTCGTTCGCCGCGTTGCGCATCCGCCGCTGGCTCTGGCGTCTTAGTTGAACGCAATTGCAAGAAAGCGACAAAATCAAGCGCCTCGCGTTGTTTATCGGGCGATAATTTCAACACAATCTTCTGAATTTGTTCGATCAAGGTCATGCTCGACTCCTTCCCGCCGCGAACGCGATACTCCGCTTTTGTTTCTCGCACTTTGCGAGGCTTGGAAGAATTTGTTTTCTTCATGGTCAAAGTATAGCACAGGCAAATTAAGCCTTCAACTTCTCAAATATGATGATCTCAACAGGCGTCAGCATCCCAAAGCCGACGTATTCGGGAGGGGATTTTTGCATAGATACTTTCTTATTTATTCATGCATGAGGGCAGTAAAACCAGCCTGCTGAAAATGAGTGTCGGTAGTCAAGGCTTCGGTGATTTTCTCGCCAGCCATCACCACAAATGAAATGCAATCTGTCATTCCCCACTCTTTATCTGAACGCGACTCATACAGGGCAAAGGCGCGGCGATACGAGTCTTCGCTATTTTGAACGATGGCAAGATTCACATCTTCCTCCAACGCTTGAAGAATCGCTACGCCTGCATGACGCGTGCGTTCCTCTGCCATCGCATCGCCAATCTCGATCAAAACGGCTCGGGTAGTGACCAGAGCAACACCTTCCCTTTCGATTTGACGCGAAAGGCGCTTCGCTTTTTCATGATACTTATCGGCGGGCGACGCCAGCGCGACAACAAATGCCGTATCAAGAAATACCTTGTCATTCATGAGCGCGTTTTTTCGCCTGCAAATACGCTTCGATATTCTCCGCCCAATCGGCAGGCGCATCCACCTTCAGCGACTCGATGACTTTCAAAGCGGATTTTTTCTTTTTGGCTTTTGCCTTTACCGCTCGTATGGTCAGATGAACAGGCGTGTTCGGCTTAATCGCCAGGCGCTTCTTGGGGCGAAGAACTTTTCCGTCATAAATCGCTTCCACGGTTTGCGTAACCATAATACTGCTCCTTGTTTCGCCTATATTGTAGCACGCCGCAAGGCATCTGAATCACACGCGCAGTTTCTCCCCCTTCGGATCATACAGTACAGAGACTATCATCTCCACGACGCGCACCCCTTCAATCAGCTCGACATTCTCGCAGGCGTCAGCATCCCAAAGCCGACGTATTCGGGAGGGGATTTTGGCATGGGGGTATTATACGCCGTTCTCGTTATACAAAAACGACTTGTACATGGAACAACAGAATGACACGAGAAAATGAGACAAATAGGGTTGTCATTTTTTTTTCATTGTGATAGACTTGTCTAATCAATTCAGTCAATGCTTTGATACTCGTTTTCTTCTTGGGTAAATTCATCGTATGAAGAGGAGGCCGCGATGATGGATAAAAACATATCAGGATAGTGCAAGGTATTTTCTGTAAATTGGTCAAGGTCATCTTGGTGTTTTTAGGGTGTATTAGGTTATATCTTCAAAATTTATATACGTTCTTCCAGTC